>NZ_LFZP01000039.1:0-105788 GCF_002925705.1 Burkholderia anthinoferrum
CCGCCTCGTGCAGGGCTTCTCGACCGGCGGCGAATACGGCGGCGCCGCCACCTTCATCGCCGAGTTCTCGACCGACAAGCGCCGCGGCTTCATGGGCAGCTTTCTCGAGTTCGGCACGCTGATCGGCTATGTGCTGGGCGCGGGCGTCGTCGCGCTGCTCACCGCGTCGCTGTCGCAGGAAGCGCTGCTGTCGTGGGGCTGGCGCGTGCCGTTCCTGATCGCCGGCCCGCTCGGCCTGATCGGTCTCTACATCCGGATGAAGCTCGAGGAAACGCCCGCGTTCAAGCGCCAGGCCGAAGCGCGCGAAGCGCAGGACAAGGCCGTGCCGAAGGCGCGCTTTCGCGAGACGCTGTTCGCCAACTGGCGCGCGCTGCTGCTGTGCGTCGGCCTCGTGCTGATCTTCAACGTAACCGACTACATGGTGCTGTCGTACCTGCCGAGCTTCATGTCGTCGACGCTGCACTTCGACGAATCGCACAGCCTCGTGCTGGTGCTGCTCGTGATGGTGCTGATGATGCCGATGACGCTGTACGCCGGCCGCCTGTCGGACAAGGTCGGCCGCAAGCCGGTGATGCTCGCCGGCTGCGTCGGCCTGCTGGTGCTGTCGATCCCGTCGCTGCTGCTGATCCATGCGGGCACCACCGCGTCGGTGTTCGGCGGCCTGCTGATACTCGGCGTGCTGCTGTCGTGCTTCACCGGCGTGATGCCGTCGGCGCTGCCCGCGCTGTTCCCGACCGAGATCCGTTACGGCGCGCTCGCGATCGGCTTCAACGTGTCGGTGTCGCTGTTCGGCGGCACGACGCCGCTGGTGACCGCGTGGCTCGTCGACGTGACGCACAACCTGATGATGCCCGCGTATTACATGATGGGCGCCGCGTTGATCGGCATCGTGTCGGTCGTCGCGCTCGCCGAATCCGCGCGCCAGCCGCTGAAGGGCTCGCCGCCGGCCGTCGCGACGCGCCGCGAAGCGCATCAACTCGCTCGCCAGTTGCGCGAGGAGGACGACGAATCGGAGGTTTACGGCGTCGCGACGCCCGCCCGCGCGTAAGCGTCGCCCAATGAAAAAGGCCCCGGCCGAAGCCGGGGCCCGATCGAAACCGATCCCGCCCGACCGGCTTGCGCCGGCCGGGCTTTTTTTCATTCGATCGACGCGAACGCGCTCATGCCCGCGCTTCGCAGTCACGGCAGAAGATCAGCGCGCGCGACCGCGACACGGCCGCCTGCGCACCGCGCGCCGCGACGATCAGCCCGACCTGGCCGAGATTGAAATCGCGCTCGACCATCAGTTGCGTCAGCGCGGCAAGCGGCAACACGACGGACGGGTGGTACAGGCTCGATTCGATCAGGGCTTTCATCATCGGCTCCATCTGGCAATGCGTGATTTGATGGAGTGGATTCTAGGGATCGGTCGACGCCGGATAAACAGCGCGAATGCGAAGTCACTTGTCAGCCGTCGAGAACAATCGGCAGCGGCTTGCCGGACAAGGCCGCGCGGCGGCCGACAGCGGTCTGCGAGCGCCCGGCGGACCGCTTCGAAGCCGAGGGCCCGTTCACGCCGGTAACGGGCTTGCGCCGGCCCTATGCGAGCGGCGTGTCGACGAAGGCCGGCAGCGCTTCGGCGCGCGCGGAATGCGCGGCGAGCGCCGGATAACGGGCCGGATCGATCCGCGCGAGCACCGGGTAGTCGGCCGCCATGAACTGCGTGAAGCGCCACGCCACCGCGACCGTCACGTCCGACTGCAACGGTCGTGCGCCGCCGAACCAGCCGTCCGTGGCGGCGGCCAGCGGCTCCAGCGCGCCGTACGCGCCTTCGAGCTGGCTCAGCACGCGTTCGATCCATGGCTCATGCTGCCTGTCCGACGGGCGCAGCGCCTGCTCGTAGACGAGCTGCACGGTTTTCTCGGCTGCGGCGAGCGCGAACCCGATCGGCACCAGCGCGCGCAGCCGGGCATCGACGGCGTCGGGCAACAGGCGCCGCTCCGGCGCGGCCAGGTGGTCGAGATAGTCGACGATCAGCGACGAGTCGAGCAGCGTCGCGCCGCCGTCGGTCACAAGCGTCGGCGCCTTGACGGCCGGGTTGAGCGTCCTGAACCGTTCGAGATGACGGAACACCGAGATCGACTCGTGTTCGAACGGCAGGTCGAGCAGCTTCGCCGAAATGGCGACACGGCGTACGAACGGGGAATCCAGCATGCCGATCAGCTTCATCGCAAACGCTCCGTTTCGAGGGAATGGGACCGACGACTGTAGCAGCGTCGCGCGGCGGCGCCTAGCGCGCCCGTTCGCGTGATGCAGATCAGCCGCCCGCACATCCGGCTCCCGCTGCCCGGCCACAGTGACCATAATGCAGATTCACGCTCCTTCCGCCCCAGGGTCCGCCATGTGGTATGCCGTCGTCGAGCAGCAGCGGGAATGGATGCGCGCATGGCGCGCGGCGACGCGGTACGCGTTCGACGCATGGCCCGCGGCGTCGCTGCCGCATGCCGCTTCGTCGTGCTACGACGACCTGTTCGAGCCGCTGCTCGGCCCGCAGGCCGCGCCACCGGGCTTCGACCTCGCGTGGCCCGCCGTCGGCGAGCAGGTCGTCGCGCACACGCCGTTTTGCGACCTGCGGCGCTTCGCGCACGACGACGCGCGCCGCACGGTGCTGCTGTGCGCGCCGCTCGTCGGGCACGCGGCCGTGATGATGCGGGAAACCGCCGAAACGCTGCTCGCGGACGGCGACGTCTGCGTGACCGACTGGCGCAATGCGCGCGACGTGCCGCTCGCGGCGGGCCGTTTCGGGCTCGACGAGTACGTCGCGATGCTCGACGACTTCGTCGGCATGCTCCAGCGCGACGCCCGGCCGCTGCACGTCGTCGCCGTGTGCCAGGCGACCGTGCCGGCGCTCGGCGCCCTCGCGCTGCGTGCCGCGCGCGGGCTCGCGCCGCCCGCGAGCGTCACGCTGATCGGCGGCCCGATCGATGCGCGCCGGAACCCGAGCGCGCTCGGCGCCGCGGCCGCCGCCCATTCGCTCGACTGGTGCCGGCGCCACCTGATCGACGTCGTGCCGCCCGGCTTCGCCGGGCACGGTCGCCACGTGTTTCCGACCTATCTGCAACAGGGCGAGATCGCGCTGCTGTATCCGCAACGCTTCCTGACACTGATCGAGACCTACGCGCTCGCCGCTTCCCGCTTCGACATGACCGGACTCGCCGACGCACGGCGGGCGCTGCGCGAATACACCGCGCTGCTCGACATGCCGGCCGACTATTTCCTCGACACGGTCGACGTCGTGTTCCAGCGCATGCTGCTCGCGACCGGCGCGTGGCGCGTGCGCGGCCGGCGCGTCGAACCGGCCGCGCTGCGCGACGCCGCGCTGCTGACCGTCGAAGGCGCCAGCGACGCGGTCACGGGCGCCGGCCAGACGCATGCGGCGCTCGACCTGTGCAGCGGCCTCCGCGCCGACGAGCGCCATCGCGCCGACATCGACGATTGCGATCACTACGGGCTGTTTACGGGACCGCGCTGGCACGGCAACGTCCATCCGGCGCTGCAGCGCGCGTTCGCGCTGGCGGAAGCCCGGCGACCGCGCCAGCGCCCGCGCCGAAGCCGTCGGACGTGACCCCGTGTCAGGGGCGCGCGGCGTCGAGCAGCGCGCGCACCTCGTCGTCGCTCGTCTGATCGAAGCGCGCGTAGAACTGGCTGATCCCGAAGAACCGTAGCGGCTGCGACACCGCGACGAACGCGTCGGCCAGACCGTCGAACGCATGCGCGGCCCCCGCCGGCGCCACCGGCACCGCCGCGACGATGCGCGCCGGGTGGCGCTCGCGCAGCGCCTGCAGCGCGACACGCATCGATGCGCCGGTCGCGACACCGTCGTCGACGACGATCGCGATGCGCCCTTCCACCGCCAGCGGCGGCGCGGCGCCACGATACAGCGCTTCGCGGCGATGCAACTCGGCCGTCTCGCGCGCGATCACGTCGGCGAGTTGCGCGTCCGATACGTCCATCGCGCGGATCGTCGAGCGTTGCAGATGCGTCGCGCCGCCCGTCGCGATCGCGCCCATCGCGAGCTCGGGGTCGAACGGCACGCCGAGCTTGCGCACGACCAGCACGTCGAGCGGCGCGCGCAGCGCGCACGCGACCGGATACGCGACGGGCACGCCGCCGCGCGGCAGCGCGAGCACGACGACATCGCCGCGCCCCGCGTATTCGCGCAACGCGTCGGCCAACTGGCGGCCGGCCTCGGCGCGATCGGCAAAACTGGGTTCGGTCACGATCGCCTCCCTGCCGTTGCGCCGGATGCGCGCAACCCGCGCCGGCGCCTGTCAACGAGCATGGTTCATCGGGCGCACCGACGCAAGCCGGGTCAAACCGGCGCGCGACGCGCCGGAGGAAGGTCAGAGGCCGGCGGCCTGCCGGTACAGCCGCCAGAACGACTGCGCGTAGGACTGCGCCAGTTCGGGCGCGCGTCGGAACACGTTCACCGTGTCGGCCCGCTCGGCCGCGCCGTCGGACAGCGTCGTCAGCGCGACGCTGTCGTCGACGATCACGAAGCGCGACGCGGGGCCGCCGTGCCGCGAATCGATCGCGACGTCGATGCCAGCGGATTTCAGATAGCCGGCGCCGCTGGTCTTGCCCGCGCGCGGCGGGCGCACCAGCACGACGCGTACCTCGATCCCGCGCGCGCGGGCCGCGCGCAGCGCGCTCGCGACCGCCGGCGACACCTGCGTGTAGCCGGCCAGCAGCACGCGGCGCTGTGCCTGTTCGATCAGATCGACGGTCGCGTCGACCGCCGCGTTGTCATACGAAAAGTACGTGCCGACCGATGCGGCGTCGGACGGAATCTGGCTGGCGTGGACACTCGTCGCGCAGCAGAACGCGGCGAGCAGGATGGCGGCTGGTCTCATGGCGGGCGCCATTGTAGCGACGCCAATTCGCGTGGCAAGAGGCGGCCGCGACGCTGCTGCGCCGGCGCAACACACCGTGCGAAAGCGGTGCCCGACGGCTGGGTTTCAAGCCGGGTTTCGACCGGGTTTCGACCCGTCGGTCAGCCGCCCGCGACGCGCGCGAGCCAGCTCGTCACGCCGTCGACGGAACGGAAATCCGCGAGGCTGCGCGCCGGCAGCGCGGGATATGCGCCGCCGGCCATCTCGGCCAGCGCGCGCCCCGGGCCGAGTTCGAGAAACGCGGTTGCGCCGGCCTCGACGCACGCCGCCAGACAGGCCGCCCACTCGACCGGCTCCGCGATCTGCCGCGCGAGCTTGTCGAGGCCCGTGTCGACGTCGAGCACCGACGCGCCGTCGATCCCCGAGAACAGCCGCGTGCCGGGCAGCGGCCGGCGCACGCGCGTCGCGGCCAGCGTCGCGCGGAATGCCGGCACGGCCGCCGCGAGCCGGCGCGTGTGCGACGCGATCCGCACGCAGACGGGCGCGACGCGCAGCGCACCGGCTCGCAGCGCGGCGTCGGCCACCGCATCGACATCGGCGTGCCGCCCCGCGACCACGAACGCATCGCCGGGGTTCGCGATCGCGATGGCCGCGTCGCGACCGTCGCACAGCCGCGCCAGCTGCGTGCGCGTCAGGCCGCGCACGAACACCATTCGCTCGTCGCCGCCGCTCGCGGCATCCATCGCGCGTGCACGCGCATCGGCCAGATCGAGCGCGTCGTGCGGGTCGATCATCCCCGCGACACTCCACGAGCCGACCTCGCCGACGCTGTAGCCTGCGACGCAGCGCCGGCGCGGCCACACCGCGTCGAGCAGTGAAGCCGCCGCGAGCGCGTGGAGCGTGCAGAGAATCTGCGCGGCGCGGTTTTCCGTCAGCGCGTCGGGCCCGGCCTGCCGGACCCACGTGCGCGGATCGTCGCCGAGCAGCCGGCCCGCATGCGCGAACAAAGCGTCGGCCTGCGGCGCCACCCCGGTCAGGTCGAACATGTCGGCGCGCTGTGCGCCTTGCCCCGAACACAGGATCGCCAGCGTCATCGCACGTGCCCTTCGGCTTCGAGCACATCGACGAACACGCTCATCGCGAGCAGGTCGGCTGCCCCGCCGGGGCTCAGCCGGCGCGCGACGAACGCCCGATGCGCGGCCGCCGCGCGCAGCCGCCAGTCGCGCGCCCGCACGCCGCCACGCGCGACGAACGCACGGGCGGTCGCGCGGGCGAAATCGAGGCCGTCCTGCCCGCCCCGGTGCAGCAGATTCGTGTCGTCGAGCGCGGCGATCAGCGCGAAGCATGCGGCGACCCGCGCGGCTTCCGGATCGTCCGGCAGGTCGCGCCGGGCGCGGCGCAGCGCGGGCAAGCCGACCGCGTACACGGTCGGGAAGCCGTCGGCCGCCTCGCGACGCGCACCGCCGACACCGTAGCGGCGGCTCGCGCGCTCGCCGTGGCTGTCCGGCAGACGCGGGCCGCCAAGGATCTCGACGCCCCAGCGGCGGGACACGAACGCGCCGAGCGTCGTCCCGTCCGGCGCCGCGCCCGGTATCGCGCGCCGGCCGGCGGCCGCGCACAGCAGCCCGAGCCCGAAGATTGCGCCGCGATGCGTATTGACGCCGCCGGTCGCGGCGAGCATCGCGTGCTCGGCGCGCAGGCCGATCTTGCGCAGCACGGCCATGTCGGCATCGCGTGCGCCGGCGTCGACGAGTTCCGCGAAGTACGGCCGCAGCACGGCGGCGCTGCGCGCGAACGTCGCGGCATCCATGTCCGTATGACTGCCGGTGTCGACGTGACTGACGAGGCCCGGCTTCGGATAGGTGTCGATCTCGAGTACGAGGCTACGCTCGGCCAGCGCGGCGATGCGCTCGGCATCGGACGGCGCGGCGACGCGGCAGGCAGCTCGTGCGTTCATCGCGTGCCCCCGGTGAAGGCGTCGGCGCGCATCAATTCGACGGCCACCGCGGTCTTCACCGCGACTTCGGGCAACCGCGCATGCAGTTCGCGCCAATTGACGCCTGCGCCGTCGGCGCGCAGCAGTTCGCCGTCGATGCGCATCGGCGCGCGCGCGTCGATCGCCGCGAGACCGTCGAGCAGCGGCGCGAGCGACGCGGCGTCCGGCAGCGGAAACACGATGTCGAGATCGGACGATGCGCTCAGGTAAGAGTCACCCGTCAGCGCCTGCCATGCAAGGCTGCCGAACACGCGGCCCTGCACGCCGCAGCGCGCGCCGAGCGCATCGAGCTCGCGCAGCGGCGCATGCCAGGCCGCGGGCGCGGCGGCGAGCACGTCGGTCAATGTGGGAAGCGGGCCGACCGTCGCGAGCGCGTCGGCAGTCACGTTGAGCGCGATGCGCCGCTTGCCCGCCGACGGCGGCAGCGGCAGGCCGAGCGGCACGCGGCCGGCGTCGGCTTCATCCGGCGACGCGCGACGCACGATCAGCGGCCGGCCGCGTTCGGCCCAGGCGCGCACGAGCGGATCGCCCGCGAGCGCGGGGTCGCGGGCAAAGGCCGCGCGCCACCCGGCCGCCGTCAGCGTGACGAGCGTGTGGCGGCGCAGCGGCAGCTCAGCGTGCGGCACGCGCGAGTGCCTCGACGCGGGCGGCGACGTCGGTCGCGACCGGCCGGCCGCGCGCCGCGCGCCGATCGACGCGCTCGGCCGGCTTGCCGAGCCATTCGCCGACCTGCGCGTCGAGCGCGCGGGTCGGATCGAGCACGGCGTCGACGGCGCCCATCTTCACGAGGTTGTCGAGCCCCGGCGCGAACACCGGCGTCGAACGCGCCATCTCCTTCAGCACGTCGATCGGCAGCTTGGTCACGCGCGACATCGACGGCAGGTCCATCACCTCCGGCTCGGCGCCCGGCACCGCGAGCAGCGTGCGCGTCGCGAGCGCGGTCGCGATGAATGCGCCAGCCGCCGTGTGGCCGTACAGCACGCCGACCGTCCGGTGTCCGGCGAGATCCGCGTGCATCAGGCACTTCGCGAGATGCGACAGCCCTTCGTTCAGGCCGAGCAGTTCGTCGCGCTTGCTCATCCGCTGGCTGTCGCTGTCGACGAGCACGAGGATCGGCGTGTCGCCGCCGCGCGCGACCGTGTCGAGCACGCGCGACGCCAGCGTCAGCGCCTCGTCGATGCCGAACGGCAAGCGATCGGCCACACCGATCACGTCGACGCGCGTACCGGCCAGTTCCGCGTGGCCCGTGAGCAGGCCGCCATGACGCGCAATCGAATGGCCGGCGGGAAACAGCGCGTTCAGTACTTCATCGAGCGTCATGCCGGGCCTCCTGTAACTGGTCGGCGAGCTTCGCGAATGCATCGTCGGGCATGCCGGGAATCGCTTCCGGCTTGTCGGCGCCGAGCGCACGCCACACGTCGAGCGCATCCTCGCAGCCGCCGAACCGTTCGATCCGCGCTTCGAGACGCGCCTGTTCCGCGCGCAGCATCGCCGCATCGAACGCCGGCGCGCGGCCGATCAGATCGAGCGCGGCCGCGCGAAACGCGTCCGGCGTATCGGCCACGTAGCGATCGGCGCCGCCGATCAGCCGCCGGTGCTTGCCGCCCATCGTGCGCCAGATCAGCGCGCGGTCCTTCGAATCGAATTCCTCGACGCCGCGATTGGTCTCGATCACTTCGGGGCCCGACACGCTGATGCGCCCCTGTTCCGACACCGCGAGCGCCGAACAGCACGCGGCGAGCAGCCCGCCGCCGCCGTAGCAGCCTGCGCGCCCGCCGATCAGCCCGATCACCGGCACGCCGGCCGCACGCGCGTCGACGAGCGCGCGCATGATCTCGGCGATCGCGAGCTCGCCCGCGTTCGCTTCCTGCAGCCGCACGCCGCCCGTATCGAACAGGATCAGCACCGGCTTACCGACGTCGCGTGCGGCGCGCAGCAGCCCGGCGAGCTTCGCGCCGTGCACTTCGCCGAAAGCGCCGCCCATGAAGCGGCCTTCCTGCGCGGCGACGAACACCGGCCGGCCGTCGAGCCGGCCATGGCCGACCACCATCCCGTCGTCGAACTGCCGCGGCAGGTCGAACAGCGGCAGGTGCGGACTCGTCACGCGCTCGGCCGGCCCGAGGAATTCGCTGAAACTGCCCGCGTCGAGCAGCCCGTCGATGCGCTGTCGCGCCGATGCTTCGTACCAGCTCGCCGCGTTCGGGACGAACGCCGGCGCGTCGTGGATCGCGTCGCTCATCATGCGTCCCCCTCGATCGCGCGCACGGCCTGCGCGAGCCGCAGCGACACCATGTCGGGCCGCGCGCCGCCGTCGTTGATCGACAGCTTCAGGCCGCCCGGCGTGCGCCGTTCGACGAAATCCGACACAACGGCCTGCCACACCGCGCCGAAGCCGACGGCCGCGGTGCGGATGTCGATCTCGCATTCGTTGCCCGGCAACACACGCTCGACGAGCACCTCGAGGTTGCCGGACGCGACCACGCCGACGAGCGCCGCGGCCTGCTCGCCCTTCGCGCGTTCGCGCGCGGTGAAGCGGTAGTTCAACTGTTCCATGCCCTCTTCCTCACCAGTTGCGGAACCGGGCCGGCGGCGCATAGAGCCCGCCCGACCAGTGCACGAGATCCTTGATCGAACGCGCGGCGAGCCAGCGGCGGTCGGCGTCGAGCGGATCGATGCCGAGATCCTCCGGGCGGCGGATCACGCCGCGCTCGCGCAGCCGCTCGACCAGCTTCCGGTCGCGGCCGCGGCCCACGTCCGTATAGCCGGCGACGCCGCGGATCGCATGCTCGCGTTCGTCCTTGTCGCGGCACATCAGCAGGTTCGCGATCCCTTCCTCGGTGACGATGTGCGTGACGTCGTCGCCGTAGACCATGATCGGCGCGAGGTCGAGCTGCAGCTTGTCGGCGAGCTTCAGCGCGTCGAGCTTCTCGACGAACATCGGCACGTTCTTGTCGCCGAACGTCTCGCCGATCTGCACGACCAGCTTGCGGCCGCGCCGCAGCGCCGCCGGCGTGTCCGGGTCGGCTTCCGCGCCGGCCTTCAGCCACGGCTCGCTCGGATGGCGCCGGCCGCGCGCGTCGCTGCCCATGTTCGGCGCGCCGCCGAAGCCGGCGATCCGCTCGGCCGTGACCGTCGACGAATGGCCGGACAGGTCGATCTGCAGCGTCGAGCCGATGAACATGTCGCACGCATAGAGGCCGGCCGTCTGGCAGAACGCGCGGTTCGAGCGCAGCGACCCGTCGGGGCCCGTGAACCACACGTCGGAGCGCGCACGGATGTAGTCGTCCATCCCGACCTCGGAGCCGAAGCAGTGGATCTGCTCGACCCAGCCCGATTCGATCGCGGGGATCAGCGTCGGATGCGGATTGAGCGCCCAGTGCGTGCAGACCTTGCCCTTCAGCCCGAGCTTCGCGCCGTAGGTGGGCAGCAGCAGCTCGATCGCGGCCGTGTTGAAGCCGATCCCGTGGTTCAGGCGCTTGATCCCGTACGGTTCGTAGAGGCCCTTGATCGCGAGCATCGCGGTCAGGATCTGCGTCTCGGTGATCGCGGCCGGGTCGCGCGTGAACAGCGGCTCCACGTAGAACGGCCGGCCGGCCTCGACGACGAAATGCACGCGGTCGCCCGGGATGTCGACGCGCGGCACCTTGTCGACGATGCGGTCGACCTGGGCGATCACGATGCCGTCCTTGAACGCGGTCGCCTCGACGACGGTCGGCGTGTCCTCGGTGTTCGGGCCGGTGTACAGGTTGCCGTCGGCGTCGGCGCTCACGGCCGCGATCAGCGCGACCTGCGGCGTGAGATCGATGAAGTAGCGGGCGAACAGTTCGAGATAGGTATGCACCGCGCCGAGCGCGATCTTGCCGCCGAACAGCAGCTTCGCGATGCGCTGCGATTGCGGGCCCGAATACGCGAAGTCGAGCCGCTTCGCGATGCCGCGCTCGAACACGTCGAGATGCTCGGGCAGCACGACGCCCGACTGCACCATGTGCAGGTCGTGGATCTTCGCGCTGTCGACGTCGGCGAGCGCGACGGCGAGCAAGTCGGCCTGCTTCTGGTTGTCGCCTTCGAGGCATACGCGGTCGCCCGGCCGCAGCACCGCTTCGAGCAACGCGACGGTGTCGCGCGCGTCGACCCGCTTGCCCCGCGCGTAAGCCGCGCCGGCCGCGAGCCGGGCATCGCGCGCTTGCCGCGCGTGATTCCATCCGGTCATGAACAGTTCTCCGCTTCGAGGGTTCAGCGGCATTCTAAGCCTGGCGCCGCCGTCGATTGATGATGTTGCCGAATGCGACTCAGAGGACGCCGCGATGGATGCGGCCCGCGCACGGGCCACTCGCATGGCCTCACGCGCCGACCAGCGCGCGCGTCGTGAAGAACAGCACCGACGGCCCGAGCAGGCAGCCCACGCCGGTATGGAACGTCGCGACCAGCGCACCGTACGGCACCAGCCGGCGATCGGTCGCGGCAAGGCCGGCGCTCACGCCGCTGACGGTGCCGGCCAGCCCGCCGAAGATCATCGCGGAGCGCGGCGTCTTCAGCCCCATGAAATTGGCCGCGACCGGCGTGCCGACCATCACGATGATCGCCTTCACGAGCCCCGTCGCGATGCTGAGCGCGATCACGTCGGAGCTCGCGCCGATCGCCGCGCCCGTGACGGGCCCGACGATATAGGTGACGGCGCCCGCGCCGATCGTCGTCATGCTGACCGCATCGGTATAGCCGAACGCACGCGCGACGCACGCGCCGACGATGAACGGCAGCACGGTGCCGAGCAGCAGCGACACGACGCCGACGAGTCCGGCCTTGCGCGCCTCGGTCGGCTGCACTTCGAACGCGGTCGCGACGATCGCGAAATCGCGCAGCATCGCGCCGCCCATCAGGCCGATGCCGGCGAACAGCTTGACGTCGGCCAGCCCCTTCTCGCCTCCGGTGAATGCGCCGCCGACGTAGGCGAGCACGAGGCCGATCACGATCGCGATCGCCGAGCCGTGCACGCGGCCGAACGTGAGCTTGCGCGACGCGATCGACGACAGCCACATGATCAGGCCGACCAGCGCGAACGACGCGACGAGCCCGTTGTGGGCGACGGTTTTTTCGAGCATCTGCAGCATGGCGGCCTCCGTTACCGTTCTTCGAATTGCGGCACGCCCGCGAAGGCCGTGTCGTCGCGGCCCGTGCGCGCGAGCACCGCGATGCAGCATGCGCAGATCGCGACCGCGCCGACGGCGGCCAGCAGCGCGACCGGCCCGCCCTTGAGCGCGGCGACGACGTTCTGGTTCGCGGCCATCGCGACGACGACCGGGATGTACATCGCCCCCCAGAAGCCGACGCCCGCTTCGGTCTCCTTCGGCAGCCAGCCGCGCCGGTGCAGCCACAGGCGCAGGCAGATCAGCAGCAGCATCGCGATACCGACGCCGCCGACGTTGGTCTTCACGCCGATCGCGCTGCCGAGCAGGTCGCCGAGAAACAGTCCGGCCAGGTGGCAGAACGCCAGCAGCGCGGTTCCATAGATGATCATGAGTCGTCTCCAGTCTCTTCGTGACGGGCGCCTGACGCGTGCGGGAGCCAGGCCCGCACGCCGATCCCGGGCGGACTGTGTGTCTCCTGCGGCGGGGCGCCGCGGCCCGGCGGCTCGTCGTGCGAGCGCGTTCTCGGGGTCGATGGGATGATGCGGTTTCGGGCCGGACGCCGGATGGCTTAGACTGATCGATGCAGCCGGCGGCGCGACACGGGCTACGCGTCCGGTGTCCCCCGTTTCGCGGAGGCCGCACGGGCGCGTGATCCGATACTAGCGCCGCAAAATCCGGCCATTTATGAAGTTGTCGAAACCGATTCAGTGGATTTAGCAATGCGTCCGTTACCGCCCGAATTGCTGCGCAGCTTCGTCGCCGTCGCCCAGTCCGGCAGCTTCACCGCCGCGTCCGAGCGCGTGAACCTGTCGCAATCGACCGTCAGCCAGCATATCCGCCGCCTCGAGGAGCTGCTCGACCGGCCGCTGTTCGAGCGCGACACGCGCAACGTGCACCTGTCGCAGCACGGCGACGCGCTGTTCCGCTACGCGGTGCGGATTCTCGAACTGATGGACGAGGCCGTCACGTCGGTATGCGGGCCGCCGCTGTCGGGCAAGGTACGGCTCGCGATGTCGGAGGATTTCGCGTCGGCGCACCTGACGGCCGCGCTCGCGAGCTTCGTGCAGCGCAACCCGGACGTCGAGCTCGCGATCTCGACCGGGCTGTCCGGCGACCTGTTCGACGCGCTCGACGAAGGCCGGCACGATCTCGTGTTCGCGAAGCGCATCGCCGGCAGCCGGCGCGGCCGCGTGATCCGCAGCGAACCGCTGTACTGGTGCACCGGCCCCGATTCGCGGATCACCGGCCACGAGGCCGTGCTGCCGCTCGCGATGCATCCGGAGCCGAGCGTGTCGCGCCGGCGCGTGCTCGAATCGCTCGAAGCCGTCGGGCGGCCGTACCGGATCGCCGTCGTGAGCAGCAGCATCGCGGTGTTGCGGGCGGCCGCGAGCGCGGGGCTCGGCGTCAGCGCGTTCGCCGGCTACGTGATCCCGGCCGGGCTCGCGCGGCTCGACGCGGGGCTGCCGGAGCTCGGCGAACTCGAATACGTGATCGACCGCCCGGCGGCCGCGTCGCGCTCGACGCTCGCGCTGGAAGCCACGCTGATCGCGGCGGCGGCCGAGTTGTAACGGCACCGCACGGGGCGCGGTCGCGCCCGCACCTGACAGCGTTGCCCGGAACGCGTCATCGTCCGCGCAGCACGCGCTCGCGACAATGGGACCCAACGGAATGCACCGCACATCGCCGCGCGCATCCGCTACCCCGTCCCCTTGATCGGAGCCCGCCATGAACAACGCCCTGCGATTCGCCGTCGCGACCGCCGCAGCCGCCTTGCTGTCCCCCGCCTTTGCCCAGACCGACGCGTCGGCCCCCGCACAGGGCCTGACGCGCGCGGAAGTCATCGAGCAGCTCAAGCAGGCCTATCTCGACGGCGAACTGCCGACCAACGACGGCAACTATCCGCCAAACGCCGCGACGCGCGCACGCAACCGCGAACTCGTGCAGGCCACGAGCCCCGCGTGGCTGGCCCACGTGCCGCCCGCCAGCCAGGGGACGTCGCAGCAATAACCGACGCCGCCGCGCGTGCACGACCGGACCAGGATCAAGGCAGGAAGCTGCGGCGCCGCGCGTCGATCAGCTCGACGAGCAGCCGGTCGCGCTCGGCCGCCAGCGCCTGCATCGAGCGCTCGCCCTGGATCGCGCGCAGTTCGTCGGTCAGCTTGCGATCGACCTCCGGATCGAACGACGGCGTGCCGAGGTCGTCCCACCAGCTCGCGATCGGCCCCGACAGGTGTTCGAGGAAGTGCGCGATCCCGCCCGCGCCGCCGCCGAGGTGATAGGTCAGGCACTGCCCCATCAGCCCCCAGCGCAGGCCGGGGCCCCACGCGACGGCCTTGTCCGCGTCGGCGACGCTCACGACGCCTTCGCCGACGAGGTGATACACCTCGCGGAACAGCGCGGCCGCGAGCCGGTTCGCGACGTGGCCGGTCATCTCCTTGTTCAGCACGATCGTCTGCTTGCCGAGCGCATCGTAGAACTGCTTCACGCGCGCGATCACGTCGGGGTCCGTCGCATCGCCGCCGACCAGCTCGACGAGCGGGATCAGGTGCGGCGGATTGAACGGATGCGCGATCAGGCAGCGCTCCGGATGCTTCGCGCACGCGGTCTGGATCTCGGACATCTTCAGGCCCGACGAACTCGACGCGATCGGCACGTGCGAGGGCAGTACGTCGTCCATCTGGCGATAGAGCGCGCGCTTCAGGTCGAGTCGCTCGGGGCCGTTCTCCTGCACGAAGTCGACGCCGTCGAGCGCGCGCACGAGATCGGTGTCGAACGACAGCCGCGCGGCAAGTTCGGCGGCCCGCTCGCCGAGGAAGGCGGCGAGCGCGTCGCGCAGCCGCTGGTCGGCCTGCGGCGCCGGGTCGGTCGCGACGACGTCGAAGCCCTGCGTCAGGTAGAAGGCGGCCCAGCTCGCGCCGATCACGCCGGCGCCGACGATCGCGATACGTCGAATGTCCATGGTTGTCCCGTGTGGTTGGTCTGCGGATATGCCGCGGCGATTGTCGCATCGAATCCCGTGCGCATGCGTCGACGCGGGGATTGCCCATGCCCTCTTGAAATGCGCGGCGGCGGCCACTAATTAAGCGTCGTCGGGCAGTGCCGCATCCAACGCACCGCCCCCGTTATCGACCTCGTGGAGCCCCCGTCGCGCCCGCCGCAGGCGTCGCGCGGTCACGTCTCCCGCGTTCCCTGTTCAGGAGGACCAACATGAGCGGTATCCATCACGGCTACGATCTGTTCGACGAATTCGCCCGCGTGCAGCGGCAGATGGCGAGCCTGCTCGGCGAACGCCCGTCCGGCATCCGTGCGGGGCGCGCCGGCACGTTTCCCGCACTCAACGTCGGCGCCACCGACGATGCGATCGAGATCGTCGCGTTCGCACCCGGCATGGCCGCGAGCGACTTCGACGTGTCGATCGACAAGGATCTGCTGACGATCAGCGGCGAGCGCAAGCCGGCGCCGCGCGAAGGCGACGACGTGCGCACGTATGCGCAGGAGCGCTTTCACGGCGCGTTCCGCCGCGTGGTCGAATTGCCGCGCGACGCGGACCCCGACCAGGTCAGCGCCCGCTACGAAAACGGCTGCCTGCTGATTCGCGTCGGCCGGCGCGAAGCATCGAAGCCGCGTGCGATCACGATTCAGTAATCTTCAGGATACCGACATGAACACGAACCCGACCCTGGCCGAACGCCACTCGAGCACCGTTCACGCTGCCGCCGCCGAAGCCGCGCGCCGGCCCGCGATCACGCCGTCCGTCGACATCGTCGAGGACGCGCGCGGCGTCACGTTGCGGGCCGACCTGCCCGGCGTGCCGCGCGACAACCTCGACGTGAAGGTGCACGACAATACGCTGACGATCGAAGCCGCGACGCAATTCGACGCGCCGGCCGGCCTGCGCATGCGGCACGCGGAAGTACGCGCGACGCGCTATGCACGGTCGTTCGTGCTGAGCGCCGACCTCGACACGTCGCGGATCGACGCGAACCTGCGCGACGGCGTGCTGACGCTGACGATTCCGCGCCGCGAGGAAACGCGTCCGCGCCGCATCGACGTGACGGCCGGCCATGCGTAAGCATCGGCGCGTGTGCTGACGCGACGCGCATGAAAAATCCCCGCCCCGGCGCGATGCCGGGCGGGGATTTTTTACATCGGGCCGCGCGCGTTCGGGCACGCGAACGGCCGCTTCAATCGAAATCGAACAGATCGAACACCGACTTCTTGCGACGCCGGCCGTCGTGCCGATCACGCTCGTCGTGCGAGCGGCCGTCGCGCCCCCAGCCGTCGTCGCGGCCGCGCGGCGCGTGCGCATCGTGTTGCGCCGGCACGGCGTCGCGGCGAACCGGCGCGTCACCGGTTTCGCGGGCGATCAGCTTGTCGAGTTCGCCGCGATCGAGCCACACGCCGCGGCAGGTCGGACAATAGTCGATCTCGATCGACTGGCGCTCGGCCATCAGCAGGTCGGGCGTCTTGCAGACAGGACATTTCATCGCGTTTCTCCTTTCCGTGCGAATTTCATCCGGATTCCGTATGAGGCGCGCGAGCCGGCCGCCGCGGCGGCCGGCATCCCGCGTGCCGCGTCAGTCGCGCGTCGCGTGCCCGGCCCGCTTCGCCTTCGCGCGCCGCGCGAGCATGTTCATGCCCTCGACGAACGCCGAGAAGGCCATCGCCGCATAGATGTACCCCTTCGGCACGTGCGACCCGAACCCTTCGGCGATCAGCGTCATGCCGATCACGACCAGGAACGACAGCGCGAGCATCACGATCGTCGGGTTGCGGTCGATGAAGCGTGCGAGCGGCTGCGCGGCGAACAGCATCACGGTCACGGCGACGATCACGGCGACGAACATGATCGGGACGTGCTCGGTCATGCCGATCGCGGTCACGATGCTGTCGATCGAGAACACGATGTCGAGCATTACGATCTGGCCGATCGCGGCCCACATCGTCAGGCCGGCCGCGCCGGCGGCCCCGCCCGCGCCGTCGCCGTCATGCGACACGTGGTGATGGATCTCGGTGGTCGCCTTCCACACGAGGAACAGGCCGCCCGACAGCAGGATCATGTCGCGCCACGAGAACGCATGGTCGAACAGCGTGAACACGGGTTCGGTGAGGCTCGCGATCCACGCGACGCTGCCGAGCAGCGCGAGGCGCATCACCAGCGCGAGCGCGATGCCGAGGCGCTGCGTGCGTGCGCGCTGCGCTTCGGGCAGCTTGTTGCTGAGGATCGAGATGAAGATCAGGTTGTCGATGCCGAGCACGACTTCCATCACGACGAGCGTCAGGAGCGCGGCCCAGACGGCGGGGTCGGTGGCAAGCGTCAGCAGATAGTCCATGGGATGGGCGGATACGAAAGTGGAAAACCCGATGATATGCCGCTCCGTACTTCGGAAAAATCAGACAGAATCTGACTTCAGGTTCGTTTTTTTCGATATATCGTGCTCCGATGCTGAATTTTCGCCATCTGTACTATTTCTGGGTCGTCGTGAAGGAAGGCGGTTTCGCGCGTGCGGCCGGCCGGCTGGACATGGCCGTGCAGACGATCAGCGCGCAGGTGCGCGAGCTGGAGAAATCGCTCGGGCACCAGTTGCTGCGCCCTGCCGGGCGCGGCGTCGCGATGACCGACGCCGGGCAGGCCGCCTTCGCGCGCGCGGAAGTCATCTTCGAGATGGGCCGGCTGATTCCCGACGACGTGCGCGCGGCGGCCAGCCGGCCAACCGTGCGGCTCGCGGTCGGCCTCGCGGACGGCATCTCCAAGCTCGCCGCGCACGCGATCCTGGCCCCGGTGCTCGACACGCCCACGCTGCGGCTGCTGTGCCACGAGGGCGAGCACGACGCGCTGCTCGCGGAACTCGCGCTGCATCATCTGGATCTCGTGCTGGCCGGCCAGGGCGCGCCGTCGGGGTCGAACCTGCGCGTGACGAGCGAGCGGCTCGTGGCCTCGCCGGTCGACTGGTACGGGCCCGCGGCGCTCGTCACGCCGGCCGCCCGTCAGCGCTTTCCGCAGTGCCTGACCGAGCTGCCCATGCTGCTGCCGACCGCGCATTCGGCATTGCGCGCCCGCCTCGACCAGTGGCTGGAAAGCGAACGGATCGTGCCGCGCGTGGCCGGGGAGTTCGAGGACAGCGCGCTGATGGCCGTGTTCGCGGCGCGCGGCCTCGGCGTGTTCCCGCTGAGCGAACTCGGCGCGAACGATGCGTCGCTGCTGCGCGGGCTCAGGCGGCTCGGGCGCGCGGGCGACGTGACCGAGGAGATCCACGCGATCCGCTCGCGGCGCGGCGAACATCATCCGCTGACGTCGCGATTGCTGGCCGCGGCGCGCGGCGCGCCGGCCGACTGAAGCGAGCCGCGACATCAAACGAAACTATAATGTCGCCCCGGCCATACGAGATGTGCGCGTGCGCCCATCCGGGCATCGCCCTTGCGCCACCTCTCGCCGAGCCTTCTGAAAGACGCCATGCACAACCGATTTCGCCTGTTTTCCGTTTCGTGCGCGCTCGCGGCCGCGACCGTGCTGGCGGCATGCTCGTCGCCGCCCAAGCCGATCTACCAGCAGGAACAGTTCGACGCGACCACCAGCCCGTATGCGCATACGTTCCACTCGAAATCCGACGCGGCCTGCGAGGCCGCGCGGCGCGCGCTGCTGAGCCAGGGCTACGTGGTGTCGTCGTCGCGCAACGACGCGGTCGACGGCAGCAAGAATTTCCAGCCGAGCAACGACATGCACGTCGTGATCGAGTTTCACGTCGTGTGCGCGGACGCGACCGCGGACGGCTCGTCGAGCATCGCATACGTGAACGCGGTGCAGGACCGCTATACGCTGAAGAAGTCGAATACGTCGGCCAGCGTCGGCTTGAGCGTGTTCGGCTCGCTGTCGCTGCCGATCGGGTCGAGCGACGATGCGCTCGTGAAGACCGCGAGCGAGACGATTCCCGCCGGCGTGTTCTATGAACGCTTCTTCACGCTCGTCGACCATTTCCTGAAGATCGACCCGGCGCGGCGCGACCGCGCGACCGTGAAGGCCGCCGAGAAGGAGCCCGTCGCGCCGCTGCCCGAACCCGCGCCGACGCCGCAGGGTGAACCGATGAAGATGACGACGCCGGTCGTGCCGACGCCGCCCGCGGCGCCCGTGCCGCTTTCGGTGCCGGGTGTCACGCCGGGGTCGGGCGCGAATGCCGTGCCGGCCGCGGCATCGGCCGTCGCGGCGCCCGCCGCGATGCGCGCTGCCGCGCCGGCGGCGGCGTCCGGGCCGGTGCCGGCTTCGGCTGCCGGCCCGGCGCCTGCATCGGCGCCTGCTCCCGCTTCGGCTGCCGCGCCGGCTTCGGCGCCGAAGCCGGGTTCCGGCCCGGCAACCGCGCCGGCACCTTCGCCGACCTCCGGTTCGACGGCCGCGCCGGTCTCCGCGCCCGCATCTGCCTCGGCTCCGGCGGCAGCGCCGGCCACCGCGACGCCGTCATCGGCCGCTCCCGCGTCTTCATCGGCAGCATCCGCGCCCGCATCGGCATCGGCGCCGTCGAGCGCATCGCCTGCAACGGCTACCGACAACCCCGTCGCATCGTCCGCGCCGTCCGGCGCGAGCGCCCCCACCGCGAACTGATCGCACTCCCGTATCGTCGCGCCCGGCCGCATGCGGCGCAGCGCGACGGCACGCCCGCCTTGCGCACCGTTCCTGAAGTCGTTTCTGCCTATCCGGCCGTACGCCGGCCGCACTTGGCCGTGCGGGGTTGACGGAAAGGCAACGTCGACGCGTCACGGTGAGCCACGTATGCCCCAGGCTCGCAGTCACCCCGCGAAAATCGCAAAACGATCCGTCGTCCCGCGACTGCGCGGCTCGCCGGCGCCCCGCCTACCGCAACGTCGCGCGCAGCGTCTGCAGATCCTCGACGGTGGCGGTCACGCCGCCGCAGACGATCACCGCGATGTCGGACGCCGACGCGAGCACCGGCACCGGCTGCTCGAGCACGGCCAGTGCAGCGCCGCACGCCGGCTCGACGACGATCCTGTGCTCATCGAGAAACCGCAGCGACGCGGCCACCGCGTCGGCATCGGACACGACGACCGGATGGATCGCGTGACGCGTCGCCCATTCGACCGCCGCGTCGCACGGCCGCTTCGCGCCGAGCGTCGTCGCGATGCTGGCGATGGCCGGCAATTCAACCGGGCGCCCCTGCGCGACCGAGCGTGCATAGCAGTCGGCGCCTGCCGTTTCGGCCGCGACGACCGGCACGTCTTGCCAGCCGTTGCGCGCCAGCCCTTCGAGCACGCCGCACAGCAGGCCGCCGCCGCCGACCGCGAGCACGACCGCGTCGGGCTTCGGGCCGACCGCCGCCATCTCGTCGATCATCGTCGCGTGGCCCTGCCACAGCACGCGGTCGTCGAACGGATGCACGAATGCATCGTGCCCGTCGAGCGTCGACTGCGCGAACGCGTTCGCCTCGGCCCAGCTCGCGCCGTGCACGACGAGTTCCGCGCCTTCGACGCGGATCAGTTCGCGCGCCCGGGCCGACGCGCTTTCCGGCACGACGACGCGCACCGGCACGCCGAGTTCGCGGCCGCAATACGCGACCGCGATGCCCGCGTTGCCGCCCGACGACGACACGAACCGCCGCGCCCCGGCCGCATGGCGCGCCTCGCACACGGCGCCGATGCCGCGCAGCTTGAACGAGCCCGACGGCTGCAACGCGTCGAGCTTCAGCCGGATGGTCCTGCCGAGCCGGCGGGACGCGATTTGCGAGCGGATGTAAGGCGTCGGGATATGAAGCGGCATGGGACGGAACGCAAGGGGAAACTGAGGAAACTCGCACGACTCGCGAGCCAGGAAGCGGATGCGGCAATGACGGTCATCGTACGGCAGGCGCGCCATGCTTTCCAATACCATCGAATGGCATTTGCTATGCTTGCCAGGCATATCAACGAACCCGACCGGACACCGCATGCGCCAGATCGAACTGCGTCACCTGCGCTACTTCGTCGCCGTCGCCCAGGCCGGCAGCGTGATGGCCGGCGCCCGCGCGGTGGGCATCGTGCAGCCCGCGCTGTCGAGGCAGATCCGCGAGCTCGAAGATGCGATCGGCACGCCGCTGCTGGTCCGTCGCGCGACCGGCGTCACGCTCACGGCGGCCGGCACGAGCTTCCTGCACGATGCGACCGGCCTGCTCGCGATGCTGCAGGACAGCCGCGAGCGCGCGTTGCGCAGCGCGGACGGCCAGCTCGGCGAACTGCGGCTCGGCGCGCTGCCGAACTGCCTGCCGCTGCCGATCGTCGCGAACGTCCTCAAGGCGTTTCGCGATGCGTGCCCGGATGTGAAACTGTCGATCGCGCCGATGCTGTCGGCCGAACAGGCGAGCGCGCTGACGCGCGGCCAGCTCGACGCGGGGATCATGGCGTGGCGTCGCGAGGAAGCGCCTCACCTGACGGGCGTGCGGCTACTGAGCGACCGCTTCGTGCTCGCGATGCCCGCGCCGCCGGGCGGCCGCTTCGTCGCACCGCGCGCGCTGGCCGACGTCGCGAACGAACCGTTCGTCTGGTTCGATGCGCAGCGTTCCGCCGCGCACCACCGCTTCCTGATGACGCAGTGCCAGCAGGCCGGCTTCACGCCGCGCATCGCGCAGGTCGGCAGCGACATCCCGACGCTGATCGGCCTCGTCGCGGCCGGCATGGGCTGCGCGTTCGTGCCGGAAAGCGCGTCGCCGACCTGCCCGCGCACGGTCCGGCTCGTCGCGCTGGACGAACTCGCGAGCCGCTTCGACATCGAGTTCGTGTTCGACGGCGCGGCGGCGGCCCCGTCGCCCGTCGTCGCGCGGTTTCTCGCGGCGGTCCGTGACGCGGCCGGCGAATCGGGCTGAGCGCATGCCGGATGCGGCGCGCGCTCCGGCGACACGACTTGCGGCGCCGGCCGACGGGCCGACGGGACGGAATCCGACCTCCGTCATCGCGTCGTTTTTGATGCTGTAGCACGGTGAACGACACAGCCGCATCATCGAAAAATCTTTCAGAACGCCGACGGACGACGCGACGACACCGCAATTCTCAAATTGACACCAAAAACGGCCGTTTAACGCCGATTCGAATCGTCATGGCCCGAAATATACTGCGCGCGCATCCAACCCTCGTGCCAAAGAGAGGATGCGTTTCCGCCCCGGCCATGGACCCCCTGTGGTCGGGGCTTTTTTGCTGCCGACGCTGGCAGTTCGACGCTTTCCAGCCCTTGTGCGATGCCGGTCCCGTCGAAGCACCATCCGAGGGCCACGGCGCGCACACCTCCCCGCGCCCTGCATTGTTGACATCAAATCAAGATAATTTCGTCCGAATGCGGCTTTTTCCGCAAAAGTAATGCAGGCACACTTCGGCTGTCCTCAATGGCTTCGTGCCGTTGTCCCACGATCACAGGAGTCCACCGCGTGAACCCCACGACTTCCTCTCCTTCCCGTCCCGGCGGCGGCGCCGCGCTACCGCTGCTCGCGCTCGCCGCCGGCGCGTTCGGCATCGGCACGACCGAATTCTCGCCGATGGGCCTGCTGCCCGTGATCGCCGAAGGCGTGCACGTGTCGATTCCGCAAGCCGGCATGCTGATCAGCGCGTATGCGATCGGCGTGATGGTCGGCGCGCCGCTGATGACGCTGCTGCTCGCGCGCTGGTCGCGCCGTTCCGCACTGATCGCGCTGATGTCGATCTTCACGATCGGCAACCTGCTGTCGGCCGTCGCGCCGGACTACACGACGCTGCTGCTCGCACGTCTCGTGACGAGCCTCAACCACGGTGCGTTCTTCGGGCTCGGCTCGGTGGTCGCGGCAAGCCTCGTGCCGCGCGAAAAGCAGGCCAGCGCGGTCGCGACGATGTTCATGGGCCTGACGATCGCGAACGTCGGCGGCGTGCCGGCCGCGACCTGGCTCGGCCAGATCATCGGCTGGCGCATGTCGTTCGCGGCGACCGCGGGCCTCGGCCTGATCGCGATCGCCGGCCTGTTCGCCGCGCTGCCGAAAGGTGAAGCCGGCAAGATGCCCGACCTGCGTGCCGAACTCTCCGTGCTCACGCGCCCGGTCGTGCTCGGCGCGCTCGGGACGACCGTGCTCGGCGCCGGCGCGATGTTCACGCTCTATACGTACGTCGCGCCGACGCTCGAACACCTGACGGGCGCGACGCCCGGCTTCGTGACCGCGATGCTCGTGCTGATCGGCGTCGGTTTCTCGATCGGCAACATCGCGGGCGGACGCCTCGCCGACCGCTCGCTCGACGGCACGCTGATCGGCTTCCTGTTGCTGCTGATCGCGACGATGGCCGCGTTCCCGCTGCTTGCGGCCACGCATGCGGGCGCCGCCGTCACGCTGCTGGTCTGGGGGATCGCGACGTTCGCGGTCGTGCCGCCGCTGCAGATGCGCGTGATGCGCGCGGCCCATGAAGCGCCGGGCCTCGCATCGGCGGTGAACATCGGCGCGTTCAACCTCGGCAATGCGCTGGGCGCCGCCGCGGGCGGCGCGGCGATCTCGGCCGGATTCGGCTACGCGGCGGTGCCGCTCGTCGGCGCGCTGATCGCGGCCGCCGGCCTCGTGCTCGTCATGCTGCAGGTCACGCAGCGCCGCCGCTCGCCGGCCGCCGCGAATTCGTAAGCGCGGGCACGCCCGGGCCATCTGGAATCTTCCGCGTGCATGCTCACGGCCGCGCCATGCGGCCGTTTTCATTTTCGGCGTGCGCTCGGTTCGACGGCCCGGTCAGCGCCGAGCGCCAAACCCGCCGAAAAACGCGCGTGCGTTCGCGTCGAGACTCTCGAGGTGATAGCCGCCCTCCTGCACGATCACCGTCGGCAACCCGAGCGCGCCGATCGCGCCGCCGAGCCGCCCGAATCCGTCGGTCGTGACCGCGACCTGCGATTGCGGATCGTCCTTGTAGATGTCGAAGCCGAGCGCGAGCACGAGCGCATCGGGCTGGAACCGCGCGAGCGCGCGCAGCGCGTCGTCGAGCCGCTCGAAGAACGCCGACTCCGGCGCGCCGTGCGGCATCGGCAGGTTGAGGTTGAAGCCGTCGCCGGCCCCCGTTCCCGTCTCGTCCTCGTAACCGGCGACGACCGGGTAGAAGTTGGTCGGGTCGCCGTGGATCGACACGTACAGCACATCGTCGCGGCCGTAGAAGATCTCCTGCACGCCCTGCCCGTGATGCATGTCGGTATCGAGGATCGCGACGCGCCGATGGCGGCCCAGCAGCGCCTGCGCGGCGATCGCCGCATTGTTCAGGTAGCAGAAGCCGCCGGCCGCGTCGCGGCGCGCATGATGGCCGGGCGGCCGGCACAGCGCGTACGCTTCGCGCGCGCCGTCGTTGACGTCGGCCGCGGCCGCCAGTGCGCCCTGCGCGGACCAGTACGCCGCGCGCCATGTGTTCGCGCCCACCGGGCAACTGCCGTCGGCCAGATAGCGCGCGGCTTTCGCGAGCACGCCGCGCAACGGATTCGGATCGCGCACGAACACGTTCGACATCACTTCGTCGCCCCAGTCGTCGGGCATCTGCTTCCAGTCGCGGTGCGCGTCCTCGAGAAAGCGCAGGTAGTTCATGTCGTGCACGGCCGCGATCGGTGCGGTGCCGCGGTCGGCCGGCTCGCGCACGTCGAAGTCGAGCGACCGGACGGCCGCGACGAGCCGCGCCGCGCGTTCCGGCACTTCCTGCGGCTCGCGCATCCGGCCGCGCGACAGGTAGCTGCGCGGGTGGTGCAGCAGTTGTTCGGGATGGAAATAGGTTTTCATCGGAATCCTCATCGATTTGCCATTTCAGGCATCGTGCGTGGCCGCCGCCGCGTCGACGCGCGCCGCGATTCCCGCGCGCGCCAGCACCGCATGGAGCAGCACGTTCGTGCCGCGCCTCACGTCGTCGGGCAATACATCCTCGGCTTCGTTGTGCGACAGCCCGTCGACGCACGGGATGAACACCATCGCGGTCGGGAAGCGGCGCGCGAGCAGGATTGCGTCATGGCCGGCGCCGCTCACGATCCGCTCGTGCGTGTAGCCGAACGCGGCAGCAGCCTGCGCGACCAGCCCGACACACTCGCGGTCGAACGGCGTCGCCGGGCTGCGCCAGCAGGTCTCGACCGACACCTGCACGCCTCGCGCGGCGGCCACGCGAGCGCAGGCGTCGCGCAGGTCGCGCTCCATCGCATCGACTTCCGCATCGTCGTGATGACGCAGGTCGACCGTGAACGTCAGGTCGCCGGCAATCGTGTTGCGCGACGCGTGGCGGATGCCAACCTGCCCGATCGTCGCGAGCCCGCGCGGCGCGTAACCGGCGACGATCCGCTCGAGTTCGAGCGCGATTTGCGCGCTCGCGAAATACGCATCCTTGCGATACGGCATCGGCGTCGTGCCCGCGTGCGCGGCCACGCCCGTCACCGTCACGTCGAGCCAGCGGATCGCCTGCCCGCCCGTGACGATGCCGATCGTCGTGCCGTTCGCTTCGAGCACGGGGCCCTGTTCGATGTGCGCCTCGAAATATGCATCGACCGCCCCGCCCGTGGCGCGCGTGCCGCGGTAGCCGCACGCGTCGAGCGCCGCGCCGAGCGTGACGCCGTCGGCGTCCTGCTTCGCGAGCGCATCGTCGAGCGGCAACGCGCCCGTGAACACGGCCGAGCCGAGCATCGCCGGCGCGAAGCGCGCGCCTTCCTCGTTGGTCCAGGACACGATCTCGAGCGGCTTGTCGGTCGCGATGTCCGCGTCGTTCAGCGTGCGCACGAGTTCGAGCGCGGCGAGCACGCCGTACACGCCGTCGAAGCGACCGCCTTCGGGCTGCGTGTCGAGATGGCTGCCGATCAGCACCGGCGCGGCGTGCGCATCGGCGCCGTCGCGCCGCGCGAACAGGTTGCCGACGGCATCGACGCTCACCGTCAGCCCCGCGTCGCGGCACCATTGTGTGAACAGGTCGCGCCCGCGGCGGTCGTCATCGGTGAGCGCGAGGCGCCGTACACCGCCGCGCGGCGTCGCGCCGACGCGCGCCATGTCGGCCAGGCTCCGCCACAGGCGGGCGCCGTCGATTTCCAGCAGGTCGTTCATAGGGATTCCGGATCGATTCGTGCGTTGAGGGTCAATGCGAGCCGAGCGCTTCGGCGGCGGCCGGCTGCGCGGCACGGCGCGCGTCGAGCGCGACGATGCAGAGCAGCGAAACGCCGGCGAGACACGTGTAGAACACCGCGAGCGGCCACCACTGGCCCGTGAAGCGATGCGCGAGCCACGTGCCGACGAGCGGCGTCAGGCCGCCCGCGATCGCGCCGCAAATCTGGTAGGCGAGCGAGATCGCCGAATAGCGCACGTGCGCGGGAAATACGTCGCTGACGAAGCCCGCGATCACCGAATAGAACCCGGCCATGCAGACGACGGCCAGTGCGATGCCGGCGATCAGCGACGCGGACGTGCCGCCCTGCACGAGCATGAACATCGGATACGGCGACAGCATCGCGAGCAGCGCCGCGAGCTTCAGGAAGCGCGCGCCGCCGATGCGCTCGGCGATCCACGCGGCGAGCGGCTGCGCGAAGAACTGGATGATCGCGACCGCGAACAGGCTGTCGAGGATCAGCGAGCGCGAGACGCCGACATACTGCGTCGTGTACGCGATCATGAACGTGTTCGTGAAATAGACGCCCGCGATGCCGATCGTGTTCGCACCGATGCAGAGCAGCACGAGCCCCGACGCGGAGCGGAACACTTCCGCGACCGGCAGCTTCACCGTGCGGTTGGCTTCCTTCACCCGCGCGAATTCCGGCGACTCGTTCACGCCGAGCCGGATCAGGATGCCGACCACGAGCAGCACCGCGCTCGCGAGAAACGGCAGGCGCCAGCCCCACGCGAGGAAGTCGGCCTTGTCCATCGACGTGACCGCGCGGAACGCGACCAGCGACAGGATCAGCCCGGCCGGGCTGCCGAGCTGCGCGAACGACGCGAAAAACGTGCGGCGCCCCTGCGGCGCATGCTCGCCCGCCATCAGCACCGCACCGCCCCACTCGCCGCCGACCGCGATCCCCTGCACGACGCGCAGTGCGACGAGCAGCACCGGTGCAAGGATGCCGACCTTCGAATAGGCGGGCAGCAGCCCGACGCACACGGTTGCGACGCCCATCATCATCAGCGTCGTCATCAGCGCCTTCTTGCGGCCGATGCGGTCGCCGAGATGGCCGAAGATCACGCCGCCGAGCGGGCGCGCGAAGAAGCCGACCGCGAACGTCGCGAACGATGCCATCGTGCTGACGAACGGGTCGTGCGACGGGAAATAGAGTTCGCCGAACACGAGCGCGGCGGCGGTCGCGTAGATGTAGAAGTCGTACCACTCGATCATCGTGCCGATGAACGCGGCCGTCGCGGCGCGTGCCGGCTGGCGGGCGGAAGGAAGGGACTGGCTCATGCGGGCTCCTGACGCGCGCCGCGGCGGGGCGGCACGCAATATCGTGACGACGGCCGTCTGTCGCGGCCTCGCGCCGCACGCTGCGGCGCCCCTCCTTTATCGGTGGCCGCAAATCATTAGTCAAATTTCAAGTTATTATTCTCCGTATAAATTCAACTAATGACTAGCCGCCGCCCTGTCCGGAGACCCGATGCGCCCCGATCTCGCCCCGTTCCTGAACGACCGCCTCGACTGGAACCTGCTGCGCACCTATCTGGTGATCATGCAGGAGCGCAGCGTGAGCCGCGCGGCGGCCCGCCTGCACGTCACGCAGCCGGCCGTGAGCCAGGCGCTGCGTCGGCTCGAGGAGACGCTCGAGCGCCGGCTGATCGAGCGGCGCGGCGCGCACTTCGCGCCGACGCCGGCCGGCGAAGCCGTGTACCGGATCGCGAGCGACATCTACGGCGGCATCTCGCGCCTCGAAACCGAAATCGACGACAGCACGGCCGACCTGACCGGCTCGATCCGGCTGCTGACGGTGAGCCGCATCGAATCGCCCGTCTACGACGAATTCCTCGCGGATTTCCATCGCGCGTATCCGCGTATCGATCTGCAGATCGAAGTAATGCGCTCGTCGGACATCCTGTCGTCGCTGCTGCAGAAAACGGCCACGGCCGGGCTCGGCCTGTGCCGCACGCCGCACGACAAGCTGGAGATGCGCTGCTTCCTGCGCCAGCGCTATGCGATCTACTGCGGCCGCCATCACCGGCTGTTCGGGCAGACGCAGTTGCGGATGGACGATCTGCTCGCGGAGAATTTCGTGTCGTTTACGAGCGACCAGATCGGCGACAGCCTGTCGCCGCTCACGGTGTTCCGCGACCAGAAGGGTTTTACGGGGCGCATCGTCGCATCGTCGCCGAGCCTCGACGAAGTGCGGCGGCTGATCTTCGCCGGCTACGGGATCGGCTGCCTGCCCGAGCACATCGTGCGCGACGACATCGCGCAGCAACGGCTGTGGCGGCTGCCGCCCGACGACGGGCTCGTCGACGTCGACGTGTTCCTGCTATGGCATCGCGACCGCAAGATGAATGCGGCCGAGCACGCGTTTCTCGACGCGATGGAGCGCTGCATGCAGCGCTACTCGCTCGCGGAGCGACTGGGGAAGTGACGGCCCGTGGGCAGCGCCCGGCCCGGCGCTCGAGTCGGCGGCGTGCCCGCCCGATGCGCGAGACGTGTCGTCAGTGGTGAACCTCGCCGCGTTCGAGCGGCAGAATCAGGCGTTCGGGAATGCTGCGTCGCGACGCGCGGGCGCCGACGTAATACAGCACGGCCGGCACGACGAGGCCGAGGATCCACGAGATGTCGGTGCCGCCGAGCGCGTCGACGAGCGGCCCCGTGTAGATGTGCGTCGACATGAACGGCAGTTGCACCAGGATGCCGACCACGTAGATCGCGATCGCCATCCCGTTCCAGCGGCCGTAGCGGCCGTCCGGATCGGACAGCGCCGGCACGTCGTAGCGTGAACGCGTGAAGCAGTAGTAATCGACGAGGTTGATCGCGCTCCACGGCGTGAAGAACGCGAGCAGGAACAGGATGAACGCGGTGAATTCCTTCAGGAACGAATGACGGCCCGCGAGCGCGATCAGCGTCGACACGCAGATCATCCCGAGGATGTACGCGAGGCGGCTCTTCGACGACACCGCGCCCTTGCCGCGAAAGCCGCTGACGATCGTCGCCATCGACATGAAGCTGCCGTACGCGTTGAGCGCCGTCACCGTCACCTTGCCGAACGCGATGCTGAAATACAGCAGCGCGGCCACGGCGCCCGTCGAGCCCAGGCCGACGATATACGACACTTCATGGTGCGCGAACTGGCTGCCGGCGAGCGCGGCCGCGAACACGCCGAACACCATCGCCGCCTGCGCGCCGATCACCGAGCCGAGGCCGACCGCGAGAAACGTCGCGACCGACGACGTCGCGCGCGGCAGGTAGCGCGAATAGTCGGCCACGTACGGGCCGAATGCGATCTGCCACGACGCGGACAGCGACATCGCGAGCAGGAAGCTCGCCAGCGAGAAATGCTTGTTCGCGAGCAGCGCGCCGACGTCGTGGTTCGCGAACAGTTGCACGAACATGTAGATGAACGCGACGATGCCGACCACGCTCGCGATCCGGCCGACGAAGTGGATCGCGCGATAGCCGAACACGGTCAGCACGACGATCACGGCCGCGAACAGCAGGATGCCGGCCGCGTCGTCGACGTGCAGCAGTTGCGCGACGGCCTGCCCGGCCAGCACCGAGCCGCTCGCGGAAAAACCGATGTACATCAGGCACACGAGCACGATCGGAATCATCGCGCCGTACACGCCGAACTGCACGCGGCTCGAGATCATCTGCGGCAAGCCGAGCTGCGGGCCCTGCGCGCCGTGCAGCGCCATCACCGCGCCGCCGACGAGCTGGCCGAGCAGCAGCGCGACCAGCGACCAGAACACGTCGCCGCCGAGCACGACCGCGAGCGCGCCCGTGACGATCGCGGTGATCTGCATGTTCGCCGACAGCCACAGCGTGAACTGGCTCAGCAGGCCGCCGTGGCGCTCGGCGTCGGGAATGAAGTCGATCGAGCGTACCTCGATCAGTCCGCCGGCTTTTCCACTGGAATTCGTTGACACGGGTCGATCTCCACGATACTCAGGACCACACATGGTTTGAACGGGACAGGAAGCTGCGCGCCACTCTTTCGGCTCCGCGAATGCGGGGCGCCGTGGATCGCCGGCATGCACCACGCACGCATGGTCCGCACGCTGGCGCGCAAGCGGCACGATGGGTGCCGACATTGCCAGCGGATGATCTTGTATATACAACTTACGAGATATCGGTGATTACCCGGAATCGACGGATTTTCGAAATCGTCCCAGCAATTGCGGCGCGCCCACGCAATTTCGGCGCGAGCCGGATGTCGGGAAAATGAAAATTTTGCTGGCCTGGGGTAGTCGATCGGGAGCAGCCGTCACTGCACGGCAAGCGCAGACGAATGGCCTGCCGAGCGCACCGCCCCGGCCGCGTCAGACGAGCCGGTCGGATGCGACGACCCGCACGCCCGGCCGTGCGTCGATCGCCGCGTCGAGCAAGGCGCGCGCAATCCGCGACGCGGGATTCACGCGCCACTTCGCCGGCAGCACCGGCGCGGCGGCGCTCAGCGCGAACACCAGCAGCCGTTCGCCGAATCGAAACTCGTCGCGGCTGCCGCCGATCAGGCCCGGTCGCCCGTACGTGAGCGAATCGAACCCGACGCCGGCGAGCGCCTGTTCGACCTCGCCCTTCACGCGGTTGTAGAAGATCCGCGAAGCAGCATCCGCGCCGAGTGCGGAATTCAGCACGTAGGTTGGCGTGCCGTGCCGGTGCGCGAGCCGCGCGACCGCGAGCGGATAGTCGTGATCGACGCGCCGGAAGGCCGCCTGCGAACCGGCCGCCCGCATCGTGGTGCCGAGCGTGCAGATCACGGCATCCGCGCGCCACCAGTCGGCCGCGTCGGGCAGATGGTCGAAATCGACTTCCAGCGCGCGCATCTTCGGATGCGGCGACAACGGCCGGCGCGCGAGGACGATCACCTGATCGACCCGCGCATCGGCCAGCGCGGCTTCGAGGACGTGGCGCCCGACGAGTCCGGTCGCACCGACGAGCAGCAGTTTCATGTCCGCTATTCCGTGTGGAGGGAGCCTGCGTTGGCGGACCCAGGCGGCCCGGTTTCCGGCTATCGACATGATCGTCGGCCGACGCGGCGGCGGCAACCCTCCCCTCGTCTCGAAAAATTACGGCACTGTCGGATGCGATCGAATGCGGCGCGGCCGGCGCTGCCGTTGCGCGCGTTCCCGACCCGGCGTGCGAGTACGGGCAACCGGATCGGCTTCGGGACCGGCGCGTGCCGATACCGATGAACAACATGAAGTGCATCAGACGCCGCGAGCGCCGCCGATACGTGCGTGACGCACCGGCGGCGCCCCGTCAGGCGATGACGTCAGACATGCAGCGCATGCCCGAGCGCACGCAACGCCGCTTCCTGGAGCGCTTCACCGAGCGTCGGATGCGCGTGGATCGTGCCGCCGATGTCTTCCAGCCGCGCGCCCATCTCCAGCGACTGCGAAAACGCCGCGGCCAGCTCCGATACACCGCGCCCGACCGCCTGCCAGCCGACGATCAGATGATTGTCGCGCCGCGCGACGACGCGCGCGAATCCGTCGGTCGCCTGCAACGTCATCGCGCGCCCGTTCGCGGCGAACGGAAACGACGCGCTCAGACAATCGACGCCGGCCGCGTGCGCGTCGTCCGGCGACCAGCCGGCCGTCACGATCTCGGGATCGGTGAAGCACACGGCTGGAATCGACGCGGGCGTGAACCGGCGGCGCCGGCCGGCGATCAGCTCGGCCACCATCTCGCCTTGCGCCATCGCGCGATGCGCGAGCATTGGCTCGCCCGCGACATCGCCGATCGCCCACACGTTGCGCATCGAGGTCCGGCATGCGTCGTCGATCCGCAGCGCGCGGCCGTTGCGATCGAGCATCAGCGTCTCGAGTCCGAACCCGTCGACGCGCGGCCGGCGGCCCACGGCAACCAGCACGCGGTCGGCCGGCAACGTCTGCTCGGCGCCATCGGCCGCCTGCACGCGCACCGCGCCGTCCTTGGCCAGCCCAAGCACCTTGTGGCCGAGCCACAGCCGCACGCCGAGCCGCGCGAGCGAATCGGCAACCGGCCGCACGAGTTCGGCATCGTACGCGGGCAGCACGCGCTCGGCCGCTTCGACGACGCTGACGTCGACGCCGAGCTTGCGATAGACGATCCCGAGTTCGAGCCCGATATAGCCGGCCCCGACGACGACCAGCCGCTTCGGCAGCGTCGCGGGCGACAGCGCTTCGGTGGACGACACGACGTGTCCGCCGAACGGCATCGACAGCAGCTCGACCGGCTCGGACCCGGTCGCGAGCAACAGATGTTCGCAGCCGATCCGCACCGTATGGCTGCCGGCGACCACTTCCACGGTCTTGCCGTCGATCACGCGCGCTTCGCCGTGCAGCACGCGCACGCCGTTCTTCTTGAGCAGCGCGCCGACGCCGCGCGTCAGCCGCTCGACTATGCCGTCCTTCCAGGCGACGCTTTTCGCGATGTCGATCTCCGGCGTGCGCACACGGATGCCGAGCGCCTCTTCGCCCGCGTGGCCGCACGCCTGTTCGAACGCGTCGGCCACGTGGATCAGCGCCTTCGACGGAATGCAGCCGATGTTCAGGCAGGTGCCGCCGAGCCGGTCGCGTTCGACGAGCACGGTCGGGATGCCGAGCTGGCCGGCGCGGATCGCGGCCACGTAGCCGCCCGGGCCGCCGCCGATGACGAGCAGTGTGGTGTGTTCGTTCTTCATCGGCTCACTCCACGAACAGCAGTGCCGGGCGTTCGAGCACCGCGCGCACGGCCTGGATGAATTCGGCCGCATCCGCGCCGTCGACGACGCGATGATCGAACGACGACGACAGGTTCATCATCTTGCGCGCGACGATCGCGCCGTCGCGGATCATCGGCCGCTCGACGATCCGGTTTACGCCGACGATGCCCACTTCCGGATGATTGATCACCGGCGTCGACACGATGCCGCCGAGCGCGCCGAGGCTCGAGATCGTGATCGTCGAGCCGCTCAGCTCGTCGCGCTGCGCACGGTTCGCGCGCACCGCGTCGGCGAGCCGCGCGATTTCCGCCGAGATCGACCACACGTCGCGCGCTTCCGCATGGCGCAGCACGGGCACCGTGAGGCCGCCGTCGGTCTGCGTCGCGACGCCCATGTGCACCGCGCCGTAGCGCGTGACGACGCCCGCCTCGTCGTCGAAACGCGCGTTGATCTGCGGGAAATCGCGCAGCGCGATCACCATCGCGCGAATCAGCAGCGGCAATGGCGTGAGCTTGCCGCGCGTGTCGCCGTGGCGGCGGTTCAGTTCCGCGCGCAACGATTCGAGCTCGGTCACGTCGATTTCCTCGACGTAGCTGAAATGCGGGATGCGGCGTTTCGCTTCCTGCATCTTGCGCGCGATCGCGCGCCGCAGGCCGATCAACGGCACGTCGGTTTGGTCATGGCGTTCGTCGTAGCCGCGCGGTTGCGCGCCGCTCGCGGTGCCGCCGGTACGCGCATACGCATCGAGATCCGCATGCAGGATCCGCCCGGCTTCGCCGGTGCCGCGCACGTAGCGCAGCTCGATACCCATGTCCCACGCACGCTGACGCACGGCAGGCGACGCGAGCGGCCGTTCGCCCGGCGCGAGCGCCGCGCGCGGCTGCGCGGCCGGTTCGTCGCGGCGCGGTTTCGCCGGTACGCGATGCGCCGCATGCGCGGGCGGCTCGGGCCGCTCGGGCGATTCGGACGGCGCGTCGGCCACCGGCTTCGACGTCGCCGACGCGACCGGTGCGGTTGCTACCTTCGTTTCTCGCACCGGTGCCGCCGCCTTCAGGTTGCCGTCGCCTTCGACTTCCAGCCGAATCAGCTCGCTGCCGACCGCCATCATCTCGCCGATCCGGCCGCCCAGCCCGATCACCTTGCCCGCCACCGGCGACGGAATCTCGACCGCCGCCTTGTCGGTCATCACGTCGGCGAGCGGCTGGTCCTCCTTGATCGTCTGCCCGACTTCCACATGCCAGGCCACCAGCTCGACCTCGGCGATCCCTTCGCCGATATCCGGCATCTTGATGACATGAATCCCCATCTCACGCCTCCATCACGCGTCGCAACGCTTCACCGACCCGCGTCGGCCCCGGAAAGTACGCCCATTCCTGCGCATGCGGATACGGCGTGTCCCAGCCCGTCGTGCGCTCGACCGGCGCTTCGAGGTGATAGAAGCAGTGTTCCTGGACCAGCGATACGAGCTCCGCGCCATAACCGCAGGTGCGCGTCGCCTCGTGCACCACGACGCAGCGCCCGGTCTTGCGCACCGACGCGACGACGGTATCGAGATCGAGCGGCCACAGCGTGCGCAAGTCGATCACTTCCGCGTCGATGCCCGTCTCCTCGGCCGCGGCCAGCGACACGTGCACGGTCGTGCCGTACGTCAGCACCGTCACGTCGTTGCCGGGCCGCACGATGGCGGCCGTATCGAGCGGCACCGTGTAGTAGCCTTCGGGTACCGCGCTCGCCGGATGCTTGAGCCACGACGTGACCGGCCGTTCGTGATGGCCGTCGAACGGGCCGTTGTACAGCCGTTTCGGTTCGAGGAAGATCACCGGATCGTCGTTCTCGATCGATGCGATCAACAGCCCTTTCGCGTCGTACGGATTCGACGGCATCACCGTGCGCAGCCCGCACACCTGCGTAAACATCGCCTCCGGGCTCTGGCTGTGCGTCTGCCCGCCGTAGATGCCACCGCCGCACGGCATCCGGATCGTCATCGGCGCGGTGAACTGGCCGGCCGAGCGGTAGCGCAGCCGCGCGCCTTCCGACACGATCTGGTCGGAAGCCGGATAGAAATAGTCGGCGAACTGGATCTCGCAGACGGGCCGCAATCCGTACGCGCCCATCCCGACCGCCGCGCCGACGATCCCGCCTTCCGAGATCGGCGCATCGAACACGCGCGACTTGCCGTATTTGTTCTGTAGTCCTTCGGTACAGCGGAACACGCCGCCGAAATAGCCGACGTCCTGCCCGAACACGACCACATCGCTGTCGCGCCCGAGCATCACGTCCATCGCGGAGCGCAGCGCCTGGATCATCGTCATCGGCTGCGTCGCCGTATCCGTTTCGTGTCGCGCCATGATCACGCTCCCAGTTCCTGGCGCTGACGGCGCAGGTGCGCGGGCAGCTCCTTGTACACGTCGTCGAACATCGAGGCCGGCGACGGAATCCGGTCGTCGGCCAGCGTCCCGTATTTCTCGGCTTCCTTCTGCGCGGCGATCACCTCGGCCTCGAGCTCGGCCGTCAACGCGTCATGGGCGCTGTCCGACCAGATGCCCTTCACGATCAGGTGACGCTTGAAGCGCTCGATCGGGTCGCCAAGCGGGAAATGCGACCAGTCGTCGCTCGGCCGGTACTTGGTCGGATCGTCCGACGTCGAATGCGCGCCCGCGCGGTAGGTCACCCACTCGATCAGCGTCGGGCCGAGATTGCGGCGCGCGCGCTCGGCCGCCCAGCTCGACGCCGCGTAGATCGCGAGGAAGTCGTTGCCGTCGACGCGCAGCGACGCGATCCCGCAGCCGACGCCGCGCCCGGCGAAGGTCGTGCCCTCGCCGCCCGCGATCGCCTGGAACGTCGAGATCGCCCACTGGTTGTTGACGACGTTCAGCACGACCGGCGCACGGTACACGTGCGCGAACGTGAGCGCGGTGTGGAAATCGGCCTCGGCCGTCGCGCCGTCGCCGATCCATGCGGACGCGATCTTCGTGTCGCCCTTGATCGCCGACGCCATCGCCCAGCCGACCGCCTGGATGAACTGCGTCGCGAGGTTGCCGGAAATGGAGAAGAAGCCGGCTTCGCGATCCGAGTACATCACCGGAAGCTGGCGGCCCTTCAGCGGATCGCCTTCGTTGGACATCAGCTGGCAGATCATCCGTTCGAGCGGCACGTCGCGCGCGATCAGGATGCTCTGCTGCCGATAGGTCGGAAAGCACATGTCGCCGTCGCGCAGCGCCATCGCGTGCGCGGTGCCGATCGCCTCTTCGCCGAGGCTCAGCATGTAGAAGGAGATTTTCTTCTGGCGCTGCGCGATCATCATGCGCGCGTCGAAAATGCGGGTCTTGAGCATCGCGCGCAGCCCGGCGATCAGTCGCGCATCGTCGAGATCGGGCGCCCACGGGCCGACGGCCTTGCCGCTGTCGTCGAGCACGCGCACGAGGCTGCGGGCGAGATTGGCGGTGTCCGCCGCGGCTACGTCGATCGGCGGGCGCCGAACGGCGCCGGCCGGCGATAGATGCAGATAGGAAAAGTCCGTCTTGCAGCCCGGGCGCCCGGTGGGCTCCGGCACATGCAGACGCAATGGCTCTGACAGGCTCATCGTGTCGTCTCCACGCTCGATTGTGTCTCACGCTGGTTGGGAACGCGCGAGCCGGTTGCCGGCCCGCGCGTGAGCTGGCGCGCGGATAAGCGCGTCAACCTTGGAAATTTATGCCTGGCAGCGGCGGGCGTCGATGCCCAAGCCGCTCGTTCGTGGTGAGCAGATTTGCCATGGCGCGGTCGGCGGCTCGTGAGTGCGGCGGGCGGAGGCGGCGAAGGACGGGTTTGCTGCAGCGCATCGTCGCCGGGGCTGGGACGACGAGCGGGCATCGAGGAACGGACGGATCGGCACCGTCCCGATCATGTGAGGGTACGAAGCAAAAGACCCCGGGAGAAATCCTGGGATCTCCGCGGGGTCTTGCGTCTGGTTCGGGCGCTTGTACGCGCCGGTTGCCGGCTTACTGCGGCGCGCGATCGATCACGCGTCGGGACGGAACAGGTCGAAGCGGCTGTCGGGTTTCACGTGCACGTACGCCGACGGGCCGCCCGCACGAAGAATGATGCCCGCGCCGAACGTGTCGAAGATGCCGTCCTTCAGCAGGTCGTGGCGGATATGGACCGCGATGACCTCGCCCAGCACCAGCGTGGCTGGTGTCTCGACACCGTGATGATCGCGCAGCCGGATCACGTCGGTCACCTTGCATTCGAAGTTCACACCGCTTTCCGCGACACGCGGCACATTCACGAGACGCGACGGCACCGCGGTCAGGCCGCCGAGTTCGAATTCGTTCACGTCGTACGGCACGGCGGCGCAGGTCTGGTTCATCCGCTCCGCGAGATCGCGCGTCGCGAGATTCCACACGAACTCGCCAGTCTCCTGCACGTTGCGCACGCTGTCCTTCGCGGCGGTGCTCGAAAAGCCGATGATCGGCGGGCGGTAGTTGAACGCGTTGAAGAAGCTGTACGGCGCGAGGTTCAGCGTGCCGTCGCTGCCGCGCGATGAAATCCAGCCGATCGGGCGCGGGCCCACGATCGCGTTCAACGGATCGTGCGGCAGGCCGTGGCCTTGCGACGGTTCGTAATAGTGATGGGTCGAGTCGGTCATGACGGGTGGTCTGGCGAGAGGCAAACGATGGGGAAAAAGCGGTCGGGGGACGCGTTCGCCAGGGTGACGCTGGCGTACGCCGCGACGAGCGTGCCAGTATCACATGGCGCCGTTTTCGGCGCAGCGAAGCTCATCGCGAGCCACGCCGGCGTGCCGCCGCACATGCGTGCACGCAATAAAAAACCCGCGAGCGCTGCATTTCTCGCGGGTTTTTTACACCGTCATCGAATCGATCGCGTCGACGCAATCGATGGTGCCGGGGACCGGACTCGAACCGGCAAGCCAGTTAAGGCGGCGGATTTTCGTCACACTGCTTCTTTCAAAGCCGGCCTCGCGTGCGAGAACCGTTCGTGCGCTGGACTATGCCTTCACCGTCGCGCGCGGGCGTGACCGCTGCCCGTGCGCCTTAGGCGCCCCCCGTCTAGTCTCTACACCTTCCTCGCGGGTGCCGCGAGGCTTGGCTCGGCGTTGCCTCGATGCGCGCATCAGGGGTTTCGCCGAATTTGAAGGGTTCTGCACCGACCGTTTCCGGCCGGGCACTCAATCGTTTAAGTCCGCTATGTTTACCAATTTCATCACCCCGGCAAGAGGGCGGACGCGATTCTACCATTGCTTGGCGCATGCGTTCCCTTATTCCGCCGCGCCGCATCGCGACACCGGCCATCGTCGCACCGCCTCGGCCCGCGCATTCGATACCGACACCACGCCCGACGATTTCATCCCGCGCCGCCGCCTCCGTCGATACAATCGGTCGCGCGTCGTCCGACGCCGTCAACCGTCTGACGTTTGTGTCGTGCCGTTCGCGAAACAAGCGTCGCATGCGTCATCGCGAAGTCACAAACGTTTTCGATAATTCCCCGGCCGAAAACGTTTACATCGCATGACTTCATGACCTCGACCATCAAGGACGTCGCTGCCCTCGCGGGCTTCTCGATCGCCACCGTTTCGCGTGCGATCAACGCGCCGCATACCGTCAGCCCCGCCACGCTGCAGACGATCCGCACCGCCATCGACACGCTGCAGTTCCGCCCGAGTCCGCTCGGCCGGCAACTGCGCGGCGAACGCACGCGGCTTGTCGGCGTCGTCGTGCCGACGCTGTCGAACCCGGTGTTCGCCGACTGCCTGCAAGGCATCGACGCGCTCGCGACCGCGGCCGGTTTCAAGTTGATCCTGATGACCACCGAATACGATGCGGCGCGCGAACGTCATGCGATCGAGACGCTGCGCGAGCAGCGCGTCGAAGGGCTGATCCTCACCGTCGCCGATGCGGACACGCACCCGCTGCTCGACATGCTCGACCGCGACGGCCCGCACTACGTGCTGATGCACAACGACACGCGGCGCCGTCCGTCGGTGTCGGTCGACAACCGCCGCGCCGCCCATGACGGCGTGCAATTGCTGACCGCGCGCGGCCACCGCCGCGTGCTGATGCTGGCCGGTTCGCTCGCCGCGTCAGATCGCGCGCGCCAGCGTCATCTCGGTTATGCGCAGGCGCTCAAGGAAAGCGGCGTGGCCCCGCTGCCGCCCGTCGAGGTCGACTTCAACGCACCCGAACTGCCCGATGCGGTGCTCGCGCATCTCACCGCGCACGCCACGCGCCCGACCGCCCTCTTCTGCAGCAACGACCTGCTCGCGATGGTCGTGATGCGCGGCCTGCGCCGCGCGGGTTTCTCGATTCCCGACGATCTGTCGGTGCTCGGCTTCGACGGCATCGCGATCGGCGAGTTGCTCGCGCCGCCGCTCGCGAGCGTCGCGACGCCGAACCACGACATCGGCTGCCACGCGTGGCAGCGTCTCGTCGAATGCATCGGCGGCGCGGCGATCGACCGCACGTCGACGATCCTGCCGCATGCGGTGCGCGACGGTGCGACGATTGCGCCGCCCGCCACCGACCTGCAACTGCGCAAGGCCTGATCGCAACACGCACGCGCCACGCACACCGACCACCCTCCCACTCGCCCGGAGACCCACCGTGTCCTTTCGCCTGACCTCGCTGCTGCGCGCGCTTGCCGCGCCGCTCGCCCTTGCCGCGCTCGTCGCCGGCGCCCCCGCGGCTCATGCCGACGAAACGGCGATCTGCTACAACTGCCCGCCCGAATGGGCGGACTGGGCCGCGCAGATCGCGGCGATCAAGCAGAAAACCGGCATTCGCGTGCCGTTCGACAACAAGAACTCGGGCCAGTCGATCGCGCAATTGATTGCCGAGCAGAAGAGCCCGGTCGCCGACGTCGTCTACCTGGGCGTGTCGTCGGCGTTCCAGGCAAAGGACAAGGGCGTGATCGCACCGTACAAGCCCGCGCACTGGAACGACATTCCCGCGAACCTGAAGGATCCGCAAGGCTACTGGTTCGCGATCCACTCGGGCACGCTCGGCTTCTTCGTGAACAAGGACGCGCTCGACGGCAAGCCGGTGCCGCGCTCGTGGGCCGATCTGCTGAAGCCCGAATACAAGGGCATGGTCGGCTACCTCGATCCGTCGAGCGCGTTCGTCGGCTACGCGGGCGCCGTCGCCGTCAACCAGGCGCTCGGCGGCAGCCTCGACAACTTCAAGCCGGCGCTCGACTGGTTTCGCAAGCTGAAGGCAAATGCGCCGATCGTGCCGAAGCAGACCGCGTATGCGCGCGTGCTGTCCGGCGAGATTCCGATCCTGCTCGACTACGACTTCGACGCGTATCGCGCGAAATACAAGGACAACGCGAACGTCGAATTCGTGATTCCGAAGGAAGGCACGATCGCGGTACCGTACGTGATGAGCCTCGTGAAGGGCGCGCCGCACGACGCGAACGGCAGGAAGGTGCTCGATTTCGTGCTGTCCGACGAAGGCCAGAAGCTGTGGGCCAATGCGTACCTGCGCCCGGTGCGCGCGCAGGCGCTCGGCGCCGACGTCGCCGCGAAGTTCTTGCCGGCGAGCGAATACGCGCGCGCCAAGCCGGTCGACTTCGGCAAGATGGCGGCCGGCCAGCAGGCGTTCGGCCAGCAGTACCTGCAAGTGATGCAGTAAGCCGCGGGACGCAACCGATGCTCGACCTGACTTTCCCGCTGCGCTGGCGCATCGCGCTCGTCGCGCCGGCGCTCGCGGTATTCGCCGCGTTCTGGCTGCTGCCGATGGCGTCGCTCGTGCAGGTGTCCGCCGACGGCGCCTTCTTCTCGCACTACGCGGCGCTGCTCGGCAATGCGCGCTACATGAAGAGCCTCGGCGAGACGGTCGCGCTGTCCGCGGGCGTCACGCTCGCGACGCTCGCGCTGTCGACGATCTCGGGCCTGCTGCTCGCGCGCCGCGAATTCGCCGGCAAGCGCGTGCTGCTCGCGCTGCTCACGTTTCCGCTCGCGTTCCCGGGCGTCGTCGTCGGCTTCATGGTGATCATGCTCGCCGGGCGCCAGGGGCTGATCGGCATGCTGTCGGCGAAGCTCACGGGCGACAAGTGGGTGTTCGCGTACTCGGTTGCCGGCCTGTTCATCGGCTACCTGTATTTCTCGATTCCGCGCGTGATCGTCACCGTGATCGCGGCCGCGTCGAAGCTCGACGCGTCGCTCGAGGAAGCGGCGCGTTCGCTCGGCGCGTCGCCGTGGCGCATCTTCGTCGACATCGTGCTGCCCGCGCTCGCGCCGGGCCTGATCGCGGCCGGCGCGATCTGCTTCGCGACCGCGATGGGCGCGTTCGGCACCGCGTTTACGCTCGCCACCGACCTGAACGTGCTGCCGATGACGATCTACACCGAGTTCACGCTGAACGCGAACATCGCGACGGCGGCCGGCCTGTCGATCGTGCTCGGCATCGTCACCTGGGCCGTGCTCGCGCTCGCGCGCCGCTTCACCGGCCACACCGCCGCCGCCGCGGCCTGAGGATTCCTTCATGCAATCGCTTTCCGGCTCTTCCACGCTGTCGTCGGCGCCCGCTCCGTCGCATGCGAACGGCGTCGCACGACGTGCACCGCGCGTCACGGGCGCGCGCGCGATCGCCGCGCTGCAATGGAGCGTCACGCTGCTGCTGTGCGCGTTCCTGATCGTGCCCGTCGTGATGTCGGTGCTCGCGGGCCTCACCGTCAATTATTTCCGCGGGCTGTCGAGCGGCCTCACGCTGCGCTGGCTCGAACAGGTGTGGCAGCAGTATCACGGCTCGGTCGCGCTGTCGCTCTACGTCGCGTTCGCGACGCTCGCGATCGTGCTCGCGATCGGCGTGCCGGCCGGCTATGCGCTCGCGCGCAGCAAGAGCCGCGTCGCGCGTGCGATCGAGGAAGCGCTCGTGCTGCCGGTCGCGCTGCCGGGCCTGGCCTCGGCGCTCGCGCTGCTGGTCGTGTACGGCGGCTTCACCGCATTCCGGATGAGCCTGTGGTTCATCGTCGTCGGCCACGTCGTGTTCACGCTGCCGTTCATGGTGCGCGCGGTCGCGGCGGTTGCGGCCGGCGCCGACCTGCGCACGCTCGAGGAAGGCGCGGCGAGCCTCGGCGCGTCGTTCGTCACGCGCTTCGTCACGATCGTGCTGCCGAACCTGCGGCCGGGCATCGTCGCCGGCGCGCTCGCGGTGCTCACGCTGTCGATCGGCGAGTTCAACCTCACGTGGATGCTGCATACGCCCGACACCAAGACGCTGCCGGTCGGGCTCGCCGATACCTATGCGTCGCTGCGCCTCGAAGTCGGCAGCGCGTACACGATCCTGTTCCTGCTGATGACGCTGCCGCTGCTCGTCGCGATGCAGTGGCTCGGCGTCGATCCGTCCGGTACGCGTGCGCTGAAGAAGCGCCCGCACTGACCCTGTGCTGACTTTACCGATTCCATGAAACTCGATTCCACGCCCATCACCCTGACCGGCTGCGCGAAGACGTTCCGCGGCACACGCGTGCTCGAGCCGCTCGACCTGTCGATCGGCGCCGGGGAAACGCTCGTGCTGCTCGGGCCGTCCGGCTGCGGCAAGACGACCACGCTGCGCCTGATCGCGGGCCTCGACACGCCGGACGCCGGCGGCACGATCGCGTTCGGCGACGACGACGTGACCGCGCTGCCGATCGAGCGCCGGCAGGTCGGCATGGTGTTCCAGAACTACGCGCTGTTTCCGAACCTGACGGTGCGCGGCAACGTCGGCTACGGGCTGAAGATCCGCAAGACCGCGCCGCGAGCGTTGCGCGAACGCGTCGACGAACTGCTCGCGATGATGCGGCTCGACGCGCATGCGGACAAACCGGTCGATCAACTGTCGGGCGGCCAGCGTCAGCGCGTCGCGCTGGCGCGTGCGCTCGCGGTGCGGCCGCGCGTGCTGCTGCTCGACGAACCGCTGACCGCGCTCGACGCGAAGCTGCGCGACGTGCTGCGCCGCGACATGAACGCGCTGCTGCGCGCGCTCGGCGTGACGACCGTCTACGTGACGCACGATCAGGCCGAGGCGATGGAGCTCGGCGACCGGATCGTCGTGATGGGCGCGGGCCGCATCGAGCAGATCGGCACGCCGCGCGAGATCTACTACCACCCCGCGAACCGCACGGTCGCGCACTTCATCGGCACGCTGAACCGGCTGGCGGGCCAGTGGCGCGACGGGGCGCTCGCAACGACGGGCGGCGCGATCGTCACGCCGCATGCGGCCGACGAATGGTTCTTCCGCCCCGAGGACGCGCAACTCGCCGATCCCGCGCACGCGCCGCTGCGCGGGGCGGTCGGCGCATGCGCGTTCCTCGGCGAGCGCACGCGGCTCACGATCGAGGATGCGGCGCCCGACGCGCTCGTGATCGACGTACCGGGCCGCATCGCGCTCGCGCGCGGCACGGCGGTCGGTCTCACGATCGCGCCGGAAGGCCTGATCGCGCTCGGCGCGTAAGCCGCCGATCGGGCATCATGCATGCAGCCCCCCACGACGGCGCACGCCGCCGCGACAACAACCAGACGATTCCGAGGAACGACGATGCTGCTTGCTCAAATCAGCGATCTCCACATCAAGCGGCCGGGCCAGCTCGCGTACCGGCGCGTCGACACCGGGGCCGCGCTCGCGCGCTGCATCGCGAAGCTGAACGCACTCGTGCCGCGCCCCGACGCCGTGCTCGTCACCGGCGACCTGACCGACTTCGGCCACGATGAAGAGTACGGCAACCTGCGCGAGCTGCTCGCGGCACTCGAGATGCCGTACTACCTGATGATCGGCAATCACGACGACCGTGCCGGTCTGCGCCGTGCGTTCGCCGATCGCGCCGAGTTGCAGGACGGCAAATTCGTGCAGTACGCGCTCGATGTCGGCGCGGTGCGCGTGCTCGCGCTCGATTCGCAGGTGCCGGGCGCGAGCCACGGCGACCTGTGCGACGCGCGGCTCGCGTGGCTCGCCGCGCAGCTCGACGCCGCGCGCGCGCAGCCGGTGATCGTCGCGCTGCATCACCCGCCGTTCGTGTCGGGCATCGGCCACATGGACAAGCTGCGTCTCGCACCTGGCGCCGCGGCGAAACTCGATGCGCTGCTGCGCGCGCATCCGAACGTCGAGCGCGTGCTGTGCGGCCACGTGCACCGCACGATGTTCACGCGCTTCGGCGGCACGCTCGCGTGCGCGGTGCCGTCGCCCGCGCACCAGGTCGCGTTCGACCTGCGGGCCGACGCGCCGTCCGCGTTCCGGCTCGAACCGCCGGCGTTCGCGGTCCACCGTCATGCGCCCGATATGGGGATGACGTCGCATCACGTGTATATCGACGAAGGCGCGGGGCCGTATCCGTTCTACGAGCCGACGGGCGAGCTGGTCGACTGACCGATGTGAAGCGCGGTGACGGGCGAAGGCCGGCCCGTCGCGCCGGCTTGCCGCCGGCAGGATTCGCGTCGCTCCGGTATGATCGGCAGCCTCGACCGGCGCCCGGCCTGCCGGCGCATCCGACGCGTGCGCCGCCTGCCGCGCCGCCCCACTTCGTTGCCGCCGCCATGTCCACCGCCTCCACCGATCGTCCGACCGACGCCGCCTCGCCCCACTACTCGCGCAGCCTGCTGTTGCTGCTCGCGACGATCGCGGGCGTGTCGGTCGCCAACATCTACTACAACCAGCCGCTGCTCGACAGCTTCCGCGCGACCTTTCCGGACGGCGCGTCATGGATCGGCGCGGTGCCGACCGCGACGCAGCTCGGCTATGCGGCCGGCATGTTCCTGCTCGCGCCGCTCGGCGACCGTTTCGATCGCCGCGGGCTGATCCTGCTGCAGATCGCCGGGCTGTCGATCGCGCTGATCGTGGCGGCCGCCGCGCCGTCGCTGGCCGTGCTCGCGATCGCGAGCCTCGCGATCGGCATCCTCGCGACCATCGCGCAGCAGGCCGTGCCGTTCGCCGCCGAAATCGCGCCGCCGGCCGAACGCGGCCACGCGGTCGGCACCGTGATGAGCGGCCTGCTGCTCGGCATCCTGCTCGCGCGTACCGCCGCCGGCTTCGTCGCCGAGTATTTCGGCTGGCGTGCGGTGTTCGCCGCCTCGGTCGCGGCGCTCGTCGCGCTCGCCGTCGTGATCGTGCTGCGGCTGCCGCGCAGCTCGCCGACGTCGACGCTGTCGTACGGCAAGCTGCTCGGCTCGATGTGGCATCTGGCCGTCGAATTGCGGGGGCTGCGCGAGGCATCGCTGACGGGCGCCGCGCTGTTCGCGGCGTTCAGCGCATTCTGGCCCGTGCTCACGCTGCTGCTCGCCGGCGCGCCGTTCCATCTCGGCCCGCAGGCAGCCGGATTGTTCGGGATCGTCGGCGCCGCGGGCGCGCTCGCCGCGCCCTATGCGGGCCGCTTCGCGGACACGCGCGGCCCACGCGCGATCATCTCGCTCGCGATCGCGCTGCTCGCGCTGTCGTTCGTGATCTTCGCGCTGTCGGGGTCGAGCCTCGTCGGGCTCGTGATCGGCGTGATCGTGCTCGACGTGGGCGTGCAGGCCGCGCAGATCTCGAACCAGTCGCGCATCTATGCGCTGAAGCCCGACGCGCGCAGCCGCGTGAACACGGTGTACATGGTGTGCTACTTCATCGGCGGCGCGCTCGGCTCGTCGGCCGGCGTCGCCGCATGGCGCGCGTTCGGCTGGACCGGCATGTGCGCGGCCGGCCTGCTGTTTGCCGCGCTCGCCGGCTGGTCCCACCATCGCGGCGGCCGGCGCGGCTGAGCGGGATCGGCTGCGGCTGCTACGGCTGCGGCGGCGTCACGCGTCGGTGCGCGCGGCGGCCGGCTCGGCGGCGGCGGGCGGCGGCGCGAACGCCGGGGCCGGGTCGATCACCGCGCCGGGATCCATCACCGCGGCAGGCGTCGGTACCGCCAACGGGACGGCCGAAGGCGCGAGAATCGGCGCCGGATCGGGGGTCGCCATCGGCTCGGACGGCGGCGAAGCATCGCTTGTGAGCGCCTGCTCCACCGCCGCGGCCGGTGCGGCCGGTGCGGCCGGTGAAGTGGCGGCCGAGGCGGTGGCCGTAGCAGCCGCAGGCCGACGCGCCGGATCGAACACGAACGACAACCCGACGCTGCCGAGAATCGCGACGGTCGCAACGACGGTCGCCATCGTCACCGGTTCGCCCAGCAGCAGCGCACCGAGCGCGACCGCGACGATGGGATTCACGTACATGCAGCTGCTCGCGATGATCGGGCTCGTATGGCGGATCAGATAGCCGTACGCGACGTACGCGGCCATCGTGCAGAACACCATCAGGTACACGAACGCGAACACCGACCCGACGGCCAGTTGTTCGACGCGTTCGCCCAACAGCCACGCGACGATCGTCGACATCAGCCCGCCGAGGCCGATCTGCAGCGACGTCGACAGGAACAGGTCGGACGGCAGCTTGAGCCGCGTCGCGAGATGCGCGCCGCCCGCCCAGAACAGTGCGCCGGCCAGCACGCAGATCGTGCCGAGCGCCGAGTTCGCGGCGGCCGCGCCGCCCGAATTCAGCACGACGATGCCGACCATCCCGAGCGCGACGGCCGCCCATTCGCCCTTCGCCACCGGCCGCCCGGCGACCGCCGCGATCACGGTCGCGAACAGCGGCACCGTGGCCACCATCACCGCGGCCGACCCGCTGCTGACCGTGCGCATGCCGAGCGCGATCGTGCCGGACGACAGCGCGACGAGCATCGTGCCGACGATCGCCGAGTTGCGGATTTCCAGCAGCGTCGGCCATTCGGGCTTGCGCCGCAGCGCGAAGATGAACAGGCCGACCCCACCGAGCAGGTTGCGCAGCCCCGACAGCAGCAGCGGCGGAAACGACTGCAGCGCGAAATGCAGCCCGCTGTAAGTCGAGCCCCAGACGAAATAGATGAAGACGAGCGCCAGCGCCACGCGACCGCCGCGGCTTTGGGGCAGGCGGATCCGGAACGAAAATCGGGCGAGGAAATCGAGAAGGCGGTCGAGCGGTGTCATTGCGCTGCCCGCCCGCACGTCGCGTCGCGTGCTCCGCGGAAAGACGCCGGCAATGCCGGCAAACGGTCCAGGCGGAACCGGGAAGGCAGAGCAAACGTGCGGAACGACATGGCAGTGCGAACGGCGACGAAAAAGAACCGGCAAGCGGCGGCAGAGGGACAAAAAAAACGCGCGCAACCGTTTTCGGTTGCGCACGCTCGGCATTATGGCATCAAGGATTCGAAAGCATCGTCAGACCTATCCGAAAGGATCGGGAGTGACGTTTCGGCGCGACACCTGGCGTGCCGCGAGCCCTTCCCGTCTACCGCGCCAGTTCGACCTGCACGACCGCGCCGCTCTCGTCGGCCGACAGCACGGTGATCCGGCGTCCGGACACCGTATCGACGATCGACTTGCCCGGCATCAGCGGCGCGTCCTTCATGCCGTCCGCGCTGCCGGGCGTCGCATCGACGAGGGTGTTCTTGATGCTCACGGTGTTCGGGTGGCGCATGATCCGCACCGTCACGCCGTTGACGAACGGCGACGTGTCCGGCCAGTCCTCGAACGTGCCGCGCTTGCCCGCGTCGAGCTGCGGACGGCGGAATTCGAGCACCAGCGCCGAGCCGTCCCCACGCGGCAGCCGGTAGCCCTGCTTGCCCGGCAGCGTGCTCCACAACGGCGCGAGGCGATACGTGCCGGGCTTGACGATGGCGGGCACGTCCTCCTCGGAAAGCCAGCCGGTAAACAACTGGTAATCGACCGGATACATCCGCCGGCCGCCACCGCCCACGGTATCGGTCGGATCGTCGATGCCGCCCGTCACGCAGCCGTTGCCGATCACGACGGCGCCATCCTTGACCGGGCAGTGTTGCAGCGAATCGGGGTGGTGTACGCCGAGCCCGTGCCCGAACTCGTGCGTCCACATCCAGTACCCATGCCCGGAGCCGTTCGACAGGACCCACGCGCCCGGGCTCCCGGCCAGACCTGAAAATCTGCATTCGCGGTTCGACGGGAAATCGACGAACAACAAGTTGAACTTGCCGGCATCGACGCCGCGCGCCTTCGCCGCGGCCTTCGCCTGCGCGCGAATGGCGACCGAATCGCACCCCTTGGGGAAATCGCCGAGATCCACGTCGGTCAGCATTGTGCCTTCGATCCCGAACTTGCCGCGCGATGCCAGCTTGAGGTAGTGCGCGAGCGACGAAAAATCGTCGCCGTCACCGAATACCGCCTTGCGGATCGGCTCGGCGGGATTCGCCGTCTGGCCCGTAAAGCGGCCCGTTATCAGCAACACGCGATCGGTGCCGCCGACCCTTCGCATGAGGGTCGGCACCTCGCCTTCATAGGTCCAGCGCGCGGCGGGCTGGCCGGTTTCGGGCAGCATCGCGGGTGCGCCCTCCGTCGCCTGCAGCGTGTTCGTCGCGGCCCAGTGCTTGTTCAGCATCGTGAACATGCCGTTCGGATCGAGCATCGCCGCACGCCACAGCCGCGTCGCCGGGTAATCGGCGCCGCCGCACGACGACATGCTCACCGCGCCCGGCGCGGCAGGCGCCGCACGCAGGCAGACGTCGCGGCTCTGCGATGCGGCCAGCACGTTCTTCACCCTGAAGTTCTCGTTGTTGGCCCGCTCCATGCGCCAGCGCTGCGCGTCCGATCCCGAACAGGCCGCGAACCCGACGGACACGCCATCGACAGTCGACATCGTGAGGCAGCGCTCGCCGCCTTGGGCGAGGTTGCGGATGGCGAAGCTCGTGTCGATGGGTGCAGGCGGCGGTTCGACCGGGGGTGGTTCGACCGGGGGTGGTTCGACCGGGGGCGGCTCGACCGGCGGAGGCTCGACCGGCGGAGGCACAACCGGTGGAGGCACAACCGGCGGCGGCTCGACCGGGGGCGGCTCGACCGGCGGAGGCACAACCGGTGGAGGCACAACCGGCGGCGGCACAACCGGCGGAGGCTCGCCGGGCACCGCCTCGGGCAGCGTGGGCGGCGGATCGACCACTTCAACATCGCCCGGCTCCGGACGCGGGCTCGCGTCCTCGATCTGCACGACCTCGGACGAATCGTCACCGCCGCAGGCCGACAACGTCAAACCCGCCAGCAGACAAAATGCTCCCAACGGCAAACCACGCCGAAAAAATACACGACCCATGCTAATCGACTCACCGCGAATAGGAAAAAGGAAGGCGCAGCCGCACACGCATCACACCGTGCGCGACCAGCGTTACTCGACCTGTCATTCGCGATTCGAATAGCGAATAGGTTAAATTCCGCTGCTGCCAGATACATCCGTCAATCGGCGCCGATCTCCAGCGAGGAGACCTGGCGCGATGAGAAAATTATAAAATTCGATGCATCTGACAAACAATCGTACAAGTACTAAATTACCAGCCTCATTGACGCCATAAAATTCGATCTTTTCCGATCATTTTCGAGATGAGTCGCCGCCCCCTCGCGCGATGCGGCCCACATCACGATCCACCGAACCAGTTGTAGCCCTGATCGACCCAATAGCCGCCGGGGAACGTGTCCGTCACGAAGATTTCCATGATGTGCTTCGGGTTCTTGTAGCCGAGCTTGGTCGGCATCCGCAGCTTCATCGGGAAGCCGTATTCCGCCGGCAGCCGGCGGCCGTCGTACTCGAACGCGAGCAGCGTCTGCGGATGCAGCGCGGTCGGCATGTCGATGCTTTCGTAGTAGTCGTCCGCGCACTTGAAGCCGACGTATTTCGCCCGCGTGTCGGCGCCCGCGCGCGCGAGAAATGCGCCGAACGGCGTGCCGCCCCAGCGGCCGATCGCGCTCCACCCTTCCACGCAAATATGCCGGGTGATCTGTTCCGCATGCGGCAGTGCGCGAAGCTCGTCGAGCGTCCATACGCGTTTGCCCGTCACGCGGCCCGACAGCACGAGCCGATACGTCGATTCGTCGACGTGCGGCACGTCGTCGATTCCGTAGTACGCGTTGAACGGAAACGGCCGCGTGATGTCGGCCTCGGTGTAGGTCGGCGCGAGCTGGTTCGGGTTGAACAGCCACGCCTGCACGCGGTCGTTCATGCGCGACACTTTCTCGAGGAACGTGTTGACCGACGCGTCGTCCTGCAGCGTGCAGCCGGTCAGCATCGTGAGGCCGCCGAGCGTCAGCACGCGCCGGTTGAAGAGCCGTCGCGACGGCATCTCGAGTTCGCGGCGCACGTCGAGCTCGAGCGATTTCCGGTCGAGCGCCCAGCGCGGCTCGCCGCGGTTGTTTTCAGATTCCGACATGATGATTTCCTTCGCCCGCGGTGTACGGGTCAGCGGCCGCGCAGCATCGCGAGCAGCGAGCGCGGCACCAGCAACGCCATCGCGACGTGGACGACCACGAACGCGACCAGCAGCGACATCGCCCAGAAGTGCACGATGCGCGCATTGTCGTAACCGCCGAACAGTTCGCGCAGCAGCGGGAACTGCACCGATTTCCAGATCGCGAGCCCCGACAGCACCAATACGACGAGATCGACGATCGCGGTCAGATACGCGGCACGCTGCACCGCGTTGTAGACGCTCAGGTCGTCGTGCGACAGCCGCCCGCCGAGCGCGGCGCGCACGTCGCGCCACACCGACGCAGGTGTCACGGGCAGCAGCTTGCGTGCGAAGCGCCCCGTCGCGATCGACATCGCGAGGTAGAACAGGCCGTTGCCGACCAGCAGCCACATCGCCGCGAAATGCCATTGCAGCGCACCGCCGAGCCAGCCGCCGAGCGTGATGCCGTGCGCGAACGTGAACGACGGATAGATCGGCGACGCGTCATAGATGCGCCAGCCGGACAACGCCATCAGGATCGCCGCGAGCGCGTTGAGCCAGTGGCTCGCGCGCACCCACCGCGGATGGATCGTCGGCGCGGGCGGCGGCGCATTCGCGCGATCAGTGACAGGGACCGTTTGCATGATGAAGACTCCCGGGATGATGTGACGGGGCGCGACGCGCGCCGGTGACCGGCCGGTCGCGCCCCGCACGCATTCGTTAGTTCGACGGGCTCATGGCGTCCTTCTTCATCGCGTCGTCCTTCTTCATCGAATCGTGACCCATCGCGTCCTTCTTCATCGCGTCGTTCTTCATCGCCTGCTTCTTCATGCCGTCCTTCTTCATGCCGTCCTTCGCCATCGCACCGTCCTTCGACATCGCGTCGTGGCCCATCGCGTCCTTCGACATCGACATGCCGTCCTTCGACATCGCATCGTTCTGCGCGTAGGCCCCCGTTGCGATCGTGGCAAGTGCGGCGATACAGGTGGCGACGAATACTTTTTTCATGACATCTCTCCGATACATGGGTTAAGGAGCCGAATAGACGGAGCACGCGGACGGAAATGACAGCGATGACGAAAATTTTTTGCGCCTGAAAAAAGGGAACGGACTACTGCCCCGCTCGGCCGTTCTGTCCGGCCCTGCATCGCGGTTCGACCGCAGCGCTTGCTGCGGCGCAGCGTGCGCGCACCAGCGGCCGCGATCCGGCCATCGCCCGGCGCAATCCGATCCGCACCCGGTTGAAACCACCGCCAAGCCGGTGTATCGTGTGCGCTGCTAACGCGGGGGTCCTGCAATGCGTTCGGTCAAACAACCGGCATTGCGGGTGAGAAATACCCTTTGAACCTGATCTGGATAATGCCAGCGCAGGGAAGCGTACGGATTTCGCCGCCATCCCTCTGACGAAACCCGCCGCCTCACCAAGCCTTGTCTCCTGCTTAGCTCGAGCCCCACATTCGTCAAGGGCTCCGGGCAAGCGCCGAAGCGCCTGTCCGGCGCCCGCACAGGAGATTGCATGAACGCCAATCCGAAGTTTCTGTCTGCCGACGCCCACGTCGACGCCGCCGCCGTCGCCCCGCTGCCCAATTCGCGCAAGGTGTATGTCACCGGCTCGCAACCCGACATTCGCGTGCCGATGCGCGAGATCACGCAGGCCGACACGCCGACCGGCTTCGGCGGCGAGAAGAATCCGCCGATCTACGTGTACGACACGTCGGGCCCGTACACCGATCCGGACGCGAAGATCGACATCCGCGCGGGCCTGCCCGCACTGCGTCAGCGCTGGATCGAAGCGCGCGGCGACACCGAAGTGCTCCCCGGCCTGTCGAGCCGGTACGGCCTCGAGCGCGCGGCCGACCCGGCCACCGCCGACCTGCGTTTCCCGGGCCTGCACCGCAACCCGCGCCGCGCGCAGCCCGGCAAGAACGTCACGCAGATGCACTACGCGCGTCAGGGCATCATCACGCCGGAAATGGAATACATCGCGATCCGCGAGAACCAGCGCCGCGCCGAATACATCGAGAGCCTGAAGTCGAGCGGCCCGAACGGCGCGAAGCTCGCCGCGATGATGGGCCGCCAGCATCCGGGCCAGGCGTTCGGCGCCGCGGCCTTTGGCGCGAACGCGCTGGCCGAGATCACGCCGGAATTCGTGCGCGACGAAGTCGCGCGCGGCCGCGCGATCATCCCCGCGAACATCAACCATCCGGAATCCGAGCCGATGATCATCGGCCGCAACTTCCTCGTGAAGATCAACGCGAACATCGGCAACTCGGCCGTCACGTCGTCGATCGGCGAGGAAGTCGACAAGATGACGTGGGCGATCCGCTGGGGCGGCGACACGGTGATGGATCTGTCGACCGGCAAGCACATCCATGAAACGCGCGAGTGGATCATCCGCAACAGCCCGGTGCCGATCGGCACGGTGCCGATCTACCAGGCGCTCGAAAAGGTCAACGGCAAGGCCGAGGACCTGACCTGGGAAATCTTCCGCGACACGCTGATCGAACAGGCCGAGCAAGGCGTCGACTACTTCACGATCCACGCGGGCGTGCGCCTGCAGTACGTGCCGCTCACCGCGAACCGGATGACGGGCATCGTGTCGCGCGGCGGCTCGATCATGGCGAAGTGGTGCCTCGCGCATCACAAGGAAAGCTTCCTGTACGAACACTTCGAAGAGATCTGCGAGATCATGAAGGCGTACGACGTGAGCTTCTCGCTCGGCGACGGCCTGCGCCCCGGCTCGATCTACGACGCGAACGACGAAGCGCAGCTCGGCGAACTGAAGACGCTCGGCGAGCTCACGCAGATCGCGTGGAAGCACGACGTGCAGGTGATGATCGAAGGCCCCGGCCACGTGCCGATGCAGTTGATCAAGGAGAACATGGATCTCCAGCTCGACTGGTGCAAGGAAGCGCCGTTCTACACGCTCGGGCCGCTGACCACCGACATCGCGCCGGGCTACGACCACATCACGTCGGGCATCGGCGCCGCGATGATCGGCTGGTTCGGCACCGCGATGCTGTGCTACGTGACGCCGAAGGAACACCTCGGCCTGCCGAACAAGGACGACGTGAAGGAAGGCATCATCACGTACAAGCTCGCCGCGCACGCGGCCGACCTCGCCAAGGGTCATCCGGGCGCGCAGGTGCGCGACAACGCGCTGTCGAAGGCGCGCTTCGAGTTCCGCTGGGAAGACCAGTTCAACATCGGTCTCGACCCGGACAAGGCGCGCGAATTCCACGACGAGACGCTGCCGAAGGATTCGGCGAAGGTCGCGCACTTCTGCTCGATGTGCGGCCCGCACTTCTGCTCGATGAAGATCACGCAGGACGTGCGCGAGTTCGCGGCGCAGCAAGGCGTGTCGGAGACCGAAGCGCTGAAGAAGGGGATGGAGGTCAAGGCGGTCGAGTTCGTGAAGACCGGCGCCGAGATCTACCACCGCCAGTAAGCGCGCCGCGAGCCGCACCGCTCGCATCGCGCCGCGCGAAGCCCGCTTTCGAGCGGGCTTTTTTGCGCATGTCGCGTGCCTGCCGGCGCAGGGGAAACAATTGATTACGAAACCGCGCGAGCCTTAACAAGTCCTTACAGCAGCGCCGCAGGACGGCGCGTAGATTGGGGTCATGCGTGGCCGCCGGTCGGTCGCGCGCCTTCCGTTCACTACCACAAGGACAACGATCATGAATTCGATTCGGCGTTTTGGGGTATGCGCGCTCCTCGTCGCGACAGTGGCCAGCCTGTCGGCCTGCGATTCGATGTCGCGGCGCCAGCGCGATACGGCAATCGGTGCGGGTGTCGGCGGCGTCGCCGGCGCGGCGATCGGCGGCAACGCGCTGTCGACGCTGGGCGGCGCGGCGGCCGGCGGCATCATCGGTAACCAGATCGGCAAGTAAGCAGCCCGACTCCGGCCGGCCGGGCGTCATCCGGCCACGGCCGATCGGCTCAACGGCGCTTCCGCACCGCGGACGCGCCGTTTTTGCATGTAGCGCCGCAGGGCGTGGCCGCTGACCGGAAATGATCGGTTACCGTTTCTCATACCGTGTCACCGGTCCTCGGCCTAAGCTTCGAGTATCTGCCGATAGCCGGCTGCGCCGGAGACACATCATGAACAGGACCTTCGTCGCCTCGGCGCTTGCCTGCGCGACGCTTGCCGGCTGCTATTACCCATACGCCTACTATCCCGGAGGCTATTACACGGCGGCGCCGGCGCCGGTACAGCCCGCGCCCGTGTATGTCGATCCGGCCCCCGCCTACTACTATCCGGCGCCTGCGTATGGGCCGGCGTGGGGCGGCTATTGGGGCCCGGCACTGTCGCTCAATTTCGGTTTCGGCGGACGCGGCGGCTGGCGTCATCGCTGATCGGCCGCACCGCGCGTGGCCGCCCGCCGCCGGGCACGACCGGCGACGTTCCCGTTTCTTGTCGTTTCATCCGATCGTGAAACGACGGTGTGGTAACGCGGTGTAAGATCCTCGCATCCCGTCCCGCCCTCCCCGATCGATGTCGCCCAAAAACGCTTTCCTGCTGACCGTGCTCGCCGCCCTGTGGGGCGCATCCTTCCTGTTCATCCGGATCGGCGTGGTCGATTTCGGCGTCGCGCCGCTGATGGCGCTGCGCGTGGGCATCGGCGCGCTGTTTCTCGCGGGCTTCGCGCTGACGCGCTTCAAACCGGCCGATCTCGGCGCCCGGTTGCGCCGTCATGCGTGGCCGCTGTTCGTCGTCGGCGCGCTGAATTCCGGCATCCCGTTCTGCCTGTTCGCGTTCGCCGAATTGACGCTGTCGGCCGGCGTGACGTCGGTGATCAACGCGACGACGCCGCTGTGGGGCGCGCTCTTCGCTTATCTGTGGCTGAAGGACAAGCTGTCGCTGCCGCGCGCGCTCGGCCTCGTCATCGGGTTCGCCGGCGTACTCACGCTCGTGTGGAACCAGATCGCGACCGCGCACGGCGACACGGGCGCCGGCGCGACCGCGCTCGCCGCGGCGGCCGCACTGGGCGCGACGCTGCTGTACGGCGTCGCGGCCAACTATACGAAACGCAACCTCGGCGGCGTCGATCCGCTCGTCAACGCAGCGGGCAGCATGATCGGCTCGACCGTGCTGCTGCTGCCGTTCGCGATCGCGACGTGGCCGGCCGCGCCGATCGGCGTGCACGCATGGGGCGCGGTGCTCGCGCTCGGCGTCGCGTGCACGGGCATCGCCTATTTCATCTTCTTCTACCTGATCGCGCACATCGGGCCCGCCCGCGCGATTACCGTGACGTTCGTGATCCCCGTGTTCGGCCTGCTGTGGGGCGCGCTGTTCCTCGGCGAACACGTGTCGGCCGTGATGATCGAAGGCTGCGCGATCGTGCTCGTCGGCACCGCGCTCGCGACCGGCGTGATCAAGCGGATTCCCGGCGTCCGGCCCCGCGGCGGCGAAGCGGCCTGACGATCGGCACGCCGGGCGCGCACGGACCGTCGCAGGCCGCAGCCCAGTGGCCGCCGCGCGGCAATGCCGATGACGGCGCGCCGCGGGTTGGCCGACATGCCGCCGATCGCACCGCGGCGCGCGGCATTCGTCTCATTCGTCTGACAGCGGCGGCCGGCCGCCGGGATTTCCCGTATCGGGCGGCAACGACGCACGATCACGCCCTGTCGCGGGATGATCGCCCGCGGCCGCGGCGCGCTTCGTTTCGCGACGATCATGCACCGTACGCACGCATGCGGCGCCCGCGGCCGCGCCGCCGCCCGCGTGCCGGAATCGCGATGTAGCGTTTGCGTCTGGAGTTACCCTGATACGCGCGCCGCGGCAATCCCGTTACACTCGGGACACTTATCCGCAGAAGGCAGTCTCGATGCCCCACGTTCTTTCGCGTCCGCCTGCGCATGCGGCTGCATCGGCGTGGCGGAGTGTCGACACCCCGCCGCCCCCGCCTGGGCACCGTTGACATGAAGCCCACCCGCGACCTGTCGCTCGACGCCCTGCTCGAACGCCTCACGCCGACACCCCACGGCTGGCTCGCCACCTATCGCACCACGACCTTGCGCAGCGTGTTCCAGCCCGTGCTGTCGATCACGCACAAGCGCGTCGTCGGCTACGAGGCGCTGCTGCGCGTCGTCGACGGGAACGGCGCGCTGGCGTCGCCCACCGCCCTGCTCGACAAGACGCGCGGCGACGCCGACGCGCTGCTGCTCGACCGGCTCGCGCGCTGCCTGCACACGGCCAACTTCGTCGCGCAGGGCATCGGCGACGGCTGGCTGTTCCTGAACGTGACGCCGCGCGTGCTCGATACGGGCCTCGTGCAGCGCGAGTTCGTCGAGGCGCTATGCCGGCATTTCGCGCTGCCGCCGAACCGCATCGTGCTGGAAGTGGTCGAGCAGCCGGCGCGCGACGAAGCCGCGCTCGCCCGCACGATCGACATGATCCAGCATCGCGATTTCCTGATCGCGATCGACGATTTCGGCACCGGCTTCTCCAACTTCGACCGCGTGTGGCGGGCGCGACCCGACATCGTGAAGCTCGACCGCTCGCTCGTCGAGCGTTCGACCAGCTCGGCCGAGGATCGCCGCATCATGCATCACCTCGTGTCGATGCTGCACCAGGCCGGCGCGATGGTGCTGGCCGAAGGCGTGGAAAGCGACGACGCGTTGCAGGCGCTGATGGAAGCCGACATCGATTTCGTGCAGGGTTTCCGGTTCGGTCAGCCCGATGCATCGATCGCGCACGCGAGCGCGGCGGCGCCCGCGATGCTCGACGCCGCGTGGCGGCGCTTCATCGCCCGCCGGCACACGCCGGTGGCCGCCGGGCAGCCGGGCTTCGACGCGATCGAACGCCTCGTGCTCGGCGGCGCGGCCGCGTTTTCGGCGAGCGGCAACCTGCAGGACGCCGCACAGCGCGTATTCGCGGTGCCTGCCGCGCGTCGCGTGTTCGTCACGGACGAGACGGGCGAACAGTTCCTGCCGTCGATCGGCGCCCCGCTCGACGATAGTCAGGCGAGCGCGACCCGCCTCGCCCCGTTGTTCCCGGAGACCCACAGCAACTGGTCGCGACGCCCGTATTTCCAGCGCGCGATCGCCGCCCCCGGGCGCGTCGCGCTGATGGGCCCGCACTTTTCGCTGACGGAAGGCCGCGACTGCTATACGGCCGCCGTCGCGATCCGCGCGCAGAGCCGGCTCGTCGTGTTCTGCGTCGATTTCGTGCTCGACAGCGCCGGAACCGTGATGCGCTAGCGGGCCGCGCGCGGCGGACCTTCGCTCGCGACGAGCACCGGCCCGTCGTTCGTCAGTCGACCACCTTCCCTCGCCCCGACTTCACCACGCTGCGGCGCGACTTGTGTTCGAGCCGCCGTTCTTTCGACGCACGCGTCGGCCGCGTCGCGACCCGCGCACGCGGCGTGTACGCGACGCTGCCGATCAGCGTATCGAGCCGCGCGAGCGCCGCCTCGCGGTTCTTCTCCTGCGTCCGATATTCCTGCGACTTGATCACGACGATGCCGTCGCGCGTGATGCGCTGGTCGGACAGCGCGAGAAGCCGCTCCTTGAGCACCGGCGGCAGCGACGACGCGCGGATGTCGAAGCGCAGATGAATCGCGCTCGACACCTTGTTCACGTTCTGCCCGCCCGCGCCCTGCGCGCGCACGGCGGTCCATTCGACCTCGGCCGGATCGAGCGTGTAGCGGATCATCATCGCGAAACCTCCATGCGGCGCCGGGCGAGCGCCTCGTCGATGCGGGCCGCGAGCCCCGAATCGCGCTGCGTGCGCGTCGCGACTGCCTGCGCCAGCACGCGCCGCGGCCCGATCACCTGCACGCGCGTGCGGGCGCGCGTGACGGCCGTATAAACGAGCTCGCGCGTAAGCACGCGGCCGAACGACGCGGGCAGCACGAGCGCCGCCTCGTCGAATTCCGAGCCCTGCGATTTGTGCACCGTCAGCGCGAACGCCGTCTCGTGCGGCGGCAACGCGGCCGGCGACACCGCGCGCACGGTGCCGTCCGCGCGCCGGAACCACACGCGCAGCACGCCGTGCGCGTCGGGCAGCGCAATGCCGATGTCGCCGTTGAACAGCCCCAGCGCATAGTCGTTGCGCGTAACCATGATCGGCCGCCCGGTGAACCAGTGCGCGCCGACCGCGAGCGGCACGCGCGCCGCGTGCCGCACGTGCGCGGCCACCAGCGCATTGACGTGTTCCGCGCCACGCGAGCCGCCGCGGGTCGCGCACAGAATCCGGAACCGGTTGAGCGCGTCGAACAGCGGCAGCGGATCGGGCACCGGCGCGGCCAACGCGTCGCGCAATGCGTCGAGATAGGCGCCGAAGCGCCGCGCGAGCCGCTCGACCGTCGACGACGTCAGCGTGTCGCCCGCATCGTCATGAAACGACGCGGCGGCCGAGTCGTCGGCAGGCAGCGCATCGAGCGCCGCCTGCACATCGCCGCGGCGGATCGCGAGCGACAGACGTCCGATCGGCGAATCGAGACCGAACCGGTAATTGCGTTCGAGCCACACGACGCAATCCGCGAGCGGTGCCGGAGCGGACGTGCCGGCGGACGCGGCGGCGACTTCGCCGGTCAATGGCGATGCGGCGGCCGTCACCGACGCGAGCGCCGCATCGGCTGTGTCGAACGGCGGCAGCTCGACGGTGTCGAGCCACGCGAGTTCGTCGGCCTCGATCCACGCGGGCGCAGTGCCGCCCGATACGCTGACATCGGCCGGTGCCGACTCCGCGTGCGATGGCGGCGCGATGCCGGGCGACGACGCTTCGTCGTCCTGCGGTTCGTCGTCGAAGAGCGACGCCTGTCGCGCATCGACTTTCGGCCGAGCCGCCGGCTTGCGTGAAACGGGTACGGACGCCGATGGCGACGCCGAAGCCCGTACGGAAGCGGAAACCGGATGCGCGGCCGGAACCGCAGCCGGTGCGGCTTCGTCCGGCACCGGCAACGCCGCGACGAACGCCGCCTCGTCGATGCCCAGCGCCTGCGCGATGCGCGTGCGCGCCGCGGCCGTGAACGCCGGCCGCGCGCTCAGCTCCGCGAATACGGCGCCGGCCTCGACCGCGGCCAGTTGATCCTTGTCGCCCAGCAACACGAGCCGCGCGCCCGGCGCGAGCGCGTCGAGCAGATGCGCGGCGAGCGCGACGTCGATCATCGACGCCTCGTCGACGACGATCAGATCGTACGGCAACGGATTGTCGCGATGATGCCGGAAACCGCCTGCTCCACCGCCGCCCAGCAGCCGATGCAGTGTGTACGACGTGTCGGGCAGGCGCGCGGCGAGTTCCGGCGGCAGATCGCCGGCGCGCGCGTGCAGCGCCTCCTGCATCCGCTGTGCGGCCTTGCCGGTCGGTGCGGCCAGCGCGATGCGCAGCCCCGGGTGCGCGTCGAGCAGACAGGCGAGCACGCCGACGACGGTCGTCGTCTTGCCCGTGCCCGGCCCGCCGCTGACGATCGTCACGCGGCCCGTCAGCGCGACGATCGCCGCGACGCGCTGCCAGTCGACTTCGCCAGTGGCCGGCCCGAAGTAACGGGCGAGACTGTCGCGCAACCGGTCGGGCGACAGGCGTTCGTCCGGCGCGGCGACGCCGGCCTGCGCGACGAGCGCATCGGCGAGCCGCCGTTCGTAATCGAAATAGCGCGACAGGTACAGGTGATCGAGCCGGTCGACGATCAGCGGCCGCTCGTCGCCGCGCGCGAGCGTGCCGAACGCGACCACGCCGCTTGCGGCCAGCGCCGCGCGGACCTCGTCGAGCGGCGCTTCGTAGCGCTGCGCGAGCGCGCCAAGCGCGACGCACACGTGGCCGCCGGCGGTCGCGCGGCTCGTCGCGAACGCGGCGCGCGCCGCCCAGCGTGCCGCTGCGGGCGGCGCACCGGCACGCCGCGCGAGGTCGCCGATGCGGCGCGCGAAGCCTTCCGCGAGCGCGATGCCGAAATCGGCCGGCTCGGGCAGCCGCGCGACGAGGCCGCCGGTGAATTCGAGCATGTCGTCGGATGCGGTCATGCGCGGCTCCCTTCCATCATCCGGTCGAGTGCGTCGACGAGCGCGCGCGCGGGCCGCCGCGCATGCACGCCGGCCGGCTCGCCGCCGCTGCGCCAGCCGGGCCGCACACCGCGCACGAACAGGTACAGGTAACCGGCGATGTGCGTGTCGTAGTCGTAATCGGGCAGGCGGCCACGCAGGTAACGGTGCAGCGCGACCGTATAGAGCAGCGCCTGCAGGTGATACGCGTGATCGGCCATCGCGACGTCGAGCGCGCGCGGGCCGTAGGCATCCGGCGTCGTGCCGAGGTAATTCGACTTCCAGTCGACGATCCAGAAACGGCCGTCGTGTTCGACGATCATGTCGATGAAACCCTTGATGAAACCGGCGAGCGTACCCGCCTCCAGTGCAACGTCCGGATAGCCGTGCGCGACCAGCAGCCGGCGTAGCGCCGTCAGGTCGAGCGACGGCGCCGGAAACAGGAAGCCCATTTCGTCGAGCCGCTTCGCCGGATCGAGATCGGCAAGCCGCATGCCCGGCACGAGCTCGGTGTGCACGACGTCGTCGACGAGCCGCGCCATCATCGCCGGCAGGCGCGTCGCAAGTTCCGGCTCGGCCTCGACCGGCCGGTCGTGCAGCGCGCCGAGCGCGGCGGTGTGCCACGACTCGGGCTCGGTGAACCGGCTGAGCTCGAACAGGCGGTGCAGGCATTCGCCGGCCGCCGCGCCGCGCGGGAACATGAGGATGTCGTCGTCCGGCGGGCCGGCCGAGGCCGTATCGGCCAGTATCGGTTCGCCGTCGGGCGTCACCGCCGCAAGCGCATCGTGATCGGGCCGCAGTTCGTCGTCGGGCACGGCCGCGACGCCCGCCTCCTCCCGCGCCATCGACGCGGTCAGCGAGCTGAAGCTCGCCATCCGCCACGCATCGCGCAGCACGCGTGTCGCATGGCGCGCCGCGAGCATCTGCGACGCGTCGTGCCCGGCTTCGAGACGCTCGCGGCGCGCAGGCACCGGCAGCGGCGCGACGCTCACGGGGCCGCCCGCGAGCGCGTGCCACGCCGCGTCGAGCGCGGCTTCGTCGGGCGGCTCGTCGAGCCACGCATCGAACGCAGCGCCGGCCCCCGCGACGAGCCAGTTGAGCACGCTGCGCCGCGCTTCGCGCGTCGAGCGCGACGACAGGTAGGGCCCGGCGACGACATAGCAGCGATAGACCGCGCGCGTGAGCGCCACGTAGACGAGCCGCGCGCGTTCCGCGGCCTGCTCGCGCAGCGCCTGGCGCGCCGCGTGCGCGGCCGCTTCGTCGTCGCATCCGTAATGCAGCACCGCATCGCCCGCCTCGTCGTGATACTCGCGCGCATCGGGCAACGCGGACGACGGCGGCTCGCGCAGCCCGCCGTCGTTCAGGAACGGACAGAACACGATCGCGTATTCGAGCCCCTTCGACTTGTGCACCGTGACGATCTGCACGAGATTGCGATCGGATTCGAGCCGCAGTTGCGCTTCCTCGCCGCCGCCGTCGAGCCGTTGCGCGGCGAGCCAGCGCAGCGTCGGCGCGATGCCCGGCTGCGCGGATGCACGGGCCTGCGTCAACTCGGCCAGATGGTTGATGTCGGTCACGCGGCGCTCGCCGTCCGCACCGGCCATCAGCCGCTCGGCGATCCGCAGCTCGCGCGTGAACGTGCGCCACATCACCGCGAAACCGCGTTCGCGCCACAGCAGCCGATACCGCGAGAAGCGCTCGACCCAGCTCATCGCGTCGGCACCGTCGGCCGCCGGCGCGCCGGGTGGCGCGCCGCCGTCGCCCTGCTCCATGCGCCACAGCGCGCCGGCATCGAGCCCGAACCAGTCGGACGCGAGCGCCGCGCGCAGGCGCCGCAGGTCGCCCGGCGCATCGATCGCCGCCAGCACGCGTTCGAGCTGCTCGGCGTCGCCGGTCAAGAACACCGACGCCTGCGCCAGCTCGACGCTGCCGATGCCCCACGTCGCGAGTACGCGCTTCACGAGGCTGCCTTGCCGGTGCGTCTGCACGAGCACCGCGATGTCGCCCGGCGACAACGGCGTGTCTCCCAAGCGCACGCGCCCTTCACGCGCGCCGCGCATCAGCCGCGCGATCTCCGCCGCGCACGCCTGGGCGGCCTGCGCCTGCGCATCGCGCTTGAGCAGCGTGCGTTCGCCGCCCGGCAGCGCCCACACCCGGAAATCGCCGGCGGGGCCCGGATCGGTTTCGTCGACGAACGGCGCACGCACGCGCGTGCCGGCGCGCACCGCGTAATAGTCGAGCCCGTCGAGCACGAACGCGCGCGGATTCGACATGAACAAGCGGTTGCACGCGTCGACGATCGCGGGCGTCGAGCGCTGGTTGACCGCGAGCGTGTAGCACGCGCTCGCCCGTGCGCGCGCGGCGAGATAGGTATGCAGATCGGCCGCGCGGAAACTGTAGATCGCCTGCTTCGGATCGCCGACGAGGAACAGCGGGCCGCCCGGCGCGAAGATCCGGTCGAAGATCGCGAACTGCAGCGGATCGGTATCCTGAAACTCGTCGATCAGCGCGGCCGGATAGCGTGCGCGCAGCGCCTCGGCGAGCCACGGATGCGCGTGCAGCGCGTGATACAGGTTCGCGAGCAGATCGTCGAACGACACGACGCGCCGCGTGCGCTTGCGCTCGGCCAGCTCGCGCGGCGCCATGTCGAGCCATTCGGCGATCAGCGCGAGCCAGCGCGCGCGCTGCGTGGCCTCGGCCGCGGCCACGGCGGCCTCGAGCGCGTCGGCCACGTCGAAGAACGCGTGGGCGGGCGTCGCACCGCCTTTTTTCGTCGCCTTGGTCAGGGCGGTTTGCGTGAGCTTCAGCGCGGCTTTCGGCAGCGCGGCCGTCGCGTCGCCCTGCGCGAAATGCGCCGCCCACGCGGCGAGCGCATCGGCGAGCGCGTCGGGCTTGTGCGAGCGCTGATTGAGCGCGGGCTGCGCGGCGCGCAGCAGCGCATCGATCGCGTCGCGCTCGGCCGCCCACATCCGCGCGGCCTCCGCGAAGCATTCGGCCGCGGCCGCTTCGGCCGATTCGTCCGGCTCGGTCACGCCATCCCAGCGCAGCGCGGCAAGCGGCTTCTTCAGCCGGCGTGCGAGCTGCGCATCGAGCGCGGCCGGGCCGGCGCCCGATTCGACGAGCCACGTCGCGAAGCCCGGCCAGCGCGCGGCCGCCGGTTCGACACGCGTGCGCCAGAAATCCGCCGCGAGTTCGAAGCGCAGCGACGCATCGTCGGCCTCCATGTCGAACGCGAACGGCATCGCCGCCGCGAACGGCGCTTCCTGCAGCGCGCGCTGGCAGAACGCGTGGATCGTATGGATCGCCGCCTGGTCGAACGCGCGCAGCGCACGCCGGATCCGCTTCACGGCCGTCTCGGGATCGAGCGCGCCGTCGTCGCCGAGCGTGGTCTCCAGCAGGCGCGCGATGAACGGATCGCCGCCGTCGTCGCCCGTGTCGAGCGCATGCGCGAGCTGCGCGAGCCGGCCGCGAATCCGCTCGTGCAACTCGGCCGTCGCCGCTTTCGTGAACGTCACGACGAGGATCTCGTCCGCGCCGAGATCCTTTTCGAGCAGCAGGCGCACGTACAGCGCGCAGATATTCCAGGTCTTTCCGGTGCCGGCCGACGCCTCGATCTGGTTGACGCCGTCGAGCGGGCACGCGAATACGTCCAGTTCGAGCGCCTGCTGCTGCGCCCCGGCGCTCATGCGACCTCCTTCAGATGTTCGACGAGCGGCTCGAACACGAGCCGCGCGAGCGTGCCGAACGGCTCGTCTAGCGACGGATGCGCGCCGCGCCACGCGATCGCGATGGCCGGATCGTCGGCTTCGCTCACGACCCGCTCGTTGATCCACACGCTCGCGGCCTTGGCCTCGCCGTCGGACACCCGCGCCCATGCACTGCGCGGGAAAAACCGCAGCGGCATGCGCCGCCCCGCGCGGAACAGCGCGGCCAGCGGCGCGAGCCGTTCGAGCGGCGCCGCGACGGGCGTCAGCTCGAACGCGCCGCCGCTGCCGAACCACAGCGTGCGGCGCGGGCCGCCGGGCTCGATCGCACAGTAGACGAGATGCGCGAGCCACGCGGACAGGTAGTCGCGCGCGCTCGGCCGCGCATAGCGGTAGATGACCTGGCCGGCCGGTGTCAACCGGTTCAGCGTGCCGTGCAACTCGAGCGGCGCGCTCACCGCGTCGGCCGCCAGCATCGCGTCGTCGGCACCGAACAGCGCCTGTTCGGTGTCGGGCCATTTCGGCACGACGGCGAGCGAGAACGGCCGCCGCTCGATGCCGCCGGCCAGCGCACCGCGCACGTTCGACGCAAGCTGCGTCATCGAGCCGAGCGCCTGGTCGCGCCACACCGCGCCCGTCGCGCCGCCGGGCAGTTCGGGGCTCGCGTCCGCGATGCGCAGCGCGTGATCGTGCACGCCGCCCTCGCCCGCTTCGATCAGGAGCGGCAGCACGCGCTCGGCAAGCGCGTCGCTGCCGGCGAAGTCCAGCGCGAACGGCTCGGTATCGAGCAGTTCGGCCTGCGCGTCCGCCAGCACGATGCCGAGCCGGCCGCGCAGCAACGCGCGCGCCGGATGCCGCCAGAAACGTTCGAATTCGCTGAACGCGACGGGCTCGACCGGCTCGGCCGGCAGCGGCTGCGCGAAGAACGGCTGCTCGCGCGGCCCGCCGCGCGACGCTTCGGCGGCCAGCAGCGACGCAAGCGTCGCCCGCTCGGTGTCGTACGAAACGAGTTCGCTGCCGGGCTGGAAATACGCGGCCGCGAACGGCTGCAGCGGATGCTCGACGATGAACGCGCGCCGCGCGGCATCGACCGCATCCGGGGCGGCGCCGGGCCCCGCCGTGACGATCGCCAGATGATCGAGTAACTCGTCGACGAGCGCGGCGGGCGGCAACGGCGCATTGTCGCGGATGCTGCGGCCCGTATAGGCGATCAGCAACCGGTCGCGGGCAGCCAGCAGCAGGTCGAGAAACAGATTGCGCTCGTCGTCGCGGCGCTGCCGGTCGCCCAGCTTCGGCAGCACGGCCATCAGGTCGAATTCGTCCGCGCGCGCGAGGCTCGGCAGCACGCCGTCGTCCATCCCGAGCAGGCAGACGATGCGATACGGCAGCCCGCGCAAGCTCGTGAGCGACGAGAACGTGACGCCGCCCCACGGCACCCCGCCGCGGGCCGGATCGTCGAGCGCCGCGGTGAGCCCCGCGCGGACGACGGCCGCCGGCAGCGCCTCGTCGGGCGCGCCTTCCGTCATCGCGGCCAGCATCGCGTCGAGCGCGTCGCGCACGCCGGCCAGCGCGTCGGCATACGCGGCGCCCGAATCGAAGAAGCGCGCGAGCGTGTCGGCGAACAGCTCGCTCCAGCCGCGCGGCGTGTGCGACTGCGCGAGCCGCCGCGCGAAGCCGTCGAGATCGTCGGTGAAGCGTGCGAGCCGGCCGAGCAGTTCGGCCTCGCTGCCCGTGGCCGCCTCGATCGGCAGCCATGCACCGATCGGCGCCGCGCCTTCGGGCATCGCATAGCCGAGAAAGAGCCGCGCGAGCGCATCGGAGAACGTATGGCGCGGCGCGGGCACGGCCGCGTCGTCGCTCGCGCGCGGCGACAGCCCGCGCCGCGCGCCGGCGGCCGCGAGCCAGGTCTGCACCGTTTCGAGCGCGGCCGCGTCGATGTCGTAGCGCGCGGCCACCGCATCCACGCGCAGCCATTCGACCAGCTCCGGCGCGCCGACCTGCCGCTCGGGCAACGCGAGCCAGTCGAGCAGCACGCGCGCGACCGGGTTCGCCTGCGACGGCGGCAGGCCGGTGATCCGGTACGGCACCCGCGCGCCGCCGGCGCCTGCGGTGCCGAACACCGCGTCGATCAACGGCCCGGCCGCGGCGAGATCGGCGACCGCAACGAGCACGTCGGACGGCTGCAGGCTCGCATCGGCGTCGAACCACGCGAGCAGCCGGTCGTGCAGCACCTCGAGCTGGCGCGCGAGGCTGTGGCACACATGCACCTCGATCCCGCGCTCGAGCGGCGTGCCGCCGATGTCGGCCTCCGGCTGCAGTTCGAGGATCGCGTTCTGCACGCGCGCGAGCCACGTCGGTGCGGGATTCTCGACGAAACGCGACGCATCGCCCGACGCCGCGCTTTCAGTCAGCTCGTGCAGCATGTGCAGTTGCGCCTGCGTCTGCCTGCCCCATTCGGCGAGCAGCGGATGGCCGACTTCCTGGTAATCGCGCCGCCCGGCCGCATCGAGCGCCTCGGCGTGCGCGGCGGTCACGATGTCGAACCAGAATTCGCGGCACGGATTCAGCGCGTAGACGCGCACGTCGATCCAGCGCGACAGTTCGCGCAGCAGCGCGACGTGCAGCGGCGGCATCGTCGGCAGCGCGAACACGCTGACCGATTCGGGCCAGTCGGCGCGCGCGACCGTATCGGCATCGAGATGGCGCGCCTCGACGAGGAAACGGTGCGCCGGCGGCGTGCCGCTGTCGCTCAGCTCGGCGAGCAGCGCGCGCCACAGCGCGGCCTGCCAGCGCTCGTCGTCGCGCGCGGCGTCGCTGATCCCGCGCGGCGCGGCGTCGCCCGCGAGCACCGACTCGCCGGCCTGCCACGCGGCCAGCCATTCGGGGCGGTAGGTCAGGTAGTGATCGAGCACGGCCGCGACGCGATGGGCCAGCTCGTAGCGCATCGCATCGTCGGAGGCCGACAGATACGCGACCAGCCGCGGCGACGCGAGCCACGGCGCGTCGCCTGCCGCCTGCGCGAACAGCCGGTAGCAGCGCCACACGAGCCGGTCGGGCGCGAACGGCGAACGCGCGGGCACCGCCAGCACGCGGCCGATCTGCGCCCACAGCCACTGCGCGAGATACGTGAACTCGACGTTCGCGCACACGCCGTTGCGCGCGGCGATGTCGAGCTCGAGGCGGCGGCGCAGCGCCGCGCTCGGCACGATGACCTGTTGCGGCGCCCACGGGCCGTTACGGGCCGGGAACGCGGCCAGATCCTCGAGCAGCGCGTCGGCCAGCGTTTCGTGACGGTTCGAATAGAAAAGATGGAGCATGAAGCGGGCGTCGGAACCTCGGACCGGCGGGGCCGGGCGAACAGGATCACCAAGGATAGCAAATGGGCCGCCGCCGCGAACCTCGGCCGGAAAGCCAGCTTTTGCGAACCGCGAAATACGATAGACTCGTCGCCAGTCAATACGCCGCCCCCGGGCGTCTTCGTCTGCCATTCAGCCCATCGATGCGCTATTCGGTCGAAATCAGAAAGTTTTTCTACAGCCAGTACTTTTTCGGCGGCCTGCGCATCGCGGTCGGCGTGTCGCTGCCGGCCGTGTTGTGCCTGATCGTGTTTCACAACCGCGAGCTCGGCTTCACGATCTCGACGGGCGCGCTCGGCGCGTGCGTCGTCGACATGCCGGGCCCGCTCAAGTACAAGCACAACGAAATGCTCGCGTGCAGCGTGATCGGTTTCCTGGCGGCGCTCGCCACCGGCCTCGCGACACCGAACATCTTCGCGCTGTGGCTCACGATCGTGCCGCTCACGTTCGTGCTGTCGCTGATCGTCGTCTACGGCAACCGCTGGCCGCAGATCAGCTTCGCGACGCTGTTCATGATGGTGATGACGCTCGAGGAGAAGTTCACGCCGCTGCAGGCGTTCGTCAACGCCGGCTGGATTCTCGCGGGCGGCCTCTGGTACACGTACTGGGCCACGCTCGTGTCGCAGTGGCAGGCGCGCCGGATCGAGCAGCAGGCGCTGGCCGAAAGCCTGTTCGCCTGCGCCGACTACCTGCTCGCGCGCGCGCAGTTCTACGATCTCGACGCCGATCTCGACGAGTGCTACCGCAATCTCGTCGCCCGGCAGATCACCGCGGTCGAAACGCAGGAAACCGCGCGCGACATCGTGCTGCGCAACCTGCCGAAGCTGCGGCGCGGCAAGCTCGATCCCGGCCGCACGACGATGTACAACCTGTTCATCAACAGCGTCGATCTGCACGAGCTGTTCGTCGGCGCGCACACCGACTACCCGCTCGTGCGCAACACGTTCGGCGGAACGGACCTGATCATCTTCTACCGCGACCTGATCCGCAAGGCCGCGGCCGATCTCGAGGAGGTCGGCCTCGCGGTGCTCGAAAACCGCGCGCCGCATTCGCACATCAGCGTGAAGGCCGAGCTGCGCGCGATCGAGTACGAGATCGAGCTGATGCGCAAGAAGAACTTCGCGGCCACCCACGCGGAAGCCTATGCGGCCGTGGTCGCGACGTTCCGGCGCATCTGGAGCGCGACGCGCCTGATCGACCGGATGCGCCGCAACCTGTCGGGCCGCGCCGATCCGCAGCAAACCGAACTGAAGATCGACAAGGCGCTCACGCGCTTCCTGCAGCGCCGCCGCCTGTCGCCGCTGCTGATCTTCTCGAACCTGAACATGCGCTCGCCGAGCTTTCGCCACGCACTGCGCGTGACGATCGCCGTGGCGGTCGGCTTCTGGATCGGGCGCCTGCTGCCGCTCACCAACGCATACTGGATCGTGATGACGACCATCATCATCCTGAAGCCCGGCTACTCGCTGACCAAGCAGCGCAACGCGGCGCGTATCGTCGGTACGCTGATCGGCTGCGCGGCGAGCGTCACGCTGATCTACACGGTGAAGGACACGCACCTGCTGATCGCGATCATGTTCGGGTCGATGGTGATGAGCTACAGCCTGCTGCTGTTCAACTATGCGGCGAGTGTCGTGTTCACGTCGTCGTACGTGCTGCTGATGTTCCACCTGCTCGCGCCGGGCAGCATGCGGATCATCGGCGAGCGCGCGATCGACACGGTGGTGGGCTGCATGATCGCGATCGCCGCGAGCCGGCTGTTCCCGTACTGGGAATACCGGCTGATGGGCAAGCTCGTCACCGACATGCTGAGCTCCACCCGCAAGTATTTCGAGGCCGTGTGGCGCGCCGGGCGCGGCATGTCGCCGCCGACGGTGCCAGCCGCCGACGGTGCCGCCGTCGTCGCGGGCGTCGCCGCGGCGATCGAATCTCCGGCGGCCAGCCTCGACGACGACTACCGCTACCGGCTCGCCCGCAAGGACGTGCACATCGCGTTCGCGAACCTCGGGCAGGCGTTCCAGCGGATGATGATCGAGCCGAAGGCGCACCAGCGCTTCGTGCCCGAACTGAACGACCTGCTCGTGCAGACGCACGTGCTCGGCGCGCAGATCACGGCGGCGGCGCCGCTGATCCGCAGCGCGTGCGCGGCCGACGGCGGGCTCGTCCACGACGACGCGCTGCAGCGCGGCCTGGCCGCCGTGCTCGACAATCTCGAGAAGGCCGAAGCCGGCGAGCCGCCGCCGGCTGACCAGCTCGAAGCATCGAAGCAGATCACGCGCGATCTCGATGCGATGGTCGTGTCCGCGGAAAAATCCGATGCGGTCGGCGCCGAGCTCACGCACGACCTGAAGGTGCTCGCGCACCAGTGCAAGCAGATGCTCGCGTCGTCGCTGCTGATCCGCAAGGACGCGAGCGTGATCCGGCTGCCCGCCTGAGCGCGGATGTCCGTGTTCTACGCGCGGATCCGCCCGAAATTCGCGCCCGCGTCACGTTGACGCACGGCCGACCTGTCGATACGGCGCGCCGGTTTCGGCGCGCCTTCCGCTGACCCGGTTCCGCACGGCGCCCGTCGCACCGGAAGCCGCGAATCGACGCCGTTCGCCTGCCGCGCGCGCGACCCGAGCGGGCCGCGCACCGGCACGTCAGTGCGACGCCGCGCTCGCGGCCTCGGCCGGATGGGCCTCGTCGTACGCGTGCTTCTGCGAAATCGCGTTGTACAGGATCGTCCCGATCACGAGCAGCACGGCCACGACGATCAGGATGCTCACATTGCGGACAGGGTTCTTCTTGCGCTGATCGTTCATGGTCGGTGCTGCTCCGTCAAATTCCTCGAAGCGGGCATTCTACGCGCTTGCGCCCGCGCCGGGCCGCCCCGTTCGCCGGCCTCCGTCCCCGGCTTCTCCCCTGCTTTCCGCAAGCTTTCGTTTGGTAATCATTCCCATTTCGATTTAGAATCCAGAATCTTTCACTTTGTAATGTTCCGGGTCGCTCGGGCGGCAGGCGCGCCCCGGAACGCTCCCTCGTCCACCTGCCCCACCGGAGTCTCCATGTCGAATCCGCGCACCCGCCTGCTGCCGCTCGCCGGCGCCCTCGTCCTGGCCGCGGCCGCCTTCGCGCCGCTTGCCCAGGCAGCCGACGAAGTGAGCCTGTACACCACCCGCGAGCCGAAGCTGATCCAGCCGCTCATCGACGCGTTCACGAAGCAGAGCGGCGTCAAGGTCAACACGGTGTTCGTGAAGGATGGCCTGCTCGAGCGCGTGAAGGCGGAAGGCGCGCAATCGCCGGCCGACGTGCTGATGACGGTCGACGTCGGCAACCTGCTCGACCTCGTCGACGGCGGCGTCACGCAGCCGGTGCGCTCGAAGGCGCTCGACGATGCGATTCCCGCGAACCTGCGCGGCGCGAACGGCGACTGGTACGCACTGTCGCTGCGCGACCGCGTGCTGTACGTCGAAAAGGACCTGAAGGTCGATGCGTTCCGCTACGAGGAGCTCGCCGATCCGAAATGGAAGGGCAAGGTCTGCATCCGGTCGGGCCAGCATCCTTACAACACGGCGCTCGTCGCGGCGATGATCGCGCATGACGGCGAAGCCGCGACCGAAAAGTGGCTGCGCGGCGTGAAGGCCAACCTCGCGCGCAAGGCGACGGGCGGCGACCGCGACGTCGCACGCGACATCCTCGGCGGCATCTGCGACGTCGGCCTCGCGAACGCCTACTACGTCGGCCACATGAAGAATGCGGAACCCGGCAGCGATGCGCGCAAGTGGGGCGACGCGATCAAGGTCGTGCGTCCGACGTTCGCGAATACGAAGAGCGGCGGCACGCACGTGAACATCAGCGGCGCGACGGTCGCGAAGCACGCGCCGCACAAGGCCAATGCGGTGAAGCTGCTGGAATACCTGGTCTCGCCCGAAGCGCAGGCGCTGTATGCGCAGGCGAACTACGAATACCCGGTGCGCGCGAACGTGAAGCTCGACCCGGTGATCGCGAGCTTCGGCACGCTGAAGGTCGACCCGCTGCCGCTCGCGGATATCGCGAAGCATCGCAAGCAGGCGAGCCAGCTCGTCGACAAGGTCGGCTTTGACAACTGACGCATCGCCTGCCCGCGCGGTGCGCGAGCCGCACGGTCCGCGTGCGCGCCTGTGGCCGCGCGCGGGCAGCCTGTGGCTGATCGCGGCGCTGGCGATCGCCGCGGCGGTCGCGGCGCCGCTCGCGGTGCTCGTGGCCGCCGCGTTCGACGCCGATCTCGCGCACTGGCGGCATCTCGCCGAATTCGTACTGCCGCAGGCGCTCGTCAACACGCTGCTGCTGCTCGCCGGCGTCGGCACGATCGTGTCGATCGTCGGCACCGGCTGCGCGTGGCTCGTCACCGCGTACGATTTCCCCGGCCGCCGGATCCTGACCTGGGCGCTGCTGCTGCCGCTCGCGGTCCCCACCTACATCGTCGCGTTCGCGTATCTCGACCTGCTGCATCCGATCGGCCCCGTGCAAGGCGCGATCCGCTGGCTGCTCGGCTTCGACAGCCCGCGCCAGTTCCGCCTGCCCGACCTGCGCTCGCTGCCCGGCGCGATCTTCGTGCTCGGCTTCGTGCTGTATCCGTACGTCTATCTGAGCACGCGCGCGATGTTCGTCACGCAGTCCGTGAGCCTGCTCGAAGCCGCGCGCACGCTCGGCGCCGGCCGCGTCGCGACGTTCTGGCGCGTCGTCGTGCCGCTTGCACGGCCGGCGATCGCGGTCGGCGTGAGCCTCGCGCTGCTCGAAACGCTGAACGATATCGGCGCGTCGGAATTTCTCGGCGTGCAGACGCTGACCGTGTCCGTCTATACGACGTGGATCACGCGCTCCGATCTCGCCGGCGCCGCGCAGATCGCGCTGGCGATGCTCGCGATCGTCGTCGGCATGATCGCGCTGGAACGCTACGGACGCCGCCGCCAGCGCTACGCGCACGGCCGGCGCATGCGGCCGATCGCGCCGCGCCGCCTGACCGGCTCGGCCGCGCTCGCCGCCGCGGTGCTCGGCTGGCTGCCGGTCCTGCTCGGCTTCGGCGCGCCGGCCGCGTATCTCGCGGTCGAAACGGCCAAGCGGCTGCACCTCGTCGGCGGCGTATCTGCGCAATTGATGACGGGGCTCGCGAACACGCTGACGATCGCGACCGCCGCCACCGCCGCGACGCTCGCGTGCGGGCTCGTCGTCGCGTGGGCCGCCCGCGCGCAGCGCGACAGCGCCCGGGCAGGCCCTGCCCGCCTGTGCGCGCGGATCGCGAGCCTCGGCTACGCGGTGCCGGGCACCGTGCTCGCGATCGGCCTCCTGATGCCGTTCGCGGCGGCCGACCGCCTGTTCGGCGCGGCGCTCGGCCGCGACGCGCTGCTGCTGATGGGGTCGGCGACCGCGCTCGTGATCGCCTATACCGTGCGTTTCCTCGCGATCCCGGCCGGCGGCATCGAGGCCGGCCTCGCGCGCATTCCGCCATCGCTCGAACAGGCCGCGCGCTCGCTCGGCGAGACGGCGGGCGGCACGCTGCACCGCGTCCACCTGCCGCTGCTGCGGCCCGCGCTCACGACGAGCGCGCTGCTGGTGTTCGTCGACGCGATGAAGGAATTGCCGGCCACGCTGCTGCTGCGCCCGCTGAACTTCGACACGCTCGCGACCTGGCTGTATGCGGAAGCCGCGCGCGGCACCTATGAAGAAGGCGCAGTCGCCGCGCTCGCGATCGTGCTGGCCGGGCTCGTGCCCGTGATCCTGCTCGCCCGCACCCGCCACAAGATCGGAGCCTGACACCGTGAACCTGCTCGAACTCGACGACCTCTGCGTCGCCTACGACACGCCGCAAGGCCGCCGCACCGTGGTCGACGGCCTGAGCCTCGCGCTGCCGCGCGGCGACATCGGCTGCCTGCTCGGCGCGTCCGGCTGCGGCAAGACCACCGTGCTGCGCGCGATCGCCGGCTTCGAGCCCGTGCGCATGGGACGCATCGTGCTGGACGGCACGCCCGTCGCGGCGCCGTCGCTCGACGTGCCGCCCGAGCGGCGACGCATCGGCATGATGTTCCAGGATTACGCGCTGTTCCCGCACCTGAGCGCGGCCGACAACGTCGCGTTCGGCCTGCGGCGCATGCCGAAGGCCGAACGGCGCCTGCGCGTCGCGGAGATGCTCGACCTCGTCGGCCTCGCCGATTCCGGCGACGCCTATCCGCACGAACTGTCGGGCGGCCAGCAGCAGCGCGTCGCCCTCGCGCGCGCGCTCGCGCCGTCGCCGGAACTGCTGCTGCTCGACGAGCCGTTCTCGAATCTCGACGTCGATACGCGCGAGCGGCTCGCGTTCGAGCTGCGCGACATCCTGAAGCACACGGGTCATACCGCGATCCTCGTCACGCACAACCAGGCGGAAGCGTTCGCGATCGCCGACCGGATCGGCGTGATGAAGGACGGCCACCTTGCGCAATGGGATACGCCGTATGCGCTGCACCATCATCCGGCCAGCCCGTTCGTCGCGGATTTCGTGCGCCGCGACGCGCTGGCCGACGAACGCGCACGCGCGCTGGCGCGCGGCCGATGAAGCGGCGCCGCCGGCGCGGCGGCGCGCCCGTCAGGCGGGCTCGGCCAGATCGCGCACGGGCAGCGCGGTCGAATACTTGATCTGCTCCATCGCGAACGACGAGCTAACGTCGAACAGCGGCACCGTGCGAATCAGTTGCTTGTAGACGCGGTCGTAGTCGTCGATGCCGGCCACCACGACGCGCAGCAGGTAATCGGTCTCGCCGCTCATCCGGTAGACCTCGACCACTTCCGGCATGTCGCGCACCGCCTGCGTGAAGCGCTGCGCCCATTCCTCGGTGTGCTGGTTCGTGCGGATCGCGACGAACACGGTCGTGCCCACGCCGAGCTTGCGCGCATCGCACAGCGCGACCTGCGCGCGAATCGCGCCGGTTTCCTTCAGCCGCTGCACGCGCTTCCAGCACGGCGTCTGCGACAGGTTCACGCGCTGGGCCAGCTCCGCGATCGGCAGCGTGGCATCCGTCTGCAGCAGCTCCAGCAGCTTGCGATCGATGGCGTCCATTTCTCCATTCCCTCGTCGATAGAAATTTATTCTATTCATCCTGCCCAACGGGGAACAATATGAAAAGTGTCCGGGCGCGTCGACCGGTGTAAATACCGACCCGTCACGCACTCACCGCGCCAAACGAAACAGGCGGCGCCACCCGCGAAGCGTGGCGTCGCCTGACATCGCCGCGCGTCGCGGCTTGCCTGCCGCGCGCGGGCCGGCGCTCACACGTCGCCGCCGGCCGTCGCGCCGCTCAATACGCGACCGTCGCGATCTCGCGCACGAAGCTGTCCTGCTCGAGCGCATCGACGAACGCGACCGCGTAGTCTTCCGCCGAGATCTTGCTGTTGCCTTGCGCGTCGACGATCAGCTTGCCGGCGCCCGTGCGGAACGTGCCCGTGCGCTCGCCCGGCGCGATCAGCGCGGCCGGCGCGAAGAAGGTCCAGTCGAGATCCGCGACCGTCTTCAGGTAGTCGAGCGCGTCGCGATGCGCGAGCGCGACCGCCTTGTACGCTTCGGGGAAACCTTCGGTGTCGACGAGCTGCTTGCCCGGCGCGACTTCGAGCGAACCGGCGCCGCCCACCACGACGAGCCGCTTCAAACCGGCCTGACGCGCGCCGGCGACCAGCGCCTTCGCGACCGCGACGACCTGCGCCGCATCTTCCTGCTTCGGGCCGTACGCGCTTGCGACGACGTCATGCCCCGGCAGCGCGGCCGCGATGCTGGCCGCGTCGAACAGGTCGGCCGCCTTCGCGGTGATGCCGTCGCCGGATGCGCCCGGATGGCGCGACAGCGCGGTGACGCGGTGGCCGCGCCGCACGGCTTCCGCCGCGATGCGCGAGCCGATCATGCCGGTGGCGCCGAACAGCGCGATATTCAAAGAACGTTGCGTCATGTCGATTCTCCAGAAAAGAAAATATGTAACATAGTTAATTACATATAAGATCGAAAAAAACGGGGCGAAGCCCCCGTTGCGCCGACCGCCGCGCGTACGCGCCGTCCGGCTTCCTGCCCTGCCTGCCCGCGGTCACCCGCCGGCGTGCGCCGCCCGCTGCGTGCGCTGCTCCCGATCCAGCATGTCGGTCGTCACGTCGACCAACGTGCGCGTGGCGAGCGACGCTTCCATCGCGCGCTGTGCGTCGCCGATATAGCCGGTCAGCGCGCTCTGGATGTGCCGCCCGACGAGACACGCCGGATTCGGCGCCTCGCGGTGCAGCGCGAACAGTTGCGCATCGTCGACCGCGCGATACACGTCGAGCAGCGTGATCTCGCCGGGCTCGCGCGCCAGCAGCGCGCCGCCGCCCGCGCCGAGTTGCGACGTGGTCAGCCCTGCTGCCGCCAGCATCGACAGCAGCCGGCGAATCAGCGCCGGATTCGTATTCACGCTGCCCGCGATGACGTCGGACGACAACGGCACGCCTTCCTGCATCGACAGCAAGGCGAGCACGTGAACGGCAAACGCGAACCGGCTGCTGGTATTCATTCCTGACTCACTCGGCGACGCCGGCCCGACCCGCAACCGGCGACATCTGTAACCATGATAATTACATTTTGCGGATCGTGCAAGCCCGCGTCATTCGCCGCTCGCGGGTTTCGCCCCGGCGGCGCTCTGCTGGCTCCACTGCTGGAGTTTCTTGCCGGCTTCGGCGATCTTCGCGCCCGCTTCGGAAGCCGCATGCGCGACGACCGCGGACGCCGCCGCGTCGATCTGCGCCTGCGCAGCCGACGCGAGGCCGCTCGCGGACAACGGCGGCACGGCCGACGCCGCGGACGCGATGCCGGCCTTCGCCGCGTTGATCTGTTGATTGACGCTGCTCGCCACCTGGTCGAGCGCCTTGGCCGCGTTGTTGGCGGCATCGGCGGCCGCGCTCGCGGCCGTATCGGGTTGCGCGGCCGACGTGCCGGACTTCTCGCAGCCCGCGAGCAACAGCAGCGCACCGGCGGCCACGGCCGCCAGCACGGACCCGGGCACGCGACGCGCCCGCGATGTCTTCATGTTCATCAGCAATCTCCGGCCGCGCGCGGCGCGACCTCATGGTTGGACCGGTGTCGATGATACCGCCTGTGGAACAGGCCCAATGACGACCCGTTGTTAAAAATGCCTTTCAATTTCGGATTCGTCTGATTCAATCGCAGGCGCCACGCCTCTAAAGTGGGCACGCCTCAATTCACTTCGTACGTGCCCCCTTTTTCCTCGCCATGGCTTTCCTCATCGATTGGTTCATCGTCCTGGCCGCGCTGCTTGCCGCCACCCTGTTCCTCTGCCTGCGCGCGCCGTCGGCGCGTCGTCTCGCCGAATCGGGACGCCCACGCCGCATCGCGTCCGCGCGCCTGCTCACCCAGGCCGTGATCGGTTTCTGGACGGCCGCGCTGATCGTCGCGCGAGGCATTCTCGGCGCCGATGGCGACGGCCAGTCGCTCGCGGGCTTCGCGGCGCTCGCAGTCGCCGCGATCGGGCTGTCGGCCGTCGCCCTCTACTGGTCGGCGTGCGCGCTGCGGCTGCGCCGGCCGCCCGTGCTGTTCGCGCGCCACTGACGCGCCAGATCGGTGCGCGAGCGGCGCACGCCGCGCACCGCTTCATTCGGCGTACGCACCAATTTCGTCATAATCGCACCACAAACGCGCATCCGGCGAACCGATCGGCGGCCGGCGGCCACGCCCCGATCCCGTGCACGATTCACCGGCATGCCGCATCGCACGGTACCCGGGCACCAATTTCACGCAGTCATTCACCAGCTTGGCTCGATACTTGCATTCCTCGCCCGTTTTTTGCGCAAGGAAGCCACGGCATGGATGGTCTGAAATCCGGCGTCGACACACTGTTCCTGTTGATCGGCGCCGTCATGGTGCTCGCGATGCACGCGGGCTTCGCCTTTCTCGAACTCGGCACGGTCCGCAAGAAGAACCAGGTCAACGCGCTCGTGAAGATCCTGGTCGACTTCTCGGTGTCGACGCTCGCGTATTTCCTCGTCGGCTACACGATCGCGTACGGCGTCGAATTCTTCGACGACATCGGCTCGCTGTCGCAGCACAACGGCTACGCGCTCGTGCGGTTCTTCTTCCTGCTGACGTTCGCCGCGGCGATCCCGGCGATCGTGTCCGGCGGCATCGCGGAGCGCGCGAAGTTCAATCCGCAGCTCGTCGCGACGCTGATCATCGTCGGCTTCATCTATCCGTTCTTCGAAGGGATCGCGTGGAACGAGCGCTTCGGCGTGCAGGCCTGGCTCGCGCACGCATTCGGTGCGCCGTTCCACGACTTCGCGGGCTCGGTCGTCGTGCATGCGTTCGGCGGCTGGGTCGCGCTGCCGGCCGTGCTGCTGCTCGGCGCGCGCCACGGCCGCTATGCGAAGGACGGGCGGATCGCCGCGCACCCGCCGTCGAACATCCCGTTCCTCGCGCTCGGCGCATGGGTGCTCGCGGTCGGCTGGTTCGGCTTCAACGTGATGAGCGCGCAGACGCTCGACAAGATCAGCGGCCTCGTCGCGGTGAACTCGCTGATGGCGATGGTCGGCGGCACGCTCGCGGCGTGGGTGGCCGGCCGCAACGACCCGGGCTTCACGTACAACGGGCCGCTCGCGGGCCTCGTCGCGGTCTGCGCGGGCTCCGACGTGATGCACCCGATCGGCGCGCTGGTCACGGGCGCCGCGGCCGGTGCGCTGTTCGTCGCGATGTTCACCTGCGTGCAGAACCGCTGGCGCATCGACGACGTGCTCGGCGTCTGGCCGCTGCACGGGATGTGCGGCGCGCTCGGCGGCCTCGCGGCCGGCGTGTTCGGGCTGCCCGCGCTCGGCGGGCTCGGCGGCGTGTCGTTCCTGTCGCAGCTCGTCGGCACGCTCGGCGGCATCGCGATCGCGACCGCGGGCGGCACGCTCGTCTACGGCGCGCTGAAGGCGACCGTCGGCCTGCGTCTCGATCGCGAAGCGGAATTCGACGGCGCCGACCTGTCGATCCACCGCATCTCGGCCACGCCCGAGCGCGATTGACCTGCCGACGCACACTCGACGCGCCATTACGTTTTCGATTCAAAAAACTTTCATCTAGCGTCCTTACACTTCCGTCCAGTTTTCAATACGCCTTCGCGAAGCTTGTCGCCCGCGCTTCGCGAAGGCCATTCTTCCAACAACCGAAACTGGACTCCACATGCCCGCGTTGCCCAATGCTTCCCGTCGTCAGGCCCTGAAGATCCTCGCCGGCGCGCCGATGCTTCCCCTTTCCGGCCTCGCGCTGCCGGCCCTGCTGACGGGTTGCGGCGGCGACGACGATCCCGCGTCGACGCCGGTCGCCGCCGCCTATACGTCGGCGGCCTTCTCGGCGATGGCCGCGCCGACGCTCGACAACGCGGCCGCGATGGCGACGACGACGGTCGGCTCGACGCTGTCGGTGTCGTTCTCGGACGGCTCGTCGCGCAACTTCAAGCTCGCGTACAAGCCGTTCTTCGTGACGGGCGACATGGTGCCGGACGGCAAGGGCGGCACGACGCTCGCGGGCGGCTACTACGACATCAACAACCAGCCGATCATCGATCGCTCGGTGGCCGGCAAGGAGCGCCAGTTCTATTCCGACTGCCCGGACGGCAGCTCGCTGCTGACGCTGAAGAACGCAAACGTGCCCGGCGTGAAGGGCAACACGGTGTTCGCGGTCGTGCAGTTCGAATACACGACGCGCGACCAGGCGAGCGCGTCGCAGTACGGCCAGCTGCCGTCGCCGATCGCCGTGCTCACGCTCGACCAGGACCCGGCCACCGGCGCGCTGAAGCTCGTGAAGTATCACAACGTCGACACGTCGAGCGCACACGGCCTGTGGATCACGTGCGGCGCGAGCCTGTCGCCGTGGGGCACGCACCTGTCGAGCGAGGAATACGAGCCGGACGCGACGAAGGCCGCGACCGACGCGCAGTTCAAGGCGTTCAGCAAGAACACGTTCGGCGACGAGACGAAGGCGAACCCCTATCACTACGGTCACCTGCCCGAGATCACCGTGAATCCGGACGGCACGGGCACCGTGAAGAAGCACTACTGCCTCGGCCGCATCTCGCACGAGCTGATCCAGGTGATGCCGGACCAGCGCACCGTGATGATGGGCGACGACGCGACCAACGGCGGCCTGTTCATGTTCGTCGCCGACAAGGCGGCCGACCTGTCGGCCGGCACGCTGTACGTCGCGAAGTGGACGCAGACGTCGTCGGCCGGCGCCGGCACCGCGACGCTCACGTGGATCAGGATCGGCCACGCGACCAGCAGCGAGATCGAAGCGCTCGCGAACACGCTGAAGGCGTCGGACATCATGGACCTGGTGACCGTCGACCCGAACGATGCGAGCTACACGAAGATCCACTTCGGCGGCAAGTTCAACTGGATGCGCGTGAAGCCGGGGATGGAAAAGGCGGCCGCGTTCCTCGAGACGCACCGCTACGCGGCGCTGCTCGGCGGCAGCATGGCGTTCACGAAGCTCGAAGGCACGACCGTGAACGCGAAGGACAAGATCGTCTACACGGCGATGTCGCGGATCGAGACGTCGATGGTCAAGGGCAACGCGGTGTCGCGCGACGTCGCGCTCGACAAGAAGATCGCCGCGGGCGCTGTCTACGCGCTGAACCTGAAGGCAGGCCAGCGCGACACGACGGGCGGCGCGATCGACAGCGAATGGGTGCCGGTCGACATGGGCGCGCCGGCCGCGCTCGTCGGCGAGGATCTCGCCGCGGCCGACGCGCTCGGCAACCTCGCGAACCCGGACAAGATCGCGAATCCGGACAACCTGAAGTTCTCCGAAAAGCTGCGCACGCTGTTCATCGGTGAAGACTCGGGCATGCACGTGAACAACTTCCTGTGGGCCTACAACGTCGACACGAAATCGCTCGCGCGCGTGCTGTCGTGCCCGGCCGGCGCCGAATCGACGGGCCTGCACGCGGTCGACGAGATCAACGGCTGGACCTACATCATGAGCAACTTCCAGCACGCGGGCGACTGGGAATCGCCGCTGCACGACAAGGTCAAGCCGACGCTCGACCCGCTCGTGCGCGCGAACTACAAGGACCGCTTCGGCGCCAGCGTCGGTTACCTGACGGCCGAGCAGACCAGCATCAAGCTCGCGAAGGGCTGACCGTGGCGCGCGGGGACATTGCGCGTTGCAGGGCGCCCTGACCGGGCGTCCCTAACCGGGCGTCCCTAACCGGGCGTCCCTGACCGGGCGTCCGTGACCCGGCCTCCCGGACCGGGCGTTCTTTCTTCGATCACCGTTCATTCGTCGGCGCTCCACGCCGTTTCATGCGCGATGCCCACTGCGGGCATCGCGCTTTTTTTTTGCGTGAAGCGAGCGCGAGCGCGGCGCGCATCGCGCGTGCAGGCGGGCGCGATGCGACCGTGGACAGGCGTTTGCGGCGATCGGAGGATAATACGGGCCTGACGCGTCCGGGCGGACGGTCGGAAAGACAGGCAAAAAAAAGCGCCACGGAGACCGTGGCGCTAAAAAAGTTCTAGCCATTCCGAGGGCCGTGCTAGAACCTGAGAGACTGCGCGAAACATCGTTGCCGGTTAAACTCTTGAAACGACGTTTCGAAAACGTGAGACATTCTTTCCGTTTCCGCCCGACAAGTCAAGCGGTATTTGCACCGGTTCATGCACTTTCCGGCAACGCTCATTTGAGCGTTTTCCTAATAAACCAAGGGTGAACCCGTAAAATCCCATCCAGTGACCGGTTCTCCCGCGGAACATGCATGCTTTGACAATAGTCCTACAATACCAACAAAATTGAAATCGAGTTTCGGAATTAGAGAGAATCCCTCGTGTCGACACCTGTAACCTCTCCCGCGTCGCGGGACCGTGAATCGTCGCCCGACGAAATCACCGCCCTCGCCCGCGGCCTCGCCGTGCTGCGCCGCATCGCGGCTGCCGACGCGCCCGTCAGCAACCGCGAGCTGACCGAATTGACCGGCATCCCGAAGCCGACCGTCTCGCGCATCACCGCCACACTCGTCAGCGCCGGCTTCCTGTTTCAGTTGCCCGACAGCGAGCGCTTCGTGCTCACCGCGTCGGTGCTCGAACTGAGCCACGGCTTCCTGCGCAACTTCGACATCCGCGCGCGTTCGCGGCCGTTCATGATCGAACTGGCCGAACGCACGTCGCTGTCCGTGCACCTCGCGGTGCGCGACCGGCTCGACATGGTCGCGATCGACGTGATCCGCCCGCGCTCGGCCGTGCTCGTCACGCGCCTCGAGATCGGCTCGCGGATGGACATCGCGCGCACGGCCGTGGGCCGCGCGTATCTGGCCGCGCTCGAGGACGACGAGCGCCGCCTGCTGCTCGAGTCGCTGCGCACCACCGCCGGCGACGACTGGCCGCACGTGTCCGCCCGCCTGACGCCCGCGCTCGACGAAGCGATGCGCGACGGCCACGCGATCGCGATCGGCGAATGGCGCGAGGGGCTGAACGCGGTCGCGGCCGGTTTCGTCGGCCCGTCGGGTCAGCGCTATTCGGTGAATTGCGGCGGCGCGTCGCACCAGTGTCCGCCCGAATGGCTGCGGGAACACGTCGTGCCCGCGCTGCAGGAATGCATCGCGAAAATCACGCGCGAGATCGGCGGCGCGCCGGCCCGGCGCGTCGGCGTGTAATCGTTTCGTCATCGCCGTGTCGCGTTCTGTAACGACCGTAACCCGTTGAAAGATAGACCGCTGGACTGTAACGGGGACGGCACGTAGGATCATGCCCATCGTCGCGCCGCACTCGCGGTGCGCACCGCTCTTTCCCGTGCGGATCGGCGGGGCCCCGGACCGAGCCGGGCCGCCCCGTCGCGTCTTCCGCACGCCCACGCGCAGCCGAGCAGTCCGATTTCCGGCCCGCCGCGCCGTCTTCCTGACAGAACACGATGGATAACGAACAAAAGCCCACGCCCCCTTCGAAAGACCCCGCGCCCGCCGCCGCCCGGCGCCCGCGCCGCACGTTGCTGATCGGCACCGTGGCGGCCGTCGTCATCGGCGGCCTGCTGTGGTGGCACCCGTGGAACCGCACGCCGGCGGCAGGCAGCACGGCGAAAGGCATGGGCGCGAGCGCCGCGGGCGGCCATCGCGGCCGCGGCGGCCCCGCCGCGATGGCGAACGTTCCGCAGCCGGTGCAGGTCGCCACCGCGACGCAGGGCGAGATGCCGATCGTGCTGTCCGCGCTCGGCACCGTCACGCCGCTCGCGAACGTGACGGTCAAGACGCAACTGTCGGGCTACCTGCAATCGGTGTCGTTCCAGGAAGGCCAGATCGTCAAGAAAGGCGACGTGCTCGCGCAGATCGACCCGCGCCCGTATCAGGTCGCGCTCGAGAACGCCGAAGGCACGCATGCGCGCGACGCGGCGCTGCTCGCGACGGCCCGCCTCGACCTGAAGCGCTACCAGACGCTGCTGTCGCAGGATTCGATCGCGTCGCAAACCGTCGATACGCAGGCGTCGCTCGTCAAGCAGTACGAAGGCGCGGTGAAGACCGACCAGGCCGCGATCGATTCCGCGAAACTCAACCTGACGTATGCGCGCATCACGGCGCCGGTCTCGGGCCGCGTCGGCCTGCGCCAGGTCGACCCCGGCAACTACGTGACGCCGGGGGACACCAACGGCATCGTCGTGATCACGCAGTTGCAGCCGATGAGCGTGATCTTCACGACGTCGGAAGACAACCTGCCGCAGATCCTCAAGCAGATGAACGCGGGCCGGAAGCTGTCGGTCACCGCCTACAACCGCAACAACACGGTGCCGCTCGAGACGGGCTCGCTCGCGACGCTCGACAACCAGATCGACACGAGCACCGGTACGGTCAAGCTGCGCGCGAATTTCGACAACAAGGAAGGCATGCTGTTCCCGAATCAGTTCGTGAACACGCGGCTGCTCGTCGACGTGCTGCGCAACGCGATCATCGTGCCGACCTCCGCCGTGCTCACGGGCTCGATCGGCCAGTTCGTCTACGTCGTGAAACCCGACAACACGGTGACGGTGCGCAAGGTCACGGTCGGCCCGGTCGACGGCGAACGCACGAGCATCGTCAGCGGCGTGGCGCTCGGCGAACGCGTGGTGACCGACGGCTCGGACCGCCTGCGCGAAGGCTCGAAGATCTCGATTCCGGCCGACAAGCCGAAAGGCGCGTCGGGCGCGCGCGGCGCCGGCGCGGCGTCGGGCGCATCGGCTGCGTCCGGTGCAGCAGGCCATCGCGGCGGACACAAGCACGGCGCGTCGCAGGCAGCGGCCCCCGCGGCCCAGTAACGCGCGGGCCGCTCGATGAATCCATCCCGCCTCTTCATTCTCCGGCCGGTCGGCACCGCCCTCCTGATGGCGGCGATCATGCTGGCCGGCCTCGTGGCGCTGCGCTTCCTGCCGCTCGCCGCGCTGCCCGAGGTCGACTACCCGACGATCCAGGTCCAGACCTTCTACCCGGGCGCGAGCCCGGAAGTGATGACGTCGTCGGTCACCGCGCCGCTCGAACGCCAGTTCGGGCAGATGCCGTCGCTGAACCAGATGTCGTCGCAAAGCTCGGCCGGCGCGTCGGTGATCACGCTGCAGTTCTCGCTCGACCTGCCGCTCGACATCGCCGAACAGGAAGTGCAGGCCGCGATCAATGCGGCCGGCAATCTGCTGCCGTCCGACCTCCCGGCCCCGCCGATCTACGCGAAGGTGAACCCGGCCGATGCGCCGGTGCTCACGCTCGCCGTCAAGTCGAAGACGCTGCCGCTCACGCAGGTGCAGGACCTCGCCGACACGCGCCTCGCGATGAAGATCTCGCAGATCGCCGGCGTCGGCCTCGTGAGCCTGTCGGGCGGCAACCGGCCGGCCGTGCGGATCCAGGCGAACCCGACCGCGCTCGCGCAGTACGGGATGAACCTCGACGACCTGCGCACGACGATCTCGAACCTGAACGTCAACACGCCGAAGGGCAACTTCGACGGCCCGACGCGCGCATACACGATCAACGCGAACGACCAGTTGACGAGCGCCGACCAGTACAACAGCGCGGTCGTCGCGTACAAGAACGGCCGCCCGGTGATGCTGACCGACGTCGCGACGGTCGTCGCCGGCTCGGAGAACACCAAGCTCGGCGCGTGGGTGAATGCGGACCCGGCGATCATCCTGAACGTGCAGCGCCAGCCGGGCGCGAACGTGATCCAGACGGTCGACGCGATCAAGGCGCAGTTGCCGAAGCTGCAGGAAACGCTGCCGGCCGCGCTCGACGTCGAGATCGTCACCGACCGCACGACGATGATCCGCGCGGCCGTGCGCGACGTGCAGTTCGAGCTGCTGCTCGCGGTCGCGCTCGTCGTGCTGGTGATGTACCTGTTCCTCGCGAACGTCTACGCGACGATCATCCCGAGCCTGTCGGTGCCGCTGTCGCTGATCGGCACGCTCGCGGTGATGTACATGGCCGGCTTCTCGCTGAACAACCTGTCGCTGATGGCGCTCACGATCGCGACCGGCTTCGTCGTCGACGACGCGATCGTGATGATCGAGAACATCGCGCGCTACGTCGAGGAAGGCGAATCGGGGCTCGAGGCCGCGCTGAAGGGCTCGCGGCAGATCGGCTTCACGATCATCTCGCTGACGGTCTCGCTGATCGCGGTGCTGATCCCGCTGCTGTTCATGGGCGACGTGGTCGGGCGCCTCTTCCACGAATTCGCGATCACGCTCGCGGTGACGATCGTGATCTCGGCGATCGTGTCGCTCACGCTCGTGCCGATGATGTGCGCGAAGCTGCTGCGCCATTCGCCGCCGCCCGAGAGCCATCGCTTCGAGGCACGCGTGCACCGCGCGATCGACTGGGTGATCGCGCGCTACGCGGTCGCGCTCGAATGGGTGCTGAACCGCCAGCGCTCGACGCTCGTCGTCGCGCTGCTGACGCTCGGGCTGACCGCGCTGCTCTATGTGTTCGTGCCGAAGGGCTTCTTCCCCGCGCAGGACACCGGCGTGATCCAGGCGATCACGCAGGCGCCGCAGTCGATCTCGTACGGCGCGATGGCCGAACGCCAGCAGGCGCTCGCGGCCGAGATCCTGAAGGACCCGAACGTCGCCAGCCTCACGTCGTTCATCGGCGTCGACGGCAGCAACATCACGCTGAACAGCGGGCGGATGCTGATCAACCTGAAGGCGCGCGACGAACGCGGCGAAACGGCCGCGCAGATCATCCGCGGCCTGCAGCAGCGCGTCGCGAACGTCACCGGCATTTCGCTGTTCATGCAGCCGGTGCAGGACCTGACGATCGACTCGACGGTCAGCCCGACGCAATACCAGTTCATGCTGACGAGCCCGAATTCGGAAGAATTCGCGACCTGGGTGCCGAAACTCGTCGCGCGGCTGCAGCAGGAGCCGTCGCTCGCCGACGTCGCGACCGACCTGCAGAGCAACGGCCAGTCGGTGTACATCGAGATCGACCGCGCGAGCGCCGCGCGCTTCGGCATCACGCCGGCAACCGTCGACAACGCGCTGTACGACGCGTTCGGCCAGCGCATCGTGTCGACGATCTTCACGCAATCGAACCAGTACCGCGTGATTCTCGAATCGGAGCCGAAGGAGCAGCACTACGCGCAATCGCTGAACGACATCTACCTGCCGTCGGCCGGCGGCGGCCAGGTGCCGCTGGCGTCGATCGCGTCGTTCCACGAGCGGCCGTCGCCGCTGCTGGTCGCGCACCTGTCGCAGTTCCCGTCGACGACGATCTCGTTCAACCTCGCGCCGGGCGCGTCGCTCGGCGAAGCGGTCAAGGCGATCGAGGCCGCCGAGAAGGACATCGGCCTGCCCGGCTCGTTCCAGACGCGCTTCCAGGGCGCGGCGCTCGCGTTCCAGGCGTCGCTGTCGAACCAGCTGTTCCTGATCCTCGCGGCGGTCGTCACGATGTACATCGTGCTCGGCGTGCTGTACGAGAGCTACATCCACCCGATCACGATCCTGTCGACGCTGCCGTCGGCCGGCGTCGGCGCGCTGCTCGCGCTGATGATCACCGGGCACGACCTCGACATCATCGGGATCATCGGCATCGTGCTGCTGATCGGCATCGTCAAGAAGAACGCGATCATGATGATCGACTTCGCGCTCGAGGCCGAACGCGTCGAAGGCAAGCCGCCGCGCGAGGCGATCTACCAGGCGTGCCTGCTGCGCTTCCGGCCGATCCTGATGACGACGCTCGCCGCGCTGCTCGGCGCGGTGCCGCTGATCGTCGGCTCCGGCGCGGGCTCCGAGCTGCGCCAGCCGCTCGGGATCGCGATCGCCGGCGGCCTGATCGTGTCGCAGGTGCTGACGCTGTTCACGACGCCCGTGATCTACCTCGGCTTCGACTCGCTCGCGCGCCGCATGCGCGGCTGGTTCGAACGCCACGGCCCCGACGCCGGCACGCGCACGGACGTGTAAGCGATGAACCTGTCGCGTCCCTTCATCACCCGCCCCGTCGCGACGACGCTGCTCGCGCTCGGCGTCGCGCTCGCGGGCCTGTTCGCGTTCATCAGGCTGCCGGTGTCGCCACTGCCGCAGGTGGACTTCCCGACGATCTCGGTGCAGGCGTCGCTGCCGGGCGCGAGCCCGGAGACGGTCGCGACCAGCGTGACGAGCCCGCTCGAGCGGCACCTCGGCTCGATCGCGGACGTCTCCGAAATGACGTCGACGAGCACGGTCGGCAATGCGCGGATCATCCTGCAGTTCGGCCTGAACCGCGACATCGACGGCGCCGCGCGCGACGTGCAGGCCGCGATCAACGCGGCGCGCGCCGACCTGCCCGCCGCGCTGAAGAGCAATCCGACCTACCGCAAGGTCAACCCGGCCGATTCGCCGATCATGGTCGTGTCGCTGACGTCGGAGACGGCGTCGCCGGCGAAGGTGTACGACGCCGCGTCGACGGTGCTGCAGCAGTCGCTGTCGCAGATCGACGGGATCGGCCAGGTCTCCGTGAGCGGCTCCGCGAACCCGGCCGTGCGCGTCGAGCTCGAACCGCAATCGCTGTTCCACTACGGGATCGGCCTCGAGGACGTGCGCGCGGCGCTGGCCTCCGCGAACGCCAACGCGCCGAAGGGCGCGATCGAGTTCGGCCCGCAGCGCTTCCAGCTCTACACGAACGACCAGGCGTCCCAGGCGTCGCAGTATCGCGATCTCGTGGTCGCCTACCGCAACGGCTCGGCCGTGCGGCTGTCCGACCTGTCCGACGTCGTCGATTCGGTCGAGGACCTGCGCAACCTCGGATTGTCGAACGGCAAGCGCGCGGTGCTCGTGATCCTCTACCGCTCGCCCGGCGCGAACATCATCGAGACGATCGACCGCGTGCGCGCGGCGCTGCCGCAGCTCACCGCGTCGCTGCCCGCCGACATCACGGTCACGCCGGTGCTCGACCGCTCGACCACCATCCGCGCGTCGCTGAGGGACACCGAGCACACGCTGCTGATCGCGATCAGCCTCGTCGTGATGGTCGTGTTCCTGTTCCTGCGCAACTGGCGCGCGACGCTGATCCCGAGCGTCGCCGTGCCGATCTCGATCGTCGGCACGTTCGGCGCGATGTACCTGCTCGGCTTCTCGATCGACAACCTGTCGCTGATGGCGCTGATCGTCGCGACCGGCTTCGTCGTCGACGATGCGATCGTCGTGCTCGAGAACATCTCGCGGCACATCGAGAACGGCAAGTCGCGGATGCAGGCCGCGTTCGACGGCGCGCGCGAAGTCGGCTTCACGGTGCTGTCGATGAGCATCTCGCTCGTCGCGGTATTCCTGCCGATCCTGCTGATGGGCGGGATCGTCGGGCGCCTGTTCCGCGAGTTCGCGCTGACGCTGTCGCTCGCGATCGCCGTGTCGCTCGCGGTGTCGCTCACGCTCACGCCGATGATGTGCGCGCGCCTGCTGCCCGACCAGCACAACCCGCAACGCGAGGGCCGCTTCGGGCGCTTCCTCGAACGCGGTTTCACGCGCATGCAGCGCGGCTACGAGCGCTCGCTGTCGTGGGCGCTGCGCCGGCCGCTGTTGATCCTGCTGACGCTGTTCGCGACGATCGGGCTGAACGTCTACCTGTACGTCGTCGTGCCGAAGGGCTTCTTCCCGCAGCAGGACACCGGGCTGATGATCGGCGGCATCCAGGCCGACCAGTCGACGTCGTTCCAGGCGATGAAGCTGAAGTTCTCCGAGATGATGCGGATCGTGCAGGGCAACCCGAACGTGAAGAGCGTCGCGGGCTTCACCGGCGGCACGCAGACCAACTCGGGCTTCATGTTCGTCACGCTCAAGGACCGCACCGAGCGCAAGCTGTCGGCCGACCAGGTGATCCAGCAGTTGCGCCCGCGGCTGGCGGACGTCGCGGGCGCGCGCACGTTCCTGCAGGCGGCGCAGGACATCCGCGTCGGCGGCCGGCAGAGCAACGCGCAGTACCAGTTCACGCTGCTCGGCGATTCGAGCGCCGACCTGTACAAGTGGGGGCCGATCCTGACCGAGGCGCTGCAGAAGCGCCCCGAGCTGACCGACGTGAACTCCGACCAGCAACAAGGCGGCCTCGAGGCGATGGTGACGATCGACCGCGCGACGGCCGCGCGGTTCGGCATCAAGCCCGCGCAGATCGACAACACGCTGTACGACGCGTTCGGCCAGCGGCAGGTCTCGACGATCTACAACCCGCTGAACCAGTACCACGTCGTGATGGAAGTCGCGCCGAAATACTGGCAGAGCCCGGAGATGCTGAACCAGGTGTGGATCAGCACGTCGGGCGGCAGCGCGAACGGCTCGCAGACCACCAACGCGGCCGCGGGCACCTTCGTCGCGACCTCGGCCGGCACGTCGAGCGCCGGCACGGCCGCGCAGAGCGCCGCGGCGATCGCGTCCGACTCCGCGCGCAACCAGGCGCTCAACGCGATCGCGGCGAGCGGCAAGTCGAGCGCGTCGTCGGGCGCGTCGGTGTCGACGTCGAAATCGACGATGATCCCGCTGTCGGCGATCGCGACGTTCGGGCCGAGCACGACGCCGCTGTCGGTCAACCACCAGGGGCTGTTCGTCGCGACGACGATCTCGTTCAACCTGCCGCCGGGCGTGTCGCTGTCGCAGGCGACGCAGATCATCTATCAGACGATGGCGGAGGTCGGCGTGCCGCCGACGATCGTCGGCAGCTTCCAGGGCACCGCACAGGCGTTCCAGCAGTCGATGAACGATCAGCCGATCCTGATCCTCGCGGCGCTGCTGGCCGTCTACATCGTGCTCGGGATCCTGTACGAGAGCTACATCCACCCGATCACGATCCTGTCGACGCTGCCGTCGGCCGGCGTCGGCGCGCTGCTCGCGCTGCTGCTGTTCAAGACCGAGTTCAGCATCATCGCGCTGATCGGCGTGATCCTGCTGATCGGCATCGTGAAGAAGAACGCGATCATGATGGTCGACTTCGCGATCGACCAGACGCGCAACAACGGGAAGTCGTCGTTCGACGCGATCCACGAGGCGTGCCTGCTGCGCTTCCGCCCGATCATGATGACGACGATGGCGGCGCTGCTCGGCGCGCTGCCGCTCGCGTTCGGCAGCGGCGACGGCGCCGAGCTGCGCGCGCCGCTCGGGATCGCGATCGCCGGCGGCCTGATCATGTCGCAAGTGCTGACGCTCTATACGACGCCGGTCGTCTACCTGTACATGGATCGGCTGCGCGTGTGGGCCGAAAAGCGGCGCAATCGCCGCGGCAACAGCGGCGGGCCGGCCGTCGCCGGCGAGTGACGAAAGCGGCCGCCCTCGGGCGGCCGTCTTTTGCGCTTGATTGCCGGGTTTGATTGCAGGACTTGGTGGCCGGACGTGGTGGCCGGACTTGTTTGCCGGCCGCGATCGGCTATCGTGTATCCATGCCCACCTCGTTCCCGTCCCGGAATCTCGCCATGAACGTCCAGCTCAACCATACGATCGTCTGGTGCCGCGACAAGCATGCGTCGAGCCGCTTCCTCACCGAGTTGCTGGAATTGCCGCCGCCGACGCCGTTCGGCGCGATGCTGGTCGTCGCGCTCGACAACGGCGTGTCGCTCGATTTTTACGAACAGGCGGGGGAGATCCGGTCGCAGCATTACGCGTTCCTGATCGACGAAGCCAGCTTCGATCGCGTGCTCGCGCGCATCCGCGAACGCGGGTTGCCGCACTGGGCCGATCCGGCGAAGCGGCAAGCCGACGACATCTACCGCCACAACGGCGGACGCGGCGTGTACTTCGACGATCCGGACGGCCACTTCCTCGAAGTGATGACGCGACCGTATGCGCTGAACGGTTAGTGGAAGAAGGCCGGCATCGCGCCGGCCACGGGGCGGCGGGCCTCGCAACCGCACTGCTTCATGCGAACGCGCGGCCTGTGCCTGCGCCCCATCCGGCCCGCACTTCGCGGCGGCGCGACGGATCGCGCTTCATCAGGCAGGTCCTTACTCGGCAGCCTCGGCCGTCTTGCGCGGCCGCCGCGCGCGCGGCGCCGCCTTGCGGGCCGGCTTCTTCGGCTTGGCCGGGGCCGGCGCGTCAGCGACCGCTGCGATCGGTTCGGCGTGTACGGGAGCATCGTGCGCGGGCTGCGCGACGGCACCGCCGCCGGTTTCACCGCGTGCCGGCGCCGCGCCGGCGGCTCGCCCGTCGTCATGTTCCGCGTCGCGATGCATCGCTTCGGCATGCTTGCCGCCGCCGTGCTTCGCGTCGCGCTGCGGGGCCTCGCTTTCCTGCACCGCCGCCTGCCGGCCGGCGCTCTTGCCGTCGCCGCCCTTCTTCGTACCGGCCTTCTTCGCGGGGGTCTTGCGAGCACGCTTGCGTGCGGTCTTCGCATCATCGTGCCCGCCCGCCGGTTCGCCGTGCGCGGCCGCGGCTTCGCCGACGGTCACATCGGCTTCGTCCGCTTCGGTGAATTCGACCGCCGTCTCGACCGGCTCGTTATCCTGCACGAAGGGCGAGCCGAATGGCTCGCCAACCGGCTCGCCGTGCCGCCCGCGTCCGCGGTGATGGCGCGGCTCGCGCTCGGCCTGCACCGGCTCCGCCGGGCGCCGGCCGTGCTGGGCGGGTGCGTGGTCGGCCGCCACGGCGTGCTCCGCGGCCGACTGGCGGGCCCGCGACACGAACGCGCCGGACTTGTCGTCGCGCCCCACTTCGAGCAGGCCGCGCGCCTGCGCCTCGTCGAGCAGGTTGCCGAACGCACGGAACCCATAGTACGACTCGTTGAAATCCGGCTTGCGGCGCTTGATCGCGCTCTTGAGCACCGACGCCCAGATCTTGCCGACGTCGTCGCGCTCCGACGCGAGCGCGTCGAACGTCTCGACCGCCAGCGCGATCGCCTCGGCCTTGCGCGCCTCCATGTCGTGCTTGCGCGACGGCTCGTCGGGCCGCTTCGCGCCGCCGTTGCCCGCGCGCTGCTGCTGTTCGCGCTTCGCGAGCGCACGCTGCTGCTCGCGCACCAGATCGTCGTAGAAGATGAATTCGTCGCAGTTCGCGACCAGCAGGTCCGACGTCGATTTCTTCACGCCGACGCCGATCACCTTCTTCGCGTTTTCGCGCAGCTTCGACACGAGCGGGGAAAAATCCGAATCGCCGCTGATGATCACGAACGTATCGACGTGCGACTTCGTGTAGCAGAGGTCGAGCGCGTCCACGACGAGCCGGATGTCGGCCGAATTCTTGCCCGACTGGCGCACGTGCGGAATCTCGATCAGCTCGAAGCTCGCCTCGTGCATCGACGCCTTGAAGCCCTTGTAGCGATCCCAGTCGCAATAGGCCTTCTTCACGACGATGCTGCCTTTCAGCAGCAGGCGCTCCAGCACGGGCTTGATGTCGAATTTCTCGTACTTCGCGTCGCGCACGCCGAGCGCGACGTTCTCGAAGTCGCAGAACACGGCCATGCTGACGTTGTCCAAGGGTAATGCCATGTGTACTCCAACCGGTGGGCCGACGCGTTATTCACGCGTAGCGGCGAAAAATGCATCGCGCACATGATAGCCGGTCGGCGCGTCATTCCCGCATCCGGGCGAATGAATGCACGCCGGCATGCGTCGTGCCGGTACGCCCGCAGCCGGTACGCCCGCAGCCGGTACGCCCGCAGCCGGTCGCCCACGCCGGTACGCCCGCAGCCAGTACGCCCGCGCCGGTACGCCCCTTATTACGCCCCCACCGCCGGGCCGATTCGACATTACACTTGAGTTATCGGTCGTCCGTCCCTATCTGCACGGATGACGCATCGAGCAAGGAGCGGTTTCATGACGACGAAGGTACTGCTGATTGGCGCGACCGGACGAACGGGCCAGGCCTGCGCGGATCTGCTGCTCAAGCAGCCGGAGTTCGAGGTCACGGCGCTCGTGCGCCGGCACGGCTATGCGCTGGCGGGCGCACGGGTCGTCGAGGCCGATCTGACGAACGATTTCTCGCACGCCTTCCAGGGCATCACGCACGTGATCTACGCGGCCGGCTCCGCCGAATCCGAGGGCGCGGCCGAAGAGGAGCAGATCGACCGCGACGCGGTCGCCCGCGCGGCCGACTACGCGCTCGCGTTCAACGTGCAGAAGCTCGTGGTCGTCAGCTCGCTGTCCGCATACCGGCCGGAGCACGGGCCCGACGCGCTGCGCCACTATTCGCAGATGAAGCGCGAAGGCGACGACCGCGTGATCGCGTCGGGCGTCGACTACGTGATCCTGCGCCCGGGCCCGCTCACGGACGATCCGGGCGTCGGCAAGATCGCGCTGACCGACACGTGGCTCGATCCCGCGCCGCCCGTGTCGCGCCAGGACGTTGCATGGGCCGCGATCGAGGCGATCAAGCTCGGCATCTCGCGCAAGATCGTCGGCTTCGTCGGCGGCGGCGTGCCGATCGAGCAGGCGCTGCGCGCGTAACGGCAACGGGCGGCCACGCACAGGCCGGGCGTTCCCGTGCCCGCGGCCCGCACGACGGGCCGTTTTCACGCGCGCGGGCAGCCGCCTACTGCTTCGGATGCGCGTCGGCCCACGCCTTCACGGCGGCGAGCGTGTTCTCGACGTGCTTGTCGGGCGACAGGCTCGTGTATTCGTAGAGAACCTTCCCTTCCGGCGAAATCACGTAGGACACGCGGTTCGCCCGGTCGAGCGCCGGCAGCTTCGCGTCGTATTCGCGGATGATCTTCGCGTCCGGGTCGGCCGCTACCGGGAACTTGCTGCGGCATTCGCTCACCGAGAACTTCGTCAGCGTGTCGATGTTGTCGGCCGACACGCCGATCACCGTCGCGCCGTAAGCCTTGTAACGGTCGACCGCGTCCGCGAACGCATGCGCCTCGATCGTGCAGCCCTTCGTGAACGCCGCCGGATAGAAATACAGCACGACCGGCCCCTGCTTCAGCGCGTCCGCGAGCGAGTACGTATACGTCTTGCCGCCCAGCGACGCCTGCGTCGTGAAATCGGGCGCCGCGGCGCCCGGCTTCAGTTGCGCCTGCGCCAGCAGCGCATGGCCGGCCACCAGCGCCGCCATGGCGCCCAGCAACAGTTTTCTCTTCATCTGCGTCCTCATTTCTTATAAAGTCAGCCTCGATGTAGGCCACGTGGGCGTTCGCCTGCCGAACACCGCATCGATGATCCGGACCCGCGGCAGCGCCGCGCGTGGCCGGCCCGTTAAAGATTTCTGCCAGTCTGCCGTTATTCCTTCCGGACAACCGGTTCCAGCCCTTCACGTCAGCGAGAAACATGGAAGCCAACAGGAAACAGACGTCACGCAAGGGCTCCTGGCGCAGCGCCTTGCATACGCTGCGCCGCTTCGCTCGGTCGGGCGGCGCGCTGATGCCCGCGCGCGCCGTGGCGCCGCGCCGCGACGACTCCGTGCGCGACTGGCTGGAACAGACGGTCGGCACGGTGGATTTCCTCGCCCATGTCGACCGCGAGCTGCGCTTTCTGTACGTGTCCGACGCGAGCCTGCGCTTCATCGGCTACCACCGCGACTACCTGCATACGCTGACGCTGCGCGACCTGATCGCCGAACAGGATACCCCGGCGCTCGAAGGCTTGCTCGCCCGCGCCGCACGCTCCGGCCAGGTCGAGAAGGCGACGATGTGCATCGTCAAGTCGCTCACCTACCCGCTGGACGTCGAGGTCCGCGCGTTCAAGAGCCGCCACCACGGCGTCGACGGCTTCGCGATCGCGGCGTTCGACGTGTCGTCGTGGCGCGCGCTCGAGGCACGCCTGACGTACGAAATGCACCATGACCCGATGACGGGGCTCGACAACCTGTCCGCGCTCGTGCCGGCGCTGATGCGCGCGCAGCAGACCGCCGACGAGGACGGCACCTGCGCCGCGCTGCTGCTGCTCGACCTCGACGACTACCAGCGGATCAACCGCGCGCTCGGCTACGACGCGGGCGACACGCTGCTGCGCGAAACCGCGCAGCGGCTGAAGGCGCTCGTCACGCCGAACGAGCAGCTCGCGCGCGTCGCGAGCGACAAGTTCGCGGTCGTGCTGGGCGCACCGGACCGCACGCAGGCGAGCCATGCAGCCGACGCGCTCGCGCGCCGGCTGCAGGCCGCCGTGCGCGAGCCGTACGTATTCCAGGGGCAGACCGTGCACCTGTCCGCGAGCATCGGCATCGCGCTCTACCCCGACGAACGTGCCGCGCCGCATCGGGCGCAGCATCACAGCCCGCTGCTGCGCCGCGCCGACCACGCGCTCGCGCAGGCGAAGGCCTCGGGCGGCAACGCGCTCGCGTTCCACGCGCCCGTCGACGATCCGGCCGACGCCGAACGGCTCAAGCTCGAAGCCGACCTGTACGACGGCGTGCGCAACGGCGAGTTTTCGCTCCATTTCCAGCCGATCACCCATAGCCAGTCGGGCGCGGTGGTCGGCGTCGAGGCGCTGATCCGCTGGCGCCATCCGGTGCACGGCCTCGTGCCGCCGGCCACCTTCATCCCGCTCGCCGAATCGATCGGCCTGATCAACTACCTCGGCAACTGGGTGCTGAAGGCCGCGTGCATGCAGCTCGTCGCCTGGGACGGCCAGGGGCTCGCGCTGCAATACGTGGCGGTCAACGTGTCGCCGCAGCAGTTCCGCGACCCGCGCTTCACGCAGAGCGTGCGCGAGGCGATCGCGCTGACCGGCATCGACCCGCGCCGTATCGTGCTCGAAATCACCGAAAGCCTGCTGATGCACGATCCCGCGCACGCGAAAATGCTGCTCGAGGAGCTGACCGATCTCGGCATCCGCTTCGCGATCGACGATTTCGGCACCGGCTATTCGAGCCTTGCCTATCTGCAGCGCTTCCCGCTCGCGAAGCTGAAGATCGACCGCAGTTTCGTCGAGAACCTGCTGACGTCGCGCAACGACCGCGCGATCGTGTCGGCGGTGGTCGGCCTCGCGCAGACACTCGATCTCGAGCTCGTCGCCGAGGGCGTCGAGACCGAGGCGCAGCGCGAGCTGCTGACGGAGATGGGCTGCAATCACATCCAGGGCTGGCTCGTCTGCCAGGCGCTGCCGTCCGAGGAGCTCGCGCGGCGCTTCGCGGCGCAGCAGCTGCACCTGCACGCCGCCGCCTGACGCGCGCGGCGAACCGGACGGATCCGTATGTCAATCACCGAACACCTGCCCCGCACCGCGCTGCTCGACAAGCTGTGGGCGCGGATGAACGAACGGGGCGATTTCCCGCTGCTGTCGGAATCGCTGCGCGCGACGATGGCCGCGATGAAGAACGACGATCTCGACTTCACCGCGCTCGTGCGCGTCGTGCTGTCGGATTTCGCACTCACGCAGAAAGTGCTGCGGCTCGCGAACTCCGCGATGTACATGGCGTTCGGCGGCAACATCACCACCGTGACCCGCGCGCTGATGGTGCTCGGCATGGATGCCGTCGGCCATCTCGTGGTCGGGCTCAAGCTCGTCGACCATTTCCATCAGAGCACGCCGCGGCGCATCGACGCGAAGCTGGAGCTGAACCGCGCGCTGCTGTCCGGCTGCGTCGCGCGCAAGCTCACCGAGCGCGCCGAACTGCGCGCGGGCGAGGAGGCCGTCGTCTGCACGCTGATGCGCCAGGTCGGCAAGCTGCTGGTGGTCTGCTATCTCGACAGCGAGTGGGACCGCATCCGCCGCCGCGCGGCCGAACTGAACGGCGACGAATCGGCCGCCTGCACCGACGTGCTCGGCGTCGGCTTCGACGAGATCGGTCTCGAGGCAGCCGCGCGCTGGCGGCTGCCCGACGTGATCCGCGCGGGGATGGCCGACGGCGACCACGCGGCGCACGCCGACGCATTCGACGACGAAGACGGCGACGCCCGCCACGCGGGCCCGGCCGCCGACGACGGCCCGGCAGAGCGCATCCGCTGGCTGCGCGCGGTGAGCCGCTGTTCGACCGACGTCGCCGGCGCGCTCGTCATGCCTGCCAGCGCGCAGCGCGACGCGCGCATCGCGGCGCTCGCGCAGCACTACGGCGCTGAGCTCGACATGGAATCCGAGGCGATCGTCGAGATCGCCGAGCGGCTCGCGCGCGAGGAAGCGAGCGACACGGTGATGCGCGAGATCGTCGAGCTGCGCGCGAACGCCGATGCGATCGCGCGCGCGCAGGCCGAACCCGAGGCATGCCTCGAAGCCGGTCTTGCCGACCTGCGTGCGCTGCCGTCCGAGCACGTGCTGACGCCGGTGCTCGCGCTCGCGTCGGAAAGCCTGCTGGCCGGCCTCGCGTTCACGCGCACCGTGATGTTCGTGCGTCACGACGACGGCACGTTCGCCGCGCGCCTGGGCTTCGGCCCCGGCGTCGATACGGCGCTCGACCGGCTGCGCTTCGACGAGCGCTTCGAGCCGGACGTGTTCCATCTCGCGATCACGAATTCGGTCGGCATCTTCATCGAGCAGGCACGGGAGCCGAAGATGGTGAAGCGCCTGCCTGCGTGGTATCTCGACGCGTTCGACGACACGCGCGCATTCGTGCTGCTGCCCGTACGCGTCGGCGCGACGAGCGTCGCGCTGCTGTACGGCGACTGGGCCGGCGCGCAGCCCGCGCGCAAGATCTCGCAGCAGGAGATGGCCGTGCTCAACGAGCTCGCACGCGAGCTGGGGCGGTTCTTCGCCGCGCAGCCGGGCTGACGGCCGGCCCGCCGCTGCCGTTTTCGCTGCCGAAAAGCAAACCGGCCGCATCGGCGGCCGGTTTTTTTACATCGTGCGCGCACGAAACGCTTACTTGAGCGTGACGGGCACGCTGAAGTACTTCTTCGCGAGGTTGTCGATCGTACCGTCGGCCTTCAGTTCCTTCAGCGCCTGATCGAGCGCGGTCTTCAGCGCCGCGTCGTTCTTGCGCAGGCCGAAGCCGACGCCCGAGCCGAGGATCTCGGCGTCGCTGACCGTGCCGCCCGCGAACCCGAAGCCCTGGCCTTGCGGCTTCGTCAGGAAGCCCTTCGAGCCGGCTTCCGAATCCTGGAAGGTCGCGTCGAGACGGCCCGACTTCAGGTCGGCATAGGCCAGATCCTGCGTCTGGTACGGCACGACTTCAACGCCGGCCGGCGCCCACTTCTTCTTCGCGTACGCTTCCTGGATCGTGCCCTGCAGCACGCCGACGCGCTTGCCCTTCAGCGCTTGCGGGGTCGGCAGCAGGCCGCTGCCCTGCTTCGCGATCAGCTGGTTCGGAATCGTGTAGATCGGATCGGTGAACGCGATCGCGTGCTTGCGCTGGTCCGTGATCGTCATGTCCGAGTTGATCGCGTCGAACTTGCGCGCCTGCAGCGCCGGGATCAGGCCGTCGAAGTCGTTCTCGACCCACACGCACTTCGTCTTCAGCTTCGCGCACACCGCGTTGCCGATGTCGATGTCGAAGCCGGTCAGCTTGCCGTCGGGCGTCTTGTATTCGAACGGGGCGTACGAGGCCTCGACGCCGAACCGGATCTCCTTCAGATCCCCGGCAAGCGCGCTGCCTGCCGCCACCGCCGATGCCGCCACCACCGCATGCGCGGCCACTTTACGCCAATCCAACTTCATCAGGTGTTCTCCTCGATACTCGAATGTTCCGAAACGACGGGCGCATCCATCATTGCAGGGTCGGATGACACCGGCAATGCCGACGCCGCGCCGTGATGCGGCGCAACAGCCGCAAGGCCGCGATTGTACCAATCCGCGCGGCCCGGCATGGCGGAGCGGGCGTCGGCGCGCGATGCTGCGCCGCGTGCCCGGCGGCCGCCACGCGACCCGCCGAACTTGCAAGACGGTGTCGCAAACCAGCAAGCGCGACGCACTCGCCGTCTGCGCGGCGGGCGGGCGTCATCGCCAAAATGAAGGGGCCGCGGGACGATGCGCGCCGCGCGTCGCCGCGGCCCGCACGATCGCGCCTCGATCAGACGAGTGCGGCCAGCGTCTCGCGCGTCGTGTCGATCACGAGCAGGCCCGCGCGCAGCCCGGGCTTCACGGTCGGGTTCGGAAACACGATCCGTTCCTCGTCGTGCGTCACCGTGTAGCGGTAGTCGCCGTCCCGTGCGAGCACGGTGCCGCGTGCGAATGCGGTGAAGTTCGCGACGTCGGCTGCGACGAACAGCTCGAGCGCGTCGCTCTGCTTCGTGATCTGGTCGATCACGGTGAACACGCGCGGCAGCGGCGGACGGCCGCCCTCGGCCGCGTCTTCACGCCGCTCGCCCGACACGAGCTTGCGCACCGCACGATCGGCCGGCGCGAAACGCGCGAGGTCGTTCTGGCCGAACGGCCGCACCTTGCCGAGCTCCAGCGTGCACGCGAGCGCACCGCACTGCTCGGCCGTGAAATGCGAATACGTGTTGCCCTTCGCGGTGTGCAGCAGCACGGCCGCGATGCGCGCATCGCCGAGCCATTCGACCATCGCGCGCGTGGGCGGCGTGCCCGTGTGCGGCAGCAGCGCGAACTGCTCGAATACCGACGCACGGATCGCCGTATGCATGTCGATGTGCCAGCGCGCGCCGCCCGCCGGCGCCGCCGCGAAGAAGGCGGATGCCGCCGCTTCGAGCCGCGCGGCGCGCGGCGCTTCGCGGCTCGCGGGCGCCTGCGCGTGACGGCCGCCGAACAGGCGGTTCAGGTCGTCGTCGAGATAGCGTTCGCCCGCGCGCATCGCCGGCACGTTGCCGAGCACGACGAGCAGCCGGCACGCGAGCGGCAGCGCGCCCGACGCGAGATCGCGCACGAGCATCGACAGCAGCTCGATCGGCGCGGTCTCGTCGCCGTGCACGCCGGCCGACACGAGCACGCTCGCGCGCGCCGCGGCGTCAGCGGCGGCAGGCTCGAACGCGATCAGCCCGTCGCCGAGCCATTGCCAGCGCACCGCGTCGCCCGCGCAGGCGCCGTGCGTTTCAGCCGGCGCATCTCCCGCCAGCGTGAACGCGAGAAAATCGTCGAGCAGCGCGGCGGCCGGCATCCGTGCCTCAGCGCTGGAAGTCATACAGCGAACCGACGCGCAGGATCTGCGTGAGCTCGTCGAGCGCCGTGCGCGATTCGTCGAGCAGCGCCGGATCGGCGAGGTCCTCCGGTGCGAGGCGATCGCGATAGTGCTTGTCGATCCACGCGTCGAGCGACGCGAACAGCGTGTCGTTGATCCACACGTTCGACGTGACGGCCGCGCGCTCCGCTTCGTTCAGCACGACGCGCAGGCGCAGGCAAGCGGGGCCGCCGCCGTTCTTCATGCTTTCGCGCAGGTCGAACACGAGCACGTCGCGGATCGGGCCGTTGCCGGCCGCGAGATGGTCGAGGTAGGCGGCGACCTTCGCGTTCTCACGGCATTCCTGCGGCACGACGAGCACCTGCGAGCCGTCCGCGCGCGACAGCAACTGGCTGTTGAACAGGTAGGACGTGACGGCATCGTTCACGCTCACGGCCGCGTCCGGCACCTCGATCACGTTCAGGCGCGCGCCGCGCGCGTCGAGCGCGGCGGTCAGCGTGTCGTAGATCGCCTGCTTGTTGACGAACGCGCGTTCGTGCGTGAACAGCGTGTCGCGGTTGCCGACCGAGATCACGTCGTTGTGGAACACGCCCGCGTCGATCACGTCCGGATCCTGCTGCGCGTAGACCGTCGCTTCCTCCGCAAGCCCGTGGCGATGCGCGACCGCGCGGCTCGCCTCGAACGTCTGGCGGGCCGGGAAACGCTTCGGCTCCGGCCCGCGACGGTATTCCGCGCGGCCGTACACGAAGAATTCGACGCCCGGCTTGCCGTACTCGGCGCAGAAGCGCGTATGGTTCGCCGCGCCTTCGTCGCCGAGCGCCGGCGTGCCCGTCAGCGCTTCATGCACCGCGAAGTGCGCGGGGTCCGCGAACAGCGTCGACAGCGTGCGGCGCGTCGCCTCATGCTCGATCGCGCGATGCAGCTTGCTGCACAGGTTCGCCGGCGTGAAGTGCACGCGGCCGTCGTTCGTGTCGGCCGACGGGCTGACGGTGGCCGCGTTCGCGGTCCACATCGCCGACGCCGAGCTCGCCGCGGCGAGCAGTTCGGGTGCCTGCTTCGCGGCCTTCGCGATCACGTCCGCGTCCTTGCCCGAGAAGCCGAGCTCGCGCAACAGGCGCAGCGACGGCCGCTCCTGCGGCGGCAGCACGCCTTGCGCGAAGCCGAGATCCGCGAGCTGCTTCATCTTGCGCAGCCCCTGCTTCGCGGCCGCCTTCGGGTTCGCGGCCGACTTCTCGTTGTTCAGCGACGCCACGTTGCCGAACGACAGCCCGGCGTAGTTGTGGGTCGGGCCGACGAGTCCGTCGAAATTGGCTTCTTGTGCGTTCATCGTCGCTCCCTCGATCAGAAATGCAGGCCCGGCGACAGGCTCGCGGGCAAGGTCAGTTGCGTGCTTTCCACCGACGCCATCGGATACGCGCAATAGTCGGCCGCATAGTACGCGCTCGGGCGATGGTTGCCCGAGCGGCCCGTGCCGCCGAACGGTGCGGCCGACGATGCGCCGTTGGTCGGGCGGTTCCAGTTGACGATGCCGGCGCGGATCGTGCGGCGGAAGTGCTCCCATGCCTTCGCGTCGTCGGCGAGCAGCCCGGCCGACAGGCCGAACGCCGTGTCGTTCGCGCGCTCGATCGCTTCGTCGAACGTCGCGTAGCGGACGATCTGCGCGAGCGGGCCGAAGTGCTCTTCGTCGGGCAGGTTCGCGACGCCCGTCACGTCGACGATCGCCGCATTCACGAAGCCGAGGCGCGGATCGCGCTGCGCCATCGCGATGATCGGCTTCGCGCCCTGCTCGACCAGGCGCGCCTGCGCGTCGACCAGCTTCGCGGCCGCGCGTGCCGAGATCACCGCGCCCATGAACGGCTGCGGATCGGCATCGAACACGTCGGCGGTGATCTTCGACGTGACGTCGGCGAAGCGTGCGAGGAAGCGGTCGCCGAACGCGCCCTGCGGCACGAAGATGCGGCGCGCGCACGTGCAGCGCTGGCCGGCCGACAGGAACGCCGACTGGATCGTGTGATGCACGGCCGCGTCGATGTCCTCGACCTCGCCGATCACGAGGGGATTGTTGCCGCCCATCTCGAGCGCGAGCACGATTTCCGGCCGGCCGCCGAACTGCCTGTGCAGCAGCGTGCCGGTATCCGAGCTGCCGGTGAAGAACAGCCCGTCGATCTGCCGATGGTTCGCGAGCGCGATGCCGGTGTCCTTCTCGCCCTGCACGAGGTTCAGCACGCCGGCCGGCAGCCCGGCTTCGCGCCACACCTCGACCGTCGCGCGCGCGACGCCCGGTGCGAGTTCGGACGGCTTGAACACGACCGTGTTGCCGGCGATCAGCGCCGGCACGATATGACCGTTCGGCAAGTGGCCGGGGAAGTTGTACGGGCCGAACACGGCCACGACGCCGTGCGCGCGATGACGCAGCACCGCGACGCCGTCGGCCATGTCCTGGCGCTTCTCGCCGGTGCGTTCCTGGTAGGCCTGGATCGAGATGGCGACCTTCGCGGCCATCGACGCGACTTCGGTGCGCGCTTCCCACAGCGGCTTGCCGGTTTCGCGGCCGATCGCGGTCGCGATCGCTTCCTTGCGCTCGGTGAGCAGCGCGGCGAAACGCTTGACGATGTCGCAGCGCGCGTCGAAGTCGAGCGCCGACCAGCCGGCGAACGCGCGGCGCGCGCTCGCGACCGCACGGTCGACGTCGGCCGCCGACGCGCTTTCGCCCTGCCATGCGATCGCGTCGGTGCCCGGGTTGCGCGAAGCGAAGACGGGGCCCGAGCCTGCGACCCAGGCGCCGTCGATGAAGAGTTCCGTCATGATTCGTTTATCCCTGTTTGACTTTGAGCGGCAGCACGCGAACCGGATCGCCGGCCTTCACGTCGAGCGCGGCGGCATCGTCGGCCGACAGCACGAACGCGCCGTTCGCGACCACGCCCGGCGCGACGCCGACGCGGAAATCGTCGAGCGACGTGTTCGACACGAGCGACTTCGGTACGTTGTCGGTTGCGTCCGGCGCGCCGATCGCGACCGGCACGACGACGCTCTCGCGCACCGTGCGCAGGTCGTTGACGTGGCATTCGAGCACGGGGCCCGCGTCGAAGATGTCGACGTGATTCTGGTAACGCAGCCCTTCGGCCTCGAGCATCTTGCGGGCCGGCAGCGTGTCGCGGTGCGTGAGGCCGACCGCGTCCTGCGCGTCCTGCGGCAGCAGGTCGACGTACACCGGGTAGCGCGGCATCAGTTCCGCGAGGAACGACTTGCGGCCGTGCGAGCTGAGGTAGTCGGCCGCGTTGAAATCGATCTGGTAGAAGTGCGAACCGACCGCACGCCAGAACGGCGACGTACCGTCCTCGTCGAAGTGGCCGCGCAGTTCCGCGCAGATGCGCTCCGGAAAGCGGTCGCGGAACTGCGCGATGAACATGAAGCGCGAGCGCGACAGCAGGCCGCCGACGCCGCCCGTGCGATAGCGCGGGCTCAGGAACAGCGAGCACACTTCCGCGTAGCCCGTCAGGTCGTGCGAGATGTTCAGCGCGGACATCCGCGTCCACACGCCGAGCTCCTGGCTCGCGTGCACGACCGTGCTCACGCGGTAGTTGTAGAACGGCTGCTCGAGGCCGACCTGCGTCTCGATCCCGCACACGCCCGCGATGTCGCCCGTCTTCGAATCTTCCATCACGAAGAAGTAGCCGGCTTCGCCCGGCGCCGCCTTGCCCTCCAGCGTGCGGCGCGAGCGTTCGATGCGCGCGGCGAGCGCGTCGCGGTCGGGCTTGAACGTGGTCAGGCCCGGCCCGGTTTCCTGCGCGAGCGACACGAGCGCGTCGACGTCGCCCGTTTGTACGACACGAACGACGATCATGCTGCGTCTCCCTTCGATTCTTCATCGTCGCGGCGATGCAGCGGCACGCAGCGCACGACATCGCCTTCCTTCACGTCGAGCGCCGCGCGCACGTCGCCGGCCAGCGGCGCCTCGGCGCCCCGCGCGTCGGCCGTCTCGCCCGGCAGGTCGGCCAGCACGCAGCGGAACGATTCGCCGCTGCCCGTCGACACCAGGTACGCGACGTCGCCCTGCTGATGCGCGGCCTCGCGCACGACGCGCTCCGCGCCGTGCTTCACGCACGCGGTGCGATCGACCTGCGCGGTCAATACCGGGCCCGCGTCGAAGATGTCGACGAAGCGGTCGGGCTCGAAGCCTTCCTCCAGATGGATGTCGTATGCGAGCAGCGCCGTTTCGTTCGGCTCGCCGAGCACGCGCTGTGCGGCTTCCGGCAGCAGCGGCACGTAGAGCGGATAGGCCGGCATCACTTCGGCGATGAACGTGCGGCTGCGGCCGCCCGATGCGATGTCGACGTCGGTGAAATCGCGGCCGAAGAACTTGCGGCCCACCGCTTCCCAGAACGGCGATGCGCCGTTGCCGTCGCTCACGCCGAGCAGCAGCGTGAATACTTCGGGCGTGAAGCGGCGGCGGTTCGCGGCGATGTACATCATCCGGGCGCGCGAGATCAGGTGCGCGGCCGCGTCGCCGCGCAGCGACGGATCGACGTAGAAGCCCGCGAGCCGGCTCTTGCCGGTCAGCTCGTGCGACATCGTGAGCGCATGGATCTTGCGGTTCACGTGCAGCTCGCGCGACGCGTGGATCAGCGCGTCGTTACGGAACGCGTAGAACGGTTCCGAGTAGCCGGCCGCGGCCACGATGCTCGCCGTGCCGAGCAGCTTGCCGGTCGACGAATCCTCGAGTACGAAGAGGTAGAACTCCTCGCCGGCGAAGTCGACGTCCGCGCGAAACGAATCTTCCGAGAGCGCCACACGCGCTTCGAGCGCCGCGCGGTCGTGCGGCAGCGAGTGCAGGACCGGCTGCGCGGTGCGCGCCATGTGCGCGAGCGCATCGAGATCCGTGAGTTTGCCGGGGCGAACAAATAGCATCGTCGTTCCTGTCTGCGATGGGGGCGCCGATCAGCGCGCGGTGGCTTCCTGGGCCGCGACCACCTGCTCGACTGCCTTCTCGAAGCGCTTCACGCCTTCGTCGAGCAGGTCGAACGGGATCACAAGCGACGGCACGAAGCGCAGCACGTTCGGGCCGGCGATCAGCATGATCAGGCCTTGCTCGGCGGCGGCGGTGACGAAGTCCTTCGCGCGGCCGTCGAATGCGGCGGTGAGTTCGGCGCCGACCAGGAGGCCCTTGCCGCGGATGTCCTTGAAGATGCCGAAGCGCGCGTTGATGCGTTCCAGCGCGCCCTTCAGGCGCACGCTGCGTTCGCGCACGCCTTCGAGCAGGGCCGGGTCGCCGATCAGTTCGACGACCTTGTCGGCGATCGCCGATGCGAGCGGGTTGCCGCCGTACGTCGTGCCGTGCACGCCGACCTTGAAGTGCGCGGCCAGTTCGTTCGTCGTCAGCATCGCGCCGATCGGGAAGCCGTTGCCGAGCGCTTTCGCGGTCGTCAGGATGTCGGGCGTGACGCCCGTGTCCATGTAGGCGTAGAACTGGCCCGTGCGGCCGACGCCCGTTTGCACTTCGTCGAAGATCAGCAGTGCGTCGTTCGCGTCACACGCTTCGCGCAGTGCCTTGAGGAACGCCGGATCGGCGGGAATCACGCCGCCTTCGCCCTGCACCGGCTCGACGATCACCGCGCAGGTTTTCGGGCCGATCGCGGCCTTCGCGGCTTCGATGTCGTTGAACGGCAGGTGCTTGATGCCTTCCGGCACGGGGCCGAAGCCTTCCGAGTATTTCGGCTGGCCGCCGACGCTGACGGTGAAGAACGTGCGGCCGTGGAACGACTGCACGAACGACACGATTTCGACTTTATCAGCGCCGTGGCGGTCGAAGGCGACGCGGCGCGCGAGTTTCAGCGCGGCTTCGTTCGCTTCCGCGCCCGAGTTCGCGAAGAATGCGCGGTCGGCGAAGGTCAGCGATTCGAGGCGCTTCGCGAGGCGCAGGACCGGCTCGTTCGTGTAGCCGTTGCCGATGTGCCAGAGCTTGCGGCCTTGTTCGTCCAGCACCTTCAGCAGTTCCGGGTGGCCGTGGCCGAGTGACGTGACCGCGATGCCGCACGCGAAGTCGATGTATTCACGGCCGGCCGTGTCCCATACGCGCGAGCCCTCTGCACGGTCCGGCACGAACGGCGCGGGAGAGAATACCGGCACCATCACTTCGTCGAATGTCTGGCGGGTCACGGTCGAGGTCGTCATGGTCGTTCCTTTCGGTTTCGTAAGAGGGTTCAACAGGATCAAGTTTAGGTAAGGGCGACGCAAGCGTCTTGCGCAATTGCGACGGGTTCTATCGGAAGGTTTGGGTTTTGCCCTTCCGGGCAGGTCGGTTGGTTGATGTGGGTCGGTATTTTGCGGCTTTTTCTCGCTGTCTCGGGGGCGCTTCCGGGGTCGTGAAATTCCTGTGATCGTGTCGGTCTATTAGCGTCGCCCCTGCGCGGGGCAGCGGTCACTTTTCTTTGTCTTGCCAAAGAAAAG
>NZ_LFZP01000048.1:0-103022 GCF_002925705.1 Burkholderia anthinoferrum
TCTGGACCGCGTCAGCCGATTCCATCCTCGAAAAGCTGCATCGACTTTGCTCGCGAATCAGCGGAACAGGACACTAGCCGCATGCCACGATCGAACTGACGCGCGGTGTCGACGGAGAGCAACCCGACACGCTGGTGCGTTATGCGTACGACGATGCCGGCCAACTCGTGGCCGTGACCGATCGCAGCGGCCACACCGGGCGACGGTTTGCCTACGAGCATGGGTTGATGGTCCAGCACACGTTGCCCGGCGGCTTGAACTGCTTTTATGCGTGGCAGGGTGTGGGCTGCGACGCACGTGTCGTGCGCCATTGGACCGACGACGGCGAAGCGTACACGTTCGATGCAGACCTTGCGCAGCGTTCGGTGACGATCACCGATCAGATCGGGCGCGTGACGGTCTGGACGTGGAACGAGGATCAGCAGCCGACGAGTTATACGGATGCCGAAGGCAACGTGTGGCGGCTCGAATGGAACGCGATGCGGCAGCTGGTCAGCACGACTGATCCGGCCGGCCATGTCACTCGCTTCGAATATGACGAGCGCGGCCGGCAGACGCAGCGCATCGACGCGCTCGGCCATGTCGAGCGGACCGAATGGAATGGGCACTACGATCTGCCTGTTGCGGAAATCGATCCGACCAACGCGCGATGGATCTATCGTTACGACGCGCGCGGCAATCTGGTGATGGTGCGCGATCCGGCGGATTTCGCGACCGAGTACTACAGGGACGAGCGCGGGCTCGTGCATACGATTCGCGATGCGCGTGGCGGGTACAAATTCCTCGAATGGAATGGCCGGGCGCAGTTGACCGCGTATACCGACTGTTCCGGCAAGGTCACGCGGTTTGCGTATGACGCACGCGGTGCGCTCGCTCGGGTGACCGATGCGGCCGGCAATGCCACGGTGTACGAAACGGATGCGATGGGGCGAGTCACGGGGATCGGGACGACCGATGGTGCGCGTCAGATGTTCCGTTACGACGCGGCCGGAAGGCTGATTGAGGTCGTCGATCCAAACCAGCGCAGCACGCGCTACGAAGTCAATCCGCGTGGATTGTTGCTTGCACGCACGGATGCGGCGGGTCGGGTCGTGCAGTTCGGCTATGACCAGGCGTTCCGGTTGGCGAGCCTGACCAACGAGAATCGTGAGACGTATCGCTTTCAGTACGACCGTCGCGATCTCGTTTCCGCACAGATCGGGCTCGATGGCCACAAGCGGACATACGAGTACGACGTGTGCGGTCAAGGCACGATCGTACGCGATGGGCAGATCGAAACGCGATACGAGCGCGATGCGATCGGGCAGCTGACGGCGAAACAAGCCGCGCACGAGCGTTGCGAATACCTGTATGACGAGGCCGGCCGGATCACGTCGGCCGAGTTGTACACGCTTGCCGCGCGTGGACCATCGCTGAAGAATCGCGTCAGCCTGAAGTACGACAAGCGTGGAGAAGTCGTCGAGGAATACACGCCGACCGGCTGGCTCGCACACACCTACGACGAGCTCGGCAATCGTGTCAGCACGACGATTTCCGGCGAGCGCACGATCGACTGGCTGCATTACGGGTCGGGGCATGTGCACCAGATTCGTTTCGACGGTGCCACGGTTGCGGACATCGAACGGGACGACCTGCATCGCGAGGTGCTGCGGACGCAGGGCAAGCTGACGAGTCACTTCGGGTATGACGCGGTGGGGCGCCGTGCTCGGCAAACTGCGCAGTGCGGCGCGGCGGGCGGCGAGTTGCTTGCGAAGCAGTGGCAATACGATGCCGCTGGCGACGTGATCCAGAAGCGCGACCAGCGTTACGGCACGACGAGCTATCGGTATGACCCGACGGGGCGCATCGAACAGGCGGTGGGGCCGGGATTGCCGTCGGAAGTGTTTCGGTGGGATGCCGCGGCGAACCTGGTGTCGAGCGATCACCCGGGCGGGTATGTCGAGCACAACCGGCTCAAGATGTTCGAGGACAAGCGCTTTGAGTACGACGCGTATGGGCGGCTCGTTCGTAAGGTGAGCGGGCATGGGCCGGCTAAAGAGCTCACGCTTGAATACGACGACTGGAACCAGTTGAAGACCGTCGTGACGAAGGACCGGCTCGGGGTTGCAACGACGCATTTCGAATACGACGCGTTCGGTCGACGGATCAGGAAGCTCAATGGCAGTTATGCGAGTACGGATTTCCTGTGGGACGGCATGCGGTTGGTGCAGGAGACGTATCACGATCGTCAGGGCGAGGAAGCGCTGACGTACTTGTACGAGTCCAATAGTTATGTGCCGCTTGCCCGGATCGATCAAGGGAGGGCAGCGGCTAATGATGCGGATGGACGGGATGCGGTTTACTACTTCCACAATGATGTATCGGGGTTGCCGGAGGAACTGACTGACGCTGGTGGCGAGTTGGTCTGGCAGGCGCGCTATAAGGTTTGGGGCAATGCGGTACAGGAGGAGTGGATCGCGCGGGCGCCGCAGACGTCGGCCGCCGCCTGGGGTGAAGTGTCGGTAGCCGCGCCGACGTCGACATATGCACCACGACCACAGAACTTGCGCTTCCAAGGACAGTATTTGGACCGCGAGACCGGGTTGCACTACAACACTTTCCGGTTCTACGATCCAGACATCGGGAGATTCATCAATCCGGATCCGATTGGATTGCTGGGAGGAGCGAACCTCTATCGGTACGCGCCTAACCCGGTATCGTGGATTGACCCATGGGGACTGACTGGCGACGACATAACAACGCTTTACCACTACACGACTCAAGATGGTATGGAGGGCATTACGAGTAGTGGACTTTTGAATGCGTCGCATGGGCCCGTACATGCAAGGTTTGGAGATGGTCAGTATTTCACTGATATATCTCCCGATATGATTGGCGGTAGAACTATGGCCGATGCTGCTGGAACTGGAAAGATGTCACTAGGACAGCTTGCGGCAAATATTTACGGCGATGCGCGAAAACTTAATAGCATCACGCATTTTGTTGAAATTGACGTTACGGGTTTGGATGTCAAGGAGCCCCGTCCAGGAACTTTCTTGGTTGAAGGGAGTGAACCACTTGATATTTCGAATCGCGTGAAAAGAAGTGGATCGAGTTGCTCATGAAAAGAGAATATTTCCATTCAAAAACAGAGTTTCCGTGTGGTGTAGGGGAGGTTTATACGGAATTTCTCGACGGCGTCGCGACGCGCCAGATTAGCCATCCTGATGGTGGAGTTATCTATGCATCTTCATCGGTACGTGATTGGAATCCTGAGATAGGATTTTTGCTCTTTGATGGAATTAAGGACGAGCTTGAAATTTCTCAAAAAGACGAAATCAAACGAGAAGATTTCGAGCATGTCTGGAAGGCGGTCATAGGCAATCCTCCCAAAGGACTGTCGATTGTCTATGAAGTTGGGGATGCGGCTGTGCCACGGGAAAATTCAACCTTGATTGCTCATGTGGTGAACAATCGGGGGAAATGGGGGCGCGGGTTTGTTGTTTCTCTCGGCAAGAAATACCCTGTCGCACGAGATGGTTATCTCGAATTGTTCCGAGATGAACAGCGGCCTCCGCTCGGAATGGTTCAATTTTTGTCTGTGGATGACGAGAAGCGGATATTTGTCGCGAACATGGTTTCTCAGGACGGGATTCGCAAGAGTAGTCGCGACGTTGCTCAATACGTTTCGTATTCTGACCTCAAGATATGCCTTAGTAAAATTTGCGAATTTGCGTTAGCTAATCGACTTTCGGTGCAAATGCCAATGATTGGCGCGGGACTTGGTGGCGGGGATTGGGAAGTCATTTCGGCGGAAATCGACGAAGTGTTTTCGTACTATAAACAGACTTGTAAAATAATTACACTTTCTTGATAACGCTGGCGGCGAGCTGGTTTGGCAGGCGCGCTACAAGGTGTGGGACGATGCGGTGCAGGAGGAGTGGGTTACGCGGGTGCCGCAGCGGTCGACGGCCGCCTGGGGTGAAGTGTCGGTGGCCGCGCCGGCCTCGACGCGCGTGGCTGATCAACGATGCGTGTTTTGTTCCGGGCCGCAAGGCGAGGATCGACATTGAGCCGGGCAGGCTGATCATCACGCAGATGTAAAAGGCAACGCCGCGAGATGCGGCCGCGCTGCGCGACGTCGCGCAGCGCGCCGGACGGGGTAGAGCAGCCGTAACCGGCGGCAGCCACCCCAAACCACGCATCACCAAGCGATATCGCAAGACGACCGCGACGTCCCCGCACCGCCGGTAGCCGTGCATTTCGCCCCTGAGCCGTTGTCATAGAACGTCCGCGTCTCTGGTTGCGGCACCGACGGATCGAACGGATTCGGCGCGCCGTGCGGACCGCGCGGCGCATCGTACGGCCGCTGCGGCGCATACGAGCCGCCACTCACAGCCGGCCGCGATCCATTAGCGCGCAGGTATTCATTCCAGTTCCGCTCGCGCTGCTCATACCCCGGCACAGCGCGCCCCAAACTGTCGCTCCCGCCCGCGCCGAGCGCGACACGATTCGGCGGCAAGATGACATCGGGTTCACGTTCAGAAGAAGCGGGCGGCGATGCCACAAGCGCATCGCTCGTCACCCGCAACGGCCGCGTATCCGGCGTATCGAACGGGCTGCGTTCGGCAGGCGTGGCGAACTGCACCCGCCTGCGGCTCAACCGCGCCGCATGCCCATCATCCCGGGCGGCCGCACGTCGCTCCGAGCGAAACACATTGGCACTGGCCGACCGGTCGGTCAGCGTATCGCGTCCGGAAGCATGGGCAGCACAAACAGAAAGCGCACACGCAATCGCGGCGGCGGAAGAGAGGCGGATTGGGCAATTCATCGATGATTCGAAGCAGGTGATGTGCATTGAACAAAAACGGCAAATCACTGGCTGGCGGCTGAGCGACAAGGGGGACGTCGAAGCGTCCCTGAAGCGACTGCGAGGCGCGGCGGGCGCGACTTGCAGGGAGGCTGGCTGGATTGCTGAAGCGAGGCCACATTATTTCATGGAAATCTCAAAAAGCTTTCAAAATGTTTAGCTTCAAAAGTAAACAGTAAGATTTGCCGCGATGTCGAGCGCCCGTTCTGGTGCGCACTCACACAATCATCAGTCGATTGGTTTCCCGCGATCGACTCCTGGGCCGCCCACAAAACGCACCATCGCGGATCACGCCCTCGCCGGACGCCATGCCCAGCAAGGAACCCACCCCGGTCTCCCCGCCCAATAGCAACCCAATTGCACCCAAGGCAATCGTCCCACCCCGAAAAGGTTGCGCCCCCGTCGCCACCCGCCCGCCTCAAAAACATACGTGTTTTCCCTCAATCGACAGGCATTTTTGACAGACGATTGAAAAACGCCCATATAATTTCGGCTGCCTTGCCAATGGCTGTCGGACCATCCCTCCGAACGAGCGATTTGGCAAGCGGGGCAGGCGAAACGCTTGCGCAATGCAAGACGCATCACGATGTCTTTCCGAACCAGACGTCCCCTTCGGGGACTGCAAGAGCCGGGCCCCGCTACGCAACATTCCGCTGGAGTTCCGTCTTCTATGTGTCTCGGGCGTGTCCCCTGTCCTCGCCCCGGGTGCTGTTCGATTGCGCAAGTCATGCCGCCTTTGCCCGTATGACTAAACAACATCGAGGAGCTCCCAGATGACGCTGTCCCGTCTTACGTCCATTTCCGCCGCCGCCGTGCTGTTCGCCGCCGGCGCCGCCGCCGCGCAAGCGGAAACCGTGAAGATCGCCATCGCTGGTCCGATGAGCGGCTCGGTCGCCCAATACGGCGACATGGTGAAGGCCGGCGCGCTGACCGCGATCGAACAGATCAACGCGGCAGGCGGTGCGGGCGGCAACAAGTTCGAAGTCGTGATGATGGACGACGCGTGCGAACCGAAGCAGGCCGTCGCCGTCGCCAACAAGATCGTCAGCCAGAAGATCAAGTACGTGATCGGCCACGTGTGCTCGGGTTCGACGATTCCCGCGTCGGACATCTACGAGAACGAAGGCATCGTGATGGTCACGCCGTCGGCCACCGCGCCGCAGCTGACGGAAGGCAAGAAGCGCCACTTCATCTTCCGCACGATCGGCCGCGACGACCAGCAAGGTCCGGCCGCCGCGCACTACATCATCAACAACGTGAAGCCGAAGAAGGTCGCGGTCCTGCACGACAAGCAGTCGTACGGCCAGGGCATCGCGTCGTCGGTGAAGAAGGATCTCGAAGCCGCGAAGATCCCGGTCGTGCTGTTCGAAGGCATCAACGCCGGCGATTCGGACTACTCGGCGATCATCACGAAGCTGAAGTCGCAAGGCGTCGATTTCGTCTACTTCGGCGGCTACCACCCGGAAATGGGCCTGCTGATGCGCCAGGCGCGCGAGCAGGGCGTGAAGGCGACGTTCATGGGGCCCGAAGGCGTGGGCAACAAGGACGTGACGGCGATCGCCGGCCCGGCTTCGGAAGGCATGCTGGTCACGCTGCCGGCCGACTTCTCGGCCGATCCGGCCAACGCGGCGCTCGTGAAGGCGTTCGCGGACAAGAAGCGCGACCCGAACGGCCCGTTCCAGATGCCGTCGTACGCAGCGGTGAAGATCATCGCCGACTCGATCGCGGGCGCGAAGACGACGGACCCGACGAAGGTCGCCGCGTACATGCACAAGACGACGTTCGACACGCCGATCGGCAAGGTCGCGTATGACGCGCAGGGCGACCTGAAGGCGTTCAAGTTCGTCGTGTACACGTGGCACAAGGACGCGACGAAGACCGCCGCCAAGTAACAACGAAGTATCCGCTCGCGCACCCGCCCCGCCCGAAACCCGGACGGGGCGGGTGCGTATTGGCCGCGCATCTGCCCCATGCGCGCCAAAGGGCGGCCCGAGACGACACCGTGCGCTGCGCGCGGCCGGCCGCCGTGATCCGGCGACGGCACGCGGCCCAGCGCCAACGGGAGCTTCCCGCATATGACTGACTTCTTTCCCCAATTCGCCCAGCAGCTGGTCAACGGCCTGACGCTGGGTGCGATCTATGCGTTGATCGCCATCGGCTATTCGATGGTCTACGGCATCATCGGCATGATCAACTTCGCCCACGGCGAGATCTACATGATCGGTGCGTACGTGGGCCTCGTGACCCTGACGGCCATCGGTATCTCCGCCGGCTATCCGCTGCCGCTCGTGCTCGGCGCCGCGCTGATCGTGTCGGTGATCGTCACCGGCCTGTACGGCTTCGCGGTGGAGCGCGTCGCGTATCGCCCGCTGCGCGGCGGCCCGCGCCTCGTGCCGCTGATTTCCGCGATTGGCATGTCGATCTTCCTGCAAAACTACGTGCAGATCGGCCAGGGCGCGCGCGACGTGTCGGTGCCGGTGCTGATCTCCGGCGCGTTCGAGATCCATCTCGGCGGCGACTACGACGTGACGGTTCCGTATGCGCGCCTGCTGATCGTCTGCGTGACGATCGTGCTGATGATCGCGCTCACGCTGTTCATCTCGCATTCGCGGATGGGCCGTGCGTGCCGCGCGTGCGCCGAGGACATGAAGATGGCGAACCTGCTCGGCATCGACACGAACCGCGTGATCTCGTTCACGTTCGTGCTCGGCGCGATGCTGGCGGCCGTCGGCGGCGTGCTGATCGGGCTGACGATCGGCAAGCTGAATCCGTATATCGGCTTCGTCGCGGGCATCAAGGCGTTCACCGCCGCGGTGCTCGGCGGGATCGGCAGCATTCCGGGCGCGATGCTCGGCGGCGTGCTGCTGGGCCTCGCCGAAACCTTCGCCGCGGGATACATGCCGGCCGAGTACAAGGACGTGGTCGCGTTCGGCCTGCTCGTGCTGATCCTGCTCTTCCGCCCGACCGGCCTGCTCGGCAAGTCGGACATCGAAAAGGTTTGACGGAGACGCAGATGAGTCAAGTCATTTCCGTTCGCCGCCCGGCCGCCGACGCATCGATCGGCCAGGCGCTGAAAAATGCCGTGGCCGCCGCGCTCCTGACGGCGATCCTCACGATTCCTGTGCTCGGGCTGCAACTGAAGCTCGACGGCTATCAGGTGGTGCTGACGCCGCACTGGCGCCCGGTGTGGATCGCGGTCGCGGCCGTGTTCCTGTTCCAGTTGTTCAAGCCGTGGCTCGTGCGCGCGAAATCCGCGGTGAAGCTGCCGGCGATGCCCGCGATGGGCGCGCGGCAGCAGCGCGTGATCATCTGGGTGCTGCTCGCGGTCGGGCTCGTGTGGCCGTTCTTCGGCTCGCGCGGTGCAGTGGACGTCGCGACGCTCGCGCTGATCTACGTGATCCTCGGTCTCGGGCTGAACATCGTGGTCGGTTTCGCGGGGCTGCTCGATCTCGGCTATGTCGGGTTCTACGCGGTCGGCGGCTATACGTACGCGATGCTGAACCAGTATTTCGGGCTGTCGTTCTGGGAATGCCTGCCGATCGCGGCGATTGCCGCGGCGACGTTCGGCTTCCTGCTCGGCTTCCCGGTGCTGCGTTTGCGTGGTGACTATCTCGCGATCGTCACGCTCGGCTTCGGCGAAATCATCCGCCTGCTCGCAAACAACCTGACGAGCCTCACCGGCGGCCCGGACGGCATCTCGAGCATTCCGAAGCCGACGGTGTTCGGCTTCGAGATGGCGCGCTCGGCGAGCGTCGAAGGCGCGAAGACTTTCCATGAACTGATCGGGCTCGAATACAGCGGCGAGCACATGGTGATCTTCCTGTACCTGATCGCGCTGGTGCTGGTCGGCTTCACGCTGTTCGTGACGAGCCGCCTGATCCGCATGCCGATGGGCCGCGCATGGGAAGCGCTGCGCGACGACGAGATCGCGTGCCGTTCGCTCGGCCTGAACCCGACGCGCATCAAGCTGTCGGCGTTCACGCTCGGCGCGGCGTTCGCGGGTATCGGCGGCGCGTTCTTCGCCGCGCGTCAGGGCCTCGTGAATCCTGAATCGTTCACCTTCATCGAATCGGCGCTGATCCTCGCGATCGTCGTGCTCGGCGGGATGGGCTCGCAGCTCGGCGTGATTCTCGCGGCGATCCTGCTGACCGTGCTGCCGGAAGTCGCGCGCGGGTTCGCCGAGTACCGGATGCTGATCTTCGGTCTGGTGATGGTGTTGATGATGATGTGGCGTCCGCAGGGCCTCTTGCCCGCGAGCCGTCCTCACGTGGAGCTGCCGCAATGAGCGCGAATGCAGAACTGTTGAAGGTTGCCGGGCTGCAGATGCGCTTCGGCGGGTTGCTCGCGGTGGACGGCATCGATTTCGACGTGCGCCGCAACGAGGTGTTCGCGATCATCGGGCCGAACGGCGCGGGCAAGACCACCGTGTTCAACTGCGTCGGCGGCTTCTACAAGCCGACCGGCGGCGACGTCGTGCTCGACGGCCACGCGATTGGCGGGCTGCCGAGCCACCAGATCGCGTTGAAGGGCCTGGTGCGCACGTTCCAGAACATCCGCCTGTTCAAGTCGCTGACCGTCGTCGAGAACCTGCTCGTCGCGCAGCATCGGAAGGTGAAGGCCGGGCTGCTGCACGGCCTGTTCGCGACGCCCGCGTACCGCCATGCCGAGAAGGAAGCGCTCGAACGCGCGGCCGTGTGGCTCGACCGGATGGGGCTGACCGCGGTCGCCAACCGGCCGGCCGGCACGCTGTCGTACGGGCACCAGCGGCGTCTGGAGATCGCGCGCTGCATGATCACCGAGCCGCGTCTCTTGATGCTCGACGAGCCGGCGGCCGGCCTCAACCCGCAGGAAAAGATCGAGCTGCAGCACCTGATCGACAAGCTGCGCCGTGAATTCGGCGTATCGGTGCTGCTGATCGAACACGACATGAGCCTCGTGATGGGCGTGTCCGACCGCATCCTCGTGATGGAGCATGGCCGGCCGATCGTGATCGGCACGCCGGAAGCGGTCCGCAACGACCCGCGCGTGATCAAGGCGTATCTGGGGGAAGAGTGATGCTGAAGCTGGAACAGGTCCATACGCACTACGGCGCGGTCGAGGCGCTCGCGGGCGTGTCGATCGAGGTGAACAAGGGCGAGATCGTCACGCTGATCGGCAGCAACGGCGCCGGCAAGACGACGCTGATGATGACGGTATGCGGCACGCCGCGCGCGTCGTCGGGCCGCGTGCTGTTCGAGGGCAACGACATCACCGCGATGTCGACGCACCAGATCATGCGGCAGGGGATGGCGATCTCGCCGGAAGGGCGGCGCGTGTTCCCGAGTCTGACGGTGCTCGAGAACCTGAAGATGGGCGGCTTTTTCGCGAGCCGTCACGAGATCGACGACGGCATCGAGCACGTGTTCAAGCTGTTTCCGCGCCTGAAGGAACGCGCGGCGCAGCGCGCCGGCACGATGTCGGGCGGCGAGCAGCAGATGCTGGCGATCGGCCGTGCGCTGATGAGCAAGCCGCGTTTGCTGCTGCTCGACGAGCCGACGCTCGGCCTCGCGCCGCTCGTGATCGCGCAGATCTTCGACATCATCCGGACGATCCGCGACGAAGGCGTCACGGTGTTCCTGGTCGAGCAGAACGCGAACAAGGCGCTCGGCGTGGCCGATCGCGGCTACGTGCTCGAAACCGGGCGCGTGGTGCTGGCCGACACGGGCGCGAACCTGCTCGCGAACGACCGGATCAAGCAAGCGTATCTCGGCGGTTGATCGGCGGGAAGCCGCTGGCCTGCAACGGGCCGGCGGCTTTTTAGCGTTGTTTCCGGATGTGTCGGTACGATGGGGGCCATGCCCGTTTGTGTAGCGAATCCGCAGCCGATTCGGCTTCGATCGTAGTCGAATCGGCGACTTCCTCGCTTCCCGGAGCAAACCGATGAAGGTCAAACGAATCGTCGCCAATATCGACACACGCTCGATCGACGACGCAAAGCGCTTCTATCGGCACATCTTCGGCCTCGACCTGCTGATGGACCACGGCTGGATCGCGACCTACGGCAACGCCGAGCAGATGGCCGTGCAGATCAGCTTCGCGTCGCAGGGCGGATCGGGCACGCCGACGCCCGATCTGTCGATCGAGGTCGACGATCTCGACGAAGCGCTTGCGCGTGTTCATGCGGCCGGCGTGCCCGTCGAATACGGCCCGGCCGACGAGCCGTGGGGCGTGCGGCGCTTTTACGTGCGCGACCCGTTCGGCAAGCTCGTCAACGTGCTCGCGCATCGCTGACCGGCGACGGCGAGCCGGGCACGCCGCCGGCGTTCACGCATGCAACGCGAGCCCCTTCACCGCCTTGTCCACGGCCTTCTTCGGCCCGCGCAACGCCAACCCGACCAGATCGGGATTCTCCGCATCCTCGGCGCGAAACGCTTCGCGGTTGGCCGCATCGTGCCCGGTCGAGAACATCGCGCGCACGTAGGGCACGATCGTCAACTCGCGCGACAGCGCCTGCCGGTGCGCGGCCTGCAATCCGTTCAGATCGGCCGCGAACACCAGCATCGGCTGGCCCAGCATCCTGCCGTAGCGGCGCCCGGCCGCGTCCTCGTAAGGTTCGCCGAGCGCCTCGGGCGCGCCGGCGGCGACGCCCGTCGCGAGAAATGCGACGACATTGAGTTTCTGCCACGCGGCGAGATCGTCGCGCACGATCAGCGCTACTTTGGTATCGAACATGCTTGCTCCTGGTTGGAGCGCCCATGATCCGACGCCGCGCGCGATCAGTCTGGAACGTTTGTGCAGAGTTGCCGGTACGCGGCCGGCGTGATCCGGTACGCGCGGCGGAACCAGCGGCCGAGGTGGCTCTGGTCCGCGAAGCCGACGTCGGCGGCCGCCTGCGCGGGCGTGCGGCCGGCGGCCAGCAGCCGGCGCGCGGCACGCAGCCGCAAACGCACGAGGTACGCGTGCGGCGACGTGCCGAACGCGCGCTGGAACATGCGCGTCAGCCGGAACCGGTCGATGCCGGCGACGCTCGCGAGTTCGTCGAGGCCGATGTTGTCGCCCATGTGTTCGTGCAGCAGGTCGCGCACGCGTGCGATCGCGGGCGGCACGACGTCGCTTTCCAGCACAAGCGGGCCGCCCAGATGGCTGCCGAGCCGCATCAGCAGGCGGTCGAGCGTCTGGTCGCGCGCGAGCCGGCCTTCGTTGTCGTGGAGCGCGAAGAACGCATTCCGGATCGCATCGACGAGGCCGCGATCGTCGACGAGCGTGTGGCCGAACGTGGCTTCGACGCTGCCGAGGCCCGGCAGGTCGAGCCGGCGCGCGGCGCGCTCGACCCAGGCCTGCGGCAGGTACAGCATCCCGTACGTGAAGCCGCCGGCTTCGGGCGCGTGGCCGTCGTGCATCGCACCCGGCTCGATCAGGATCGCGCGGCCCGGCACGCTCGTATGCAGCGAGCGGTGGCACTGGAAGCGCTGCACGCCCTGTTCGGTGAAGCCGACCAGCATGTCGTCGTGGTCATGCGCGTCGTACGCATGGCCGTTGAAATGCGCGTGCAGGCTTTCGATGCCGGTTTCCGCGTCGCGGCGCGCGACGAGCCAGTGGTCGGGTTCGCCGGTGGCTTTCGCATCTGTCGTCATCGGCTACCTCTCACGTCGTCGTTGTGTGACGGACCCTCTAAGCAGGCGGCGGAACAGCGGAGGCGCGTGCGGTTCATGCTCCGTTCACCGCCGCCTGTTCGTCGCGCGCATATTGCGCGGGTGGCCGGCCAACATGCCGCGCGAACGCGACGCTGAACGTGCTCGCCGAGCTGTAGCCGACGCGCGCCGCGATTTCCGCGATGCGGCCTTCGTTGCGGCGAAGCAGATCCTTCGCGAGCGCCATGCGCCACGTCAGCAGGTATTCCATCGGCGCGACGCCGACCGCGCGGCTGAAGCGTTCGAAGAACGTCGAGCGCGACAGCGCGGCTTCCTTCGCGAGTTCGACGATCGTCCACGGGTGCGCGGGGCGTTCGTGCATCCGGCGCAGCGCGGCCGCGAGGCGGCTGTCGGCGAGCCCGCGCACGAGCCCGGGCGACGCGTGCGTGCCGGTCGTGAACCGCAGCGCCTCGATCAGCAGCACTTCGAGCAGACGCGCCAGCACGATCTCGCGGGCAGGCCGCTGTGCGCGAGATTCGTCGCGCACCAGTTGCACGAGCGTGGTCAGCCGCGGTTCGCCGCGCACGTGCACGAAGCGGGGCAGCAGCGACACCAGCAGCGATGCATCGGGCGAACCGAAACTGCAGTTGCCGGCCATCATCCGCGTGTCGACCGGGTTGGCCGGATCGCCGATCCGGTATTCGCCGTGGTCGAGCATGACGGGCGGCGCGGTGTCGACGCCCGGCGGCGGCGGTTCGAGGCTCGACATCGCGACGCCGTAGGCCGCCGGAATCAGCATGAAGTCGCCGGCCAGCAGTTCGATCGGCGCATGCCCGTCGATCGCGATCCGGCAGCCGCCGTCGAGGACCGCGCAATAGAACGGCTCGCCGGCGACCGTGCGGTTGATCGCCCACGGGCTCGCGCCGCGCACGTACTTCGAGTACCGCGCGCCCGGTTGCAGCAGCGTCACGACTTCGGTCAGCGGGTCGATCATCGCCGGACTCTCGCAAAAGAAAAGCGGATTGTCGATTGTAGCGAATACGGCTCCCGCCATCTATCGTACGGACACGTGCTCAACACCCCCCAGGAGTTCACATGAAGACCGTACTCATTACCGGCTGTTCTTCCGGCTTCGGCCTCGAAATCGCGCGGCATTTTCTGGCGCGCGACTGGCAGGTCGTCGCGACGATGCGCAAGCCGGCCGACGACGTGCTGCCGCCGTCGGAGCGCTTGCGCGTGCTGCCGCTCGACGTGACGAACGCGGACAGCATTCGCGCCGCGATCGACGCCGCCGGCCCGATCGACGTGCTCGTCAACAACGCGGGCTTCGGCGCGGCCGCACCGGCCGAGCTCACGCCGCTCGATACGGTGCGCGCGCTGTTCGACACCAACACGATCGGCACGATCGCAGTGACGCAGGCCGTGTTGCCGCAGTTTCGCGCGCGCGGCGCCGGCGTGGTCGTGAACGTCACGTCGAGCGTCACGCTGAAGGCGCTGCCGCTGGTCGGCGCGTATCGGGCAAGCAAGGCGGCGGTGAATGCGTTCACCGAATCGATGGCGGTCGAACTCGCGCCGTTCGGCGTGCGCGCGCATCTGGTGCTGCCGGGCCGCGCGCCCGACACGCGTTTCGCCGACAACGCACGGTCCCACATGCACGGCTTCGAGCACGAAGCGTATGCGGACTTCGTCGGCAAGGCCGTGGCGCGGATGCTCGATGCGTCGGGGCCGATCACGCATGCGCAGGACGTCGCCGAAGCCGTGTGGCGCGCGGCGACCGATCCGTCGAGCCCGATGCGTATTCCGGCCGGCGCGGATGCGCAGGCGTGGGCGGCGGAAGCGGGTTGAACGATCGGGCGTCCGTCGCGCCGGCTGGTTGAACCGGTGCGACGGACCGGGCGAGGCGGCGACGGGCGCTAAAGCGCGCGGGTAATCGCCTGCTCCAGCAGCGACAGGCCGAGATCGATCTCGTCGTCGCTGACGGTCAGCGGCGGCGCGATGCGGAACACGCCGCCCATGCCGGGCAACTGCACGATGTTCATGCTGAGCCCGAGCTTCATGCACTCGCGCGTGATCTTCGCGCCGAGCCCGTCCGCCGGCTCCTTGGTGCGGCGATCCTTGACGATCTCGACGCCCAGCAGCAGCCCGCGCCCACGCACGTCGCCGATGCAGTCGAAGCGCTCCATCAGGTCGAGCAGGCCGCGCCGCAGCCGCTCGCCCATCGTGTTCGCGCGCGCGACGAGGCCGTCGCGCTGCACGACGTCGAGCACGCGCAGGCCGACGGCGGCCGGCAGCGGATCGGACACGTGCGTCGTGTAGAACAGGTAGCCGAGCGCGTGCGCGCGTTCCTCGATCGCCGCGGACGTGACCATCGCCGCGAGCGGCAGCCCGGCGCCGAGCGTCTTCGACAGCGTCAGGATGTCGGGCGTCACGCCGTCGCGCTGGCACGCGAACATCGTGCCGGTGCGGCCGACGCCCGTCTGCGCCTCGTCGAGGATCAGCAGCATCCCGCGTTCCTCGCACTTGCGCTTGAGCGCGGCCATGTAGCCTTCCGGCAGCTCGATGATCCCGCCCGAGCTGAGAATCGGCTCCGCGATGAACGCGGCGAGGTTGCCGCTCGACTGCCGGTCGATCAGGTCGAACGCGTAGTCGAGTTCGGCGAGCGGGTCGTACGCACCGTTGCGCTCGAAGCGCGGCCGGTACGCGAACGGCGCCGGAATCGCGAACGAGCCGACCGACGCGGGGCCCACGCCCTTGCGGCCCGCGCTGTAGGTGGCCGATGCGGCGGCGCCCGTCATCCCGTGCCACGACTGCGCGAAGCCGACGATCTCGTACTTGCCGGTGACGAGCTTCGCCATCCGGATCGCCGCCTCGTTCGATTCGGCGCCGGTGCTGAGCAGCAGCGCGCGGTCGAGCCCGGCGGGTGTGATGTCGGCGAGGCGCGTCGCGAGATCGACGACCGGCCGCGACAGCATCCCGCTGAACAGGTGGTCGAGCTTGCCCGCGTATTCGCCGATGACGGACACGATTTCCGGATGGCTGTGGCCGAGCACCGCGCTCATCTGGCCCGACGTGAAATCGAGGATCGCGCGACCGTCGGCGTCGTAGACGAAGCTGCCTTTCGCGCGCTCGACGATCATCGGCTCGAACGTGCCGCCGTAGCGGACCAGGTGCTGCGTGGCGTTGCGCCAGAAGGTTGCGTCGTCGTTCAGGGACATCGGGCGGCTCCGGGCAAAGGGCAGGGATCGCTTGCAGTCTAGGCGCGCGTCTGGTTTGATGGAAACGAATAGTTCTAATGCAAGCTAGAAGAGGGGCTAATACCTTGGCGCTTTCGCTCGAAATCGACCTGCTGCGCTCGTTCGTCGTGATCGCCGAGGTGCGCGCGCTGAGCCGCGCGGCCGCGCGCGTCGGCCGCACGCAATCCGCGCTCAGCCAGCAGATGAAGCGGCTCGAGGAAGCGGTCGACCAGCCGCTGTTCCAGCGCACCGGCCGCGGCGTGGTGCTCACGCATCCGGGCGAGCGGCTGCTCGTGCATGCGCAGCGCATCCTGCGGCTGCACGACGAGGCGATGGCCGACCTGTGCGGCACGGGGCTGTCGGGGACGATCCGGTTCGGGTGCCCTGACGATTACGCGCAAGTGTGGCTGCCGTCGCTGCTGCGGCAGTTTTCGAGCCAGCATCCGCAGGCGATCGTCGAAGTCGTGTGTGGGCCGACGCCGCGGCTGATCGAACACCTGGAGAAGCGTGCGGTCGATCTGGCGATGATTTCCGTGCCGGACGACGGCGCGACCGACGACATCATTCGCCGCGAGCAACTGGTGTGGATCGGCTATCCGGGGCTCGAGCCCGCGCATTTCGATCCGCTGCCGCTCGCGCTGTCCGATCGCGATACGCTCGATCACCTCGCGGCCTGCGACGCGTTGAACCGCGCCGGCCGTGACTACCGTGTCGCGTATGCGAGCAGCAGCCTCGCCGGGCTGATCGCGCTGGTGCGCTCGGGGCAGGCGTTCGCGGTGATGACGCAGACGGCCGTGCCGGCCGACCTCGCGATCGTCAACGGCGACCCGCACTTGCCGCCGTTGCCGGCCGTGGGCATTACGCTGCGGTTCGACCGGAAGCGGCCGTCGCACCTGACGGCCGCTTTCGCCGACCATATCCGGCAAACGCTGCCGTTGCTTTGACGGCCGGCGCGAATCAGTCGACCGTCGACGAGGCCGACGCGTGCGTGCGGCCACGCACGGCCGCCGCCGTATCGCGCACGCGGATCGCCGCCCGCATGCCCGACAGCTTCAGTTCAGTTTCCTGATATTCGTTGGCCGGCTCGGAATCGGCGACGATGCCGCAGCCCGCGAACAACCGGCACGCGCCGCCCGCGACGAGTGCCGAGCGCAGCGCGACGATGAAATCGCCGTTGCCGTGCGCGTCGATCCAGCCGATCGGCGCCGCATACCAGCCGCGATCGAAGCCTTCGTGCGCACGGATGTGGTCGAGCGCCGCCGCGCGCGGATGGCCGGCGACCGCGGGCGTCGGGTGCAGCGCGGCGACGACCTGCAACAGCGTCGCATCCGCGTTCAGCGTCGCACGGATGGGCGTGCTCAGGTGCTGCAGCTTCGGCAACTGGTGCAGCGACGGCCGATCGGGCACGTCGAGCGTGCGCGACAGCGGCGCGAGCGCGGCCCGGATGGCGTCGACGACGAGCGCGTGTTCGAGCCGTTCCTTCGCGCAAGCCATCAGCGCCGCGCCGAGCGCACGATCGTCGTCGGGCGTCGCGCCGCGCCGGATCGTGCCGGCCAGCGCATGCGTGCGCACGTCGCCGGCCGCGACACGCGCGAGCCGTTCCGGCGTGGCGCCGACGAAGCACGCCCCTTCGCGACGGACCGCGAACAGGTGCGCATGCGGGTCGCGCCGCCGCAGACGGCGCAGCAGCGGCGCGATCGCGACCGGCCGCGCGTACTGCTCGAGCACGTCGCGCGCGAGCACGACCTTGCCGAATGCGCCGTCGTGGATGGCGTCCACCGCGCGACGGACTTCGTGCTGCCATTCGCTCGCCTGCAGCGCCTGCGTGTGCAGCAGTTGCGGCGCCTCGTCTTCCGCGGCCGGCGCAAGGGCGCCGAGCGAGTCGATCCGTGCAAGACGCGCATGCGCGAGCGCGGCCGGATCGTCGTGGGCGGAGACGACCTGCTGGCAGACGGCCCAGTGCGCATCGCCTTCGCGCACGATTAGCAGCTTCGCTAGCGTCATGCTCGCGTCGGCAAACGGCGACCAGTGCGCGCTGCGCGGGCCCCGCGAATCGAACCGGAAGCCGCCGACGAGCCGCGGCGGCTGCGGGCCGGCCGTGACCGCGTCGCGCACGAGCGTGCGCCAGCGTGCGTCGATCTGCGCGAAGCGCGTGTCGCCGGCGGCGCTCAGGTCGAGCGCGCAGTCCCAGCCGAACAGCGTGACGGACGCATCGCCGGCTTCGTGGAAGCACCACGGCGTGACGCCGTCGTCCCACGCGGCGATCAGGTCGAAGAAGTCGAGCGCGCGCAGCGGCACCGAGACCGACGCCAGCGTCGGCGTGCCGGTGGCGGCGGCGCGGCGGGCCGCCCGCGCGAACGTGTCGTGCAGCAGCGGAAGGCCGGCGGTCATGCGAGCCCCCGCTGTTGTCGCCAGTATCGGGTTTGCTGCGCGATGTACCACGCGATGAGCTGGGCGAACAGCTTCTCGACGTAGTCGGCGTCGAGGCCGGCCTGTTCGGCCCAGCGGCGCCGGTCGGGCAGCATCGCGGCCACCCGCTCCGGCGCGGCGATGCTCGCCTCGTCCGGCTTGAAGCGCGACGCGGCTTTTACGTACTGCATGCGCCGGCCGAGCGCGTCGATGATGTCGGCGTCCAGGCGATCGATCGCTTCGCGAATGTCGGGCAGCCCCGTGCAGGCGTCCGGTGTTTTCATGTGTACTCCTTTCCGTAACGAAGGGACTGGTCGATCCGTTCGACCAGATGGGCGATCACCGCCGGGTATTGGTGCCGCAGGTAGAAGTGGTCGCCGTCGAACGTCGCGACGCGGATCGGGCGCGTCGCGACGTCCTGCCACGCATGCGCCTCGTCGCTGTCGAGCTCGGTATCGGCGAGCGGCAGCATCACGCCGAGCGGCGCATCGATGCGCGGCGGACGCTCGCGCCGATACGTTTCGATCGCGCGGTAGTCGTCGCGGATCATCGGCAGGTAGATCGCGCGCATTTCCGGGTCGGCGAGCAGCGCGGCGTGCTCGCCGGACAGCCGGGCGACGTCGCCGATGAGCGCGTCGTCGGATTGCAGGTGCAGATCCGACGGGCGCTGGCGATGCGGCGGCGGCAGCGCGGAAACAGCCACGTAAAGCGGCGCGGCGCCGCGCGCCTCGAGCCGCACCGCGACCTCGTACGCGAGCGCGGCGCCGAGGCTGTGCCCGAACAGCACGAGCGGCGCGTGTGCATGGCGTTGCAGCGCGTCGGCGGCGGGGCCGGCGAGCGCGTCGATCGAGTGCAGGCACGGCTCGCCGAAGCGTTCCTCGCGGCCCGGATACTGCAGCGCGAGCAGATCGACGTCCCACGGCAGCGCCCGGCTCCAGCCGCGAAAGAAATTCGCGGTGCCGCCCGCGTGCGGAAAGCAGACGAGCTGCGCGCGCGGGCACGGCGACAGCCGCAACTCGCGAATCCAGTTCGACTCGGTCGGGCGCGCGCTCATGCGGCCGCCGCCTGCAACTGGCGGCGCAACAGGTCGCGCAGCGATTTCTTGCTGGTCTTGCCGATGCCGGTTTCCGGAAAGCGCGGCATGAATTCGATGCGATCGGGGATCTTGAAGGCCGCGAGCCCACAGTCGCGCAGGTAGCGTTTCAGCATCAGTCTGGACGGAGCAGGCGCGCGTGCGACGACGAACGCGCAGGTCCGCTCGCCGAGCATCGGGTCGGGCATCGCGACGACCGCCGCGTCGTGCACCTGCGGATGCGCGAGCAGCAGGTTCTCCACTTCCTCGGCCGAGACCTTCTCGCCGCCGCGGTTGATCTGATCCTTGTCGCGGCCTTCGACGACGAGGTCGCCGTCCGCGGTGCGCCGCACGCGGTCGCCGCTGCGGTAGAAGCCGTCGGCCGTGAACGCCGTCGCGTCGTGCTCCGCGAGCCGATAGTAGCCGCGGATCGTGTACGGGCCGCGTACCTGCAGTTCGCCGATTTCGCCGGGCGCGACCGGTGCGCCGGCTTCGTCGACGATGCGCACTTCGTCGCCTTCGGAGACGGGGCGGCCCTGGGTGCGCGCGATGCGCTCGGGCGTATCGTCGAGCCGCGTGCAGCAGATGAGCCCTTCGGCCATGCCCAACACCTGCTGCAATCGACAGCCGAGCACGGGCGTCACGCGTGCGGCCGCGTGGTCCATCAGCCGGGCGCCGCCGACCTGCAGCACGCGCAGGCTCGACAGGTCGGCCTGCCGTTGCGGCTGCTCGTCGAGCCACAGCAGCGCGAGCGGCGGCACGAGCGCGGTATGCGTGACGCGTTCCTGCGCGATCAGCGCGAAGCTCTGGTCGGGCTCGGGCCGGGAGGTCGTCACGACCCGGCCGCCCGCGAGCAGCGCGCCGATCGTGCCGGGGCAGCACAGCGTGAAGTTGTGCGCCATCGGCAGCGCGGCGAGGTAGACGGTGTCGGCATCGACACCGCTCGCGGCGCTGCACGCGCGCACGTTGTACAGGTACTCGCGATGGCGGCGCGGAATCAGCTTCGGCGTGCCGGTCGTGCCGCCCGACAACTGGAAGCACGCGATGTCGTCGGCGCGCGCCGCGCAGGCGTGCACGGGTGGCGCGTCGTACAGCGCGTCGAACGACGTGAATGCGTGATCGTCGCCGGCCATCACGACGTGCTCGAGCGTCGGGCAGTCGGCCTGCAAGGCGGCCGCCAGCGGCTGGCAGTCGAAATCGCCGAGTCGCGACGCGCCGAGGTAAGCACGCGCACTGGCGAAGCGGCAGAACGCGCCGATCTCGTAGTGACGGTGGGCCGGCAGCGCGAGCACCGGCCGCACGCCGAGCTGGAACAGCGCGAAGCAGGTCTCGATGAAGCGCGCGCCGTTCGGCAACTGGACGACGACCGCGTCGCCGCGCGTGAGGCCGAGCCGTGCGAGGCCGCCCGCGAGGCGGCGGATGCGCGCCAGCAGATCGCGATAGCGCAGGCGGCGCGCGCCGTCGACGATGGCGAGCGCGTCGGGATGGCGCCGCGCGCACGCGTCGAGCGCGTCGAAGAACGTCGTGTCCTGCCAGTAGCCGGCGTCGCGATAGCGGCGCGCGAAGTCGTCGGGCCAGTCGGGCGCGTCGGCCGGCACGGCCGCCGCCAGGGAGGAAGGGGAGGGTTGCATGCGCTGACCTTGGGTTCCGGCAAGTTGTCAGAAAATGTAAATGAGAGGTATTATCATTTGGAACGGGTGCTGCGATAGCGCCGTTTCTTTCGATATCGCGGCAATTTCGTTCGATCAGGCGCCGGTCGCGCGGCGCCCGGCCAATCCGGCCGGACAATCGGCCGGCTGCCGGTGCGTGCCGGTCCGCGCGTGCCGCCTAACCAACGGACCTCCGATGAGATCGACCTCCTTCGCTTCGTCACGACGTCACCCGCCGGTGCTCGTGCCCGGCAATCACCCGGGCGTGGTGCACATCGACGCGGGCATGAAACTCATGAGCGGCACGCTGTGCTCGGATAGCCGCGACTGGTACGAGGAGCCGCTCGAAAAAGGGCTGAAGCTCGTCCTCGTGCAGAGCGGGCAGTTGCGCTGCCGCGTGCCGGGCCAGCCCGAGCAATGCATCAAGGGGCCGGGCCTGTGCGTGATCGCCAACGACGGCGAATTCACGACGCACCAGATCTACGACCGCGACGTGCCGCTGCGCTACACGATCGTGCAGCTCGGCCTCGATGCGCTCGACCGCAACCTGAGCCTGCTGCCGGAGAAGCTGCTCGCGCCGACGGGCGGCGATCCGCGCATCGTCAGTTGCCCGGCGTCGAAGGCGCTGCAGGCGCTCGCCGTGCAGATCGCCACCTGTCCGTTCGAGGGGGCCGTGCGCGAGTACTACCTGAAGGCGAAGGCGTTCGAGCTGACCGCGCTGAGCGCGCAGTTGCTGGCCACGCAGCGGCAGTCCGCACCGGCCGACGTGCGCGTCACGTCGTCGGATGTCGAGCGCGTGTACGCGGCGAGCGACATCCTGACGCGCGAGCTCCAGCATCCGCCGACGCTCGACGCGCTCGCGGCGCGCGTCGGGATGAATTCGCGCAAGCTGACGGCCGGTTTCCGCAAGGTGTTCGGCACGAGCGTGTACGCGTATCTGCAGGAATACCGGCTGCGGACCGCGCACGCGATGCTGTGTGCGGAGGATGCGAACGTATCGACCGTCGCGTACCGCGTCGGCTACAGCCCCGCGCATTTCTCGATCGCGTTCCGCAAGCGCTACGGCATTTCGCCGAGCGATATTCGCGTGTCGTCGAACGCGATCGACCACGAGGAACTGGCGGGCGCGGCGATCTAAAACAACTGACCGGCAGCCTAAAGGAATCGACCGGGCGCATGGGTGTTAATGAGATAGATTCTCATTCACAGGTGGCCGCCGCCGCGCGGAGCCGCCGCCGAACGACCCATACAAGGCGTGCCCATGAGCCAGACCGTTGTCGATTCCACGACCGACCATTCCGATCCTTCCTGTTGTTCTCCTACTGATTTTCGCGCGCGGCTCGTCGAGCTGATCGCCGAGCTGCTCGACGAATCCGTCGATGAAATCGCGTCGCTCGACGACGACGAGGACCTGCTGAGCTGCGGCCTCGATTCGATCCGGCTGATGTATCTGCAGACGCGCTTGAACCGGCTCGGCCATGCGCTGACGTTCGATGCGCTCGCGCGCACGCCGACGCTCGGCGCGTGGGCCGCGTTGCTCACGAGTGCGCCGCCTGTCGCTCGGGCCGCTCGGGCCGCTCGAGCCGCTCGGGCGGAGGCCGTCGTCGCTGCCGAAGCGGTCGACGTGCACGCGCCGTTCGAGTTGTCCGCGGTGCAGCAGGCGTACTGGCTCGGCCGCGGCGACGGCGAAGTGCTCGGCAACGTGAGCTGTCACGCGTTTCTCGAATTCCGCAGCCGCGCGATCGATCCCGTTCGTCTCGACATCGCATGCCGGCGCGTGCGCGAGCGTCATCCGATGCTGCGCGCGCGTTTCGACGGCGGCCGCCAGCAGATCCTCGCCGAGTCGAATGCGCCGGTGTTCGCGCATGCGGACTGGCGCGACCGGACGGCGGCCGATGCGCAGGCCGAATGGGTGTCGCTGCGTGCGTTCCGGTCGCACGAATGCCTCGACGTCGAGCACGCGCAAGTGTTCATGATGGGACTCGTGCAGATGCCCGGCGGCGAGGATCGCGTGTGGCTCAGTGTCGATCTGCTCGCGGCCGACGTCGACAGCGTGCGGCTGCTGATGCAGGAGATCGGCGTCGCGTATGCCGAGCCGTCGGCGCTGCCCGCCGCGCCGTCGACGTGGTTCCCGGCCTGGCTCGCGCGTCGCGCGGCCGAAACGCGCGATGCACGCGCCGCGGCGCGCGACGCGTGGCAGGCGCGGCTCGCGACGTTGCCGGAAGGGCCCGCGCTGCCGCTCGCCCGTGCGCCGGAAACGATCCGCGCGCCGCGTTTCAGCCGCGTCGCGCATACGCTGAGCAGGGACGAGCTCGCGCGCCTGCAGGCGCGCGCCGCGCAGCACGGCGTCACGCTGTCGTCGGTGTTCGGCGCGGCGTTCGCGGCCGTGCTCGCGCGCTGGAGCGGCCGGCAGGCATTCCTGCTGAACGTGCCGCTGTTCGACCGGCACGGCGATGCGCCCGACCTGGGCCGCGTGATCGCCGATTTCACGACGCTGTTGCTCGTCGAATGCGACGTGCGCGCCGATGCGAGCGCGGCCGATACGGTGCGCGCGTTCCAGCAGCGGCTGCACGGAGCGATCGCGCATGCCGCGTATCCGGCGCTCGACGTGCTGCGCGATGCGCGTCGGCAGGGCATGCCGCGCGCGGCGCCCGTGGTGTTCTCGTGCAACCTCGGCGACGAATCGTTCGTGCCCGACGCGTTCGCGCAGGTATTCGGCGATCTGCACGACATGATTTCGCAGACGCCGCAGGTATGGCTCGACCATCAGCTCTATCGCGTGCGGGGCGGCGCGCTGCTCGCGTGGGACAGCGTCGACGGCCTGTTCCCGGACGGGATGATCGACGCGATGTTCGGCGCGTATGTCGCGTTCGTGCAGGCGCTGTGCGATCGCGACTGGCGGTGGCCGATCGCGGTCGAGCTGCCGTCCGCGCAGCGGCGCGTGCGCGATACGCTCAACGCGTTGCCGGCCTGCGGCCGCGCGCGCACGCTGCATCACGATTTCTTCGCGCTGGCCGCGCGCGAGCCGGCCGCCGTGGCCCTGCGTTGCGGCGACCGCGCGGTGACGCGCGGCGAACTGGCCGCGCAGGCGCTCGCGGTCGCGGGCGGGTTGCGGGCGGCCGGAATCGGGCACGGCGATGCCGTCGAGATCAGCCTGCCGCGCGGGCCCGCGCAGGTCGCGGCCGTGTTCGGCGTGCTGGCGGCCGGCGCGTGCTACGTGCCGCTCGACGTCGCGCAGCCGGTCGCGCGCAAGGCGCTGATCGAGCGCGCGGCAGGCGTGAAAATGGCGATCGGCGACATCGCATGCGCGGACGGGCCGCTGCCGCATGTCGGCATCGCCGCGTTGCTGCGGCATGCGCCGCTGGCCGCGCCGCTCGCGGTCGCGCCGCAGGCGACGGCCTACGTGATCTACACGTCCGGTTCGACCGGCGTGCCGAAGGGCGTCGAGATGACGCACGCGGCGGCGATCAACACGATCGATGCGATCGACGCGCTGCTCGGCGTGAGCGCGGACGACCGGCTGCTCGCGGTATCGGCGCTCGATTTCGATCTGTCGGTGTACGATCTGTTCGGCGCGCTCGGGGTGGGCGCCGAACTCGTGCTGCCGACGCAGGACGAAGCGCGCGATGCGGCGCGCTGGATCGAGCTGATCGCGCAGCACCGCGTGACGCTGTGGAACTCGGCGCCCGCGCTGCTGGAAATGGCGCTGGCCGTGCCGGCGGCGAGCGACGCGTGCCGCAGCGTGCGCGCGGCGCTGCTGTCCGGCGACTGGATCGCGCTCGACCTGCCGGCGCGGCTGCGCGAGCGCTGCGGCGATGCCTGTGCGTTCCACGCGCTCGGCGGCGCGACCGAGGCCGGCATCTGGTCCAACGTGCAGACGGTGCACGACGTGCCGCCGCACTGGCGTTCGATTCCGTACGGCCGGCCATTGCCGGGGCAGGCGTATCGCGTCGTCGATGGCGACGGGCGCGATGCGCCCGATTACGTGCCGGGCGAATTGCTGATCGGCGGCGACAGTCTCGCGCGCGGCTACCGGAACGATCCCGAGCTGACCGCGCAGCGTTTCGTGCAACACGCGTCGGGCCGCTGGTATCGCACCGGCGATCGCGGCCGCTACTGGCCGGACGGGACGCTCGAATTTCTCGGGCGCGAGGATCGGCAGGTGAAGGTGCGCGGGCACCGGATCGAACTCGGCGAGATCGAGGCGGCGTTGGCCGTGCATCCGCTGATCGACGGCGCGTGCGCGAGCGTCGTCCACGGCGAGGCCGCGCGCATCGTCGCGGCGTTCGTGCCGGCCGATCGCGCGGCAGCGGACACGGCGCCGTCATCGCTCGTCGAGGCCGGCATGGCCGACACGATGCCGGCGGAAGCGGCCGTCGCGCGTGCCGTCGCCGGCCGGCTGCTCGATGAGGGCGCGGGCCTGCCGTCGTCGCTGCGTGCGCACTGGCACGCAAACGGCGACGCATCGATGGCCATCGACGCGGCGCTCGATCGGCTCGACTGGCAGGCAACCGATCTCGACGAGCTGACGGCCGCGCTGCGCGCGCTCGCCGCCGATCCGGATACCGCCGCGCAGCGCGTGCCGCTGGACCCGTGCGTGGCGCCGCTCGCGTTCGCGACGCGTTTGCCGGACGGCGCCCGCGCGTTGCGCGCGTTCGCCGCCGCGCTGGACGCGCAGGCCGCGGCACACGCCGGGGCATTGCGCGTCGCGGTGCTCGATGCGCGCGCGGGCCAGGCGCTCGATGCGGGGCTCGGCGTGCTCGACGATCCGCGTTTCGACGTGACGCTGTTCGACGTGTCGCCCGGCCTGCTGCACGACGCCCGGGCGCGCTTCACGCGAACGCTGCCCGCGTTGCAGACGATGCAGGACGGCTTGCTGCCCGCCCGTCATCTCGGCGCATTCGATTGCGTGATCAGTTTCGCGGCGGCGCACCTGCGCGACGATCCGCGCGACACGTTCCGGATCGCGGCCGCGCTGCTCGCGCGGGACGGCCGCCTGCTGCTCGCCGACGTGCTGCGCGATTCGCCGCTGCGCGAACTCGTCGCGGGCGTCGTGGGCGATGCGTCGCCGCCGCGGCCGTTCGCCCACGACGCGCTCGCGGCGGCCGCGCACGCATGCGGCTTTGCGGTCGATGCGCGGAGCTGGCGCTCGGCGGCGTTCGCGTGCATCGATGCGCGCCGGACCGGCGAGCCGACCGCGCAGGCGGCGCTGGCCGACTGGCTGCGCGACCGGTTGCCCGACGCGATGCGCCCCGATGCGCTGTGGTGGGCGTCGCGCTGGCCGCTGAACGCGAACGGCAAGATCGATCGCCGGGCGGTGGGGGACGCGCTCGCGCGCGCGCTCGGCGACGCGCCGGCCGCGCACGACGCGTTCGTGCCGGCCGACGAACGGCACGCGACATTGCTCGCCTGCTGGGAGCAGGCGCTCGGCCGCGCGGCGAACGCGCGTGACGCGACGTTCTTCTCGCTCGGCGGCGACAGCCTGCTCGCGACACGGCTGCTCGCGCAACTGCGCGAGCGGCTCGGCGTGCGGATCGGGATGGCCGCGTTCTACCGGCAGCCGACGCTCGCCGGTCTCGCGGCGCAGCTCGACGCACTGACGCCTGCGGCGCCTGCCGATGGCGACGCATCGTTCGCGACGATCGAGGAGGGCGTGCTGTGAGCTTCGACGACGTGCTCGATCTCTGCCGCGAACGGCAGATCGAACTGTGGTGCGACGACGGCGGCCAGTTGCGCTATCGCGCGCCGGCCGGCGCGCTCGACGCGGATCTCGCCGCGCGCATCAAGGCCGAACGCGATGCGTTCGTCCGTTTCCTTCAGGGCGGCGCGTGGCGCAGCGATCCGGCGCGCCAGTACGAACGGTTCGCGCTGACGCCGGTACAGGCCGCGTACGTGCTCGGCCGGCACGAATCGTTCGACTTCGGCGGCAGCGCCTGCCATCTGTACGTCGAATACGACGAACCGAAGGATCTCGACTGCGTGCGTTTCGAAGCCGCGTGGAATGCGTGCGTCGCCCACCATCCGATGCTGCGCGCGATCGTCGAGGACAACGCATGGCAGCGCGTGCTGCCCGACGTGCCGTGGCAGCCGCTCACCGTGCACGACCTGCGCGACGCCGACGCGAACGCATTCGACGCCCACCTGAACCGCGTGCGCGAGCGCCTCGACCATGCGGTGCACGCGCTCGACCGCTGGCCGGTGCTGCAGCCGGAAGTGAGCGTCGGGCCGGACGGCGCGGTGCTGCACCTGTCCGTGGATTTCACGCTGATCGACTACGCGAGCCTGCAATTGCTGCTCGCCGAATGGCGGCGTCGTTACGACGATCCGCAATGGCAACCGGCGCCGCTCGACGCGACGTTCCGCGACTATGTGATGCATGAAGCGCAGGCCGCGACGCGTGCCGACCATGCACGCGACAAGGCGTGGTGGCTTGCCCGGCTCGACGATCTGCCCGCACGTCCCGATCTGCCGATCGTGCCCGCGCTGCGCGCCGACGGGCGGCCGCGCTTCACGCATCGGCATGCGCGGCTCGATCGCGCGCAATGGGCCGCGCTGAGCGGCCATGCGAGCCGTTTCGGGCTGAGCGCGGCGAGCGTCGCGCTGGCCGCGTTCGCCGAGGTCGTCGGCCGCTGGAGCCAGGCGCCGGCGTTCTGCCTGAACCTGACGGTGCTGAACCGTCCGCCCGTGCATCCGCGCATCGATGCGGTGCTCGGCGATTTCACCGCATTGAGCCTGCTCGCCGTCGATGCGACGCACGGGCGCGATTTCGTCGAGCGTGCCCGCGCGATCGGCGCGCGGATGTTCGACGATCTCGACCATCGCGCGTTCACCGGCGTCGACGTGATGCGCGAACTCGCGCGGCGGCGCGGCAAGGATGCGGCGCTGATGCCGGTGGTGTTCACGAGCGGAATCGGCAGCGTCGGGCGCCTGCTCGGCGAGCACGCGGCGCGCGCCGAACCGCCGCGCTACATGATCAGCCAGACGCCGCAGGTGTGGCTCGACTGCCAGGTGACCGACCAGTTCGGCGGGCTGGAAATCGGCTGGGACGTGCGTGACGACCTGTTTCCGCACGGCATGCCGTCCGCGATGTTCGATGCGTATGTCGCGCTGCTGGGCCGGCTGGCCGACGATGCCGAATGGTGGTCGCGCGCGGGCGACATCGTATTGCCGTCCGCCGCGCCCGTCGCCGACGTGCATCCGGACGCCGATACGCATCTCGCGGCCGGGTTCGCCGCGCAGGCGCTGCGCACGCCGGATGCGCCGGTCGTGATCGATGCGCGGGGCGCACGCACGTACCGCGAGGTCGCGCAACATGCGGCGGCGCTGCGCGGCGCGCTCGAACGGGCCGGCGTCGGCGTGGGCGATACCGTCGCGGTGCTGATGCCGAAGTGCGCGCACCAGCTCGCGGCCGTGCTCGCGATCGTCCAGGCGGGCGCCGCGTACGTCCCGGTCGACAGCCGCCAGCCGGCGCTGCGGCAGCAGGCGATCCTGCGCAATGCGCGGGTGCGCGCGGTCGTCAGCGTGCAGGCGCTCGCGTTCGAACACGATGGTTGCGTGCGCATCGATATCGATGCGTTGCCGATCGATCCGCAATGGCCGCCGCGCGCCGTGCGCGACGTCGCCCCCGATGCGTTGGCCTACGTGATCTACACGTCGGGCTCCACCGGCGAGCCGAAGGGCGTGATGCTGAGCCACGCGGCGGTGTGCAACACGCTCGCCGACATCAACGCGCGGCATGCGGTCGGCGCGGGCGACGTGGTGCTGGGCCTGGCCGAACTGAGCTTCGACTTGTCCGTGTACGACTTTTTCGGCGCGACCGCGCGCGGGGCGTGCGTCGTGCTGCCCGACCCGGCGCGCGGCAACGATCCGTCGCACTGGGCCGAGTTGATGGCGCGCCACCGCGTGACGCTGTGGAACTCGGTGCCCGCCCAGGGACAGATGCTGATCGACTACCTCGAAGGCGAGCCGGCGCTCGACGTGCCGGGCCCGCGCCGCGTGCTGTGGTCGGGCGACTGGATTCCGGTGACGCTGCCGGCCCGCTGGTGGCGCCGCTGGCCCGACAGCGCGCTGTTCAGCCTCGGCGGCGCGACCGAGGCGTCGATCTGGTCGATCGAGCATCCGATCCGTCCGGAGGATACGCAGCTCGCGAGCATTCCGTACGGCCGCGCGCTGACCGGGCAGACGATGGAAGTGCTCGACGCACTTGGCCGGCTGTGCCCGCCCGGCGTGCGCGGGGAGATCCACATTGGCGGCGTCGGGCTCGCGACGGGCTATGCGAACGATCCCGTGCGCACGGCCGAACGGTTCATCCGTCATCCGGACGGGCGCCGGCTTTACCGCACCGGCGACCTCGGGCGCGTGCGGGCCGACGGCGCGCTCGAATTCCTCGGCCGGCAGGACGATCAGGTGAAGATCCGCGGCTACCGGATCGAGCTGGCCGAGATCGACGCGGCGCTGACCGCGCATCCGCTCGTCGGCGCGGCCGCGACGATCGTGCTCGGCGACGGCGCGGAGCGCCGGCTCGCGAGCTTCGTGTCGCTGCACGGCGCGGAAGCGCCACCGTCGGCGCAGGACGACGCGCTGCACGAGATCGCGACGCATGTGCGTGCGGCATTCGACACGGCGCGCTGGCCCGCGCAAGCGGACGTGTCGCGCTCGGTCGCGCAACTCGAAACGGCGTGCGTGGCGTCGCTCGCCGCGTGGATCGTGCCGGCCGGCGGCCTGACGGCCGACGGCTCGACCGGCTTCGCGACGCTGTGCGAGCGGCTGCGTGTGCCGGCGGCGCGACGGCATCTGCTGCGGCACTGGCTCGCGATGCTGGTCGCGCACGGCGTGCTGGACGCGGACGGCGAAGACGGCTGGCGCATGCGGCCCGATGCCGGCGTCGTCGACGCGCTCGCATGCTGGGATGCATTCGCGCAGCACGCATCGCCCGATCTGTGGCCGGCCGTTCTCGTCGATTATTTCCGCACCAGCGCGGGATGCCTCGATGCGCAGATCGACGGCAGCGTATCGCCGGCCGGCCTGATGTTCCCGGAAGGCGCCGCGCATATCGCCGAAGCGATGTACAGCGACGGCGAGCACGCCCGCGCGCTGCATCGCGGGATGGCGCAGGCCGTGCGGGCGGTCGTCGCGCGCGAGCCTCGGCGCGCGTGGCGCATCCTCGAAATCGGCGCGGGCACGGCCGCCGCGACGCGGGCGATCGTCGATGCGCTCGCGCCGCTCGTCGAAGCCGGCACGCGCATCGATTACCTGTTCAGCGACGTGTCGAGCTACTTCCTCGCGGCCGCGCGCGAGCGTTTCGCCGCGTATCCGTGGATGCGCTTCGTGCGCTTCGACATGAACGCGCGATGCGATGCGCAGGGCATCGCGCCGCATTCGGTCGACCTGACGATCAGCTCCGGCGCGCTGAACAATGCGCGCGACACGGTCGCGCTGATCGCCGGCTTGCGCGCGCTGTCGGCGCCTGACGCGTGGTGGGTGATCCAGGAGCTGACGGCCGAGCATCCGGAAATCAGCATCAGCCAGGCGCTGATGATGGAGACGCCGGACGACGCGCGGGCCGCATCGGCGCGGTTGTTCGTGCCGCACGCGCAGTGGCTCGAATGGCTGCAGGCCGAAGCGGGCGATCGCGCGCTCGGTTGCGTCGCGCCCGGCACGCCGCTCGCCGCGCTCGGCTACGACATCCTGCTGGCGCATGTGAAGCGCGGCGCGGCGCGCCTCGCGCCGGATACGCTGCTGGCGTTCGTGGCCGAGCGCGTGCCGGGCTACATGGTGCCGTCGCAACTGCGCGTGCTCGAACGTTTGCCGGTGACCGCGAACGGCAAGATCGACCGCCGCACGCTGGCCGGCATCGCCGACATCCGAGAACCGGCGCCGGCCGTGGCCCGACCGGCGCCCACACAGGCGGCCGATCCGCTGTTGGCGCGGCTGATCGGCCTGTGGGAAACCGTGCTCGATACGTGCAACGTCTCGCCGGATCAGGACTTCTTCGCCGCGGGCGGCGATTCGCTGCTGATCGCGCAGCTCGTGTCGCGGCTGCGCGGCGAGGAACCGCTCGCGCATGCGCATCCGTTCGACCGGCTGCTGCGCTGGGTGCTCGTGCAGCCGACGCCGGCCGCGTTCGCGCAATGCCTGCGCGATGCGAGCGCGCAGCCGGCGAGCGCGATGCCGCCGGCCGCGCCTGCAACCCCGCGCACGCCGCCTGCATCGGTGGTCGTCCATGCGCCGGCGCCGCGCGTGCGCGCGGCGGTGCGCCCGATTCCGCTCGCGCCCGGCGACGGCGTGCCGCGCGTGATCGTGCACGAAGGGCTCGGCACCGTGCATGCGTATCGTCCGGTGCTTCCCGCGCTCGCGCGGCTCGGCCCGGTGCTCGGCTTCGCGGTGCGCGACGCGCAGGACTACCTCGACCTGCCGGTGCGCCACCTGAACGCGACGCTGGGCCGGCGCTACGCGGAGGCGCTGTGGCGCAGCGGCGTGCGCGAGGTCGACGTGCTCGGCTATTGCTCGGGCGGGCTGGTCGCGCTCGAAATGGCGAAGTCGCTGGTGCAGCTCGGCGTCGCGGTGCGCACGCTCGACATCGTGTCGAGCTACCGGATTCCGTATCTGGTCGAGGACGAACGGCTCGTGCTGTTCAACTTCGCGGCGACGCTCGGGCTGCCGCTCGATGCGCTCGGCTTCCCGGAAACGTACGTGCTGGCCGACGCGCTCGCCGACGCGTTGAAGGCCGACCCCGCGCGGCTCGCGCCCGGCAGCCTGCAGGCGCAGCTCGAGATCTTCGGCGATTGCTGCGAGCCGGTCGATGCGCTGCGTCGCCGCGTGCTGCGCGCGGCGGCCGGCCTGTCGATGCAGGACGAACTCGCGCATCCGCTGCTCGACGAGCGCGAACGGCTTTACCGGCTCTTCATGCATTCGGTGCAGGCGTGCCACTGGGCCGGCGACGCGCCGTATGCGGGCGCGCTGCGGCTGTTCGTGCCGGAGCGCTGCAACCCGCTGATCCCGCAGCAGCGCGCGGCGCTCACCGATTACTGGACGGCGCAGGCGCTCGGCGGCATCACCGCCGTCGATATTCCCGGCGGTCATTTCGACTGCCTGAACGCCGCGTTCGTCGACACGCACCTGAAGGAGGCACGATGAAGGTCCATCCGCTGCCGGTCGTCGTGGCCGGCTCCCGTTTCGGCCAGTTCTATGCGGCGGGCCTCGCGGCGTCCGGTTCGTATCGCGTCGCCGGCATTCTCGGGCGGGGCAGCGCGCGCACCGCGGCGTTGGCCGCGCGCGTCGGCGCGCCGGTGTTCGACCGCGTCGAAGCGTTGCCCGACGACGTGCGCGTCGCCTGCGTCGCCGTCGGCGGCGCGGCGCGCGGCGAGCAAGGCGCCGCGCTCGCGTGCCGGCTGCTCGAACGCGGGATCGACGTCGTGATCGAGCATCCGCTGCTGCCCGACGAATGGGACGGCGTGCTGCGCACCGCGTCGCGCCAGGGCCGCCGCTGCCTGCTCAACAGCTTCTATCCGAACCTGCCGGTCGTCGCGCGCTTCATCGCGGTCGCGCGACGGCTGCGCGAGACGAGCGCGCCCGTGCATGCGGATGTGGCGTGCTCGGTGCAGGCGAGCTACGCGGCGCTCGACGTGCTCGCGGCCGCGTTGCAGGGTGTCGGGCCGTGGTCGGTCGAACCGATCGGGCCGGCGCTGTCGTCGATGCGCGAATGCGCGATGGTGCTCGCCGAAACGCCGGTGTCGCTGCGCGTGCACAACGAAATGGCAGCGGCCGACGACGGCCGGATGAGCCTGTTGTTCAGCATCACGCTGACGACCGACGCCGGCACCTGGACGCTCGCGTCGCCGCACGGCCCGCTGTGGTGGGCGCCCGCGCTGCGCGAGCCGGCGACCGACGAGGACGGCCTCTTTCCGATCTTCGGCGAGCTGGCCGGCGACACCATGCCCAGCATCCAGATCTGCGACGACGCGCAGGATACGTGGGGCGAGATTCACGCGCGAAGCTGGCCGCAGGCCGCCGTGCGTGCGGTCGATCGGCTCGTGTCCGGCGACGGGCTGCATGCGTGCAACCAGCGCGGCATCGACGTGGCGCGCGTCTGGCAGCAGTTGACCGCGCAACTCGGTTTTCCGGAGCAGCCGCCGGGCGATGCGCGCGCCGCGACGCTCGGCATGCTGCTGGAGCGGGCCGCATGAACGGGCCGCTGCTTTCGATGTTGCGGCCGTTCGCGGCGCCGCTCGTCGCCGCGGTGGCGTTGCAGGCGCTGGCCGGCATCGCGTCGCTCGTGCCGTGGCTCGCGCTCGCGCAGCTCGCCGACGCATGGCGCGTCGCACCGCAGCTCGATGTGGCCGCGCGCGGCTGGCTCGTCGCCGCCGTGGCGGCCGGCGCGTGCTGGCTGGGCGGCCAGACGGTCGCGCTGCACCTGACGCACCGCGTCGACGCCGATCTCGGCGACCGCCTGCGCAAGCGCCTCGCCGATCATCTGCAACGTTTGCCGCTGGGCTGGTTCGCGCGCGCGGGCAGCGACCGCGTCGCGCGCCACGTCGATCAGGACGTGCGCGCGCTGCATCAGCTCGTCGCGCATGCGCCGGCCGATCTCACGCAGCTCGTCGTCGTGCCGTGCGCGGCGCTCGCGTGCCTGCTTTACCTGAATCCCGTGCTGCTCGCGTTCGCGCTCGCGCCGCTCGCCGCCGGTGCGGCGCTGTTCCGCTGGATGCGCTCGGCGCGATTCGCGCCGGCCTTCGCGGCGCGCAACGCGGCGCTCGAACGATTGATGGGCGACTACGCGCAGCTCGCGCAGAATCCGGCGCTCGTGCGGCAGTATCCGGGCGCCGGCATCGAGGCGGCCGCGCTGGCGTCGGCCGGGCATTTCTCGCACGCGTTCTCGGCGTGGGTCGGCCGCATCGGCGGGCTCGGCGCCTGCACGCAGGTGCTGCTCGGCACGCCGTTCCTGCTTGCGTGGGTCGTGTTCGGCGCGACGTGGCTGACGGCCGGGCAGTTGCCGGTCGGCACGCTGTGCGCGTTCGCGCTGCTGGTCTGGGCCATCGCGGCGCCGGTGCGCGCGCTCGGTCATGGCGCCGATGCGTTGCGCGAGGCGCGCGCGGCCGCCGCGCGGCTCGACGCGTTGCTCGCGCAGCCGGGCCTGCAGGAACCCGCCGACAGCGCGGCGCAGGTGCCGCGCGATGCGTCGATCGAACTGCGCGGCGTGCAGGTCGACATCGACGGCGAGCCGATCCTGCGCGACATCGATGCGACGATCGCGGCCGGCACGACCACGGCGATCGTCGGGCCGTCGGGCGCGGGCAAGAGCACGCTGCTGATGCTGCTCGCGCGCTTCATGGATCCGGATCGCGGCACGGTGCGGCTCGGCGGCGCCGATCTGCGGCGGCTCACATCGCAGACGCGTCGCGAACAGGTTGCGATGGTGTTCCAGCAAGCGACGGCGCTCGACGATGTGTCGATTGCCGCGAACATCGCGCTGTACCGGCCCGATGCCGATCGCGACGCGATTCGCGCCGCCGCGCGCGCGGCCTGTCTCGACGCGCGCATCGACGCATTGCCGGGCGGCTACGACTGCGTGTGCGGGCGCGACGTGCGCCTGTCCGGCGGCGAACTGCAGCGGCTGTCGATCGCGCGTGCGCTGCTGTCGCGCGCGCCGTTGCTGCTGCTCGACGAACCGGCGTCGGCGCTCGATCCGCAAACCGGGCGCGCGTTGCGCAACGCGCTGCGCGCCGACACGCGCACGCGCGTGATCGTCAGCCACGATCTCGATGCGATCCGGCACGCGGACCAGATTCTCGTGATGGAACGCGGCCGCATCGTCGAACGCGGTACGCATGCGGCGCTGCTCGCCGCGCACGGGCTGTATGCGCGGCTCTGGCGCGAACGCGGCGCCGCAGGCGGGGAGGCCGCACGATGATGCAGTCGCTCGAACGTTTGCAGTGCCTGCCGCGCGACACGCGCCGCGCGCTGTGGCGCGGCGTGGGCTGGGCGCTGGCCGCCGCGTTGCTCGACGGCGCGTGCGGGCTGCTGCTCGTGCCGCTGATCCGCGCGTGGTTTGCCGGCGCGCAGGCGGCCGCGCTGCACTGGACGGCCGTGCTCGGCGCGCTGACGCTGTGCCATGCGCTCGTGCTGTACGTCGCGCAGCTTCGCGGCTATCGCGCGGGCGGCGCGCTGGCCGTCGGCCTCGTCGAACGCCTCGTGCAGCACCTGCCGCGCGTCGCGTCGTGGCAGACCGTGCGCGACAGTCATCCGGCCGGGTTATTGCGTGGGCCGGTGATGCAGGCGATGGCGATTCCCGCGCATCTGCTCGGGCCGTTGATCGGCGCGGTCGTCACGCCGCTCGCGGTGGTCGCGGGGCTCGCGTGGATCGACTGGCGCATCGCGCTGTGCCTCGGGGCGGCGGCCGGGCTGCTGTTCGCGCTGCTGGAGCGTGGCGGCGCCCGCACGCTCGCGTTCGAACAGGCGCGCGCCGCCGGCGATCGCGACATGGCCGTGCAGCTTCAGATCTTCGCCGCGCATCAGGGATTGCTGCGCTTCGCGGGCCGGGACGGCGACGCGCGCGCGGCGCTGCAGCGCGCGCTCGACGAACGGCATCGCCGCACGCGCGCGCTGATGCGGCGCTCGCTGCCGATCGAACTCGGCTTCGCGGGCGCGGTGCAGGGCGTGTTCGTCGCGATGCTGGTCGGCGGCGCGTGGGCCGTCGCGGCCGGCCGGCTCGACGCGGCGACGGCCGTGGCGGTGCTCGTGCTGCTCGTGCGCTTCATCGAGCCGCTCGCGCAGCTCACGCAGCTCGACCAGGCATTGCGCGGCGGCTGGCGCGCGCTCGACACCGTGCTCGCGGTGCTGCATGCACCGCGTTTCGACAGCCCCGAGCGCGGCACGCCGGTACACGATGCGAGCGTCGATGCGGTGCGTGTCGGCTATCGGTCGGTCGGCGGCGCGACGCTGCTCGACGGGATCGACCTGCATTGTCCGGCGGGCGGCTTCGTTGCGATTGTCGGCCCCACGGGCGCGGGCAAGAGCACGCTGCTCGGCCTGCTCGCGCGGCTCGACGATCCGTGCGCCGGGCGCGTGCTGCTCGGCCGTTCGGACGTGCGGCACCTGAGCGAGGCGACGCTCGCCGCGACGCGCAACCTCGTATTCCAGGACAACGGGCTGTTTCGCGGCAGCCTCGCGTGGAACGTGCGGATGGGGCGGCCGGATGCGACCGATGCTCAGCTGCGCGCCGCGCTGGACGCGGTCGGCCTGCTGCGCGACGCCGAGCGCCTGCCGGACGGCCTCGACACCGACGTGGGGCCGGGCGGCCAGTTGCTGTCGGGCGGGCAGCGCCAGCGGGCGTGCCTCGCGCGGGCGCTGCTCGCGCGGGCGCCGGTGCTGATGTTCGACGAGCCGACCGCGAGCCTCGACGAACTGAGCGCGCGGCGCGTGCGCGACAGTCTCGTCGCGCTGCGCGGGCAGCGCACGCGCATCGTCGTCACGCACCAGCCGGCGCTCGCGGCGGCCGCCGACACGATCGTCGTGCTCGACGCGGGCCGCATCCGGGCGACCGGCACGCATGCGCAACTGATCGAGACCGATGCGTGGTACGCGACGTTCGCCCGCGCCGGCCAGCCGCCCGACGGGGCGCCGCCCGCCGGCCGGGGCGAGGAAACCCGTCCGGCCGAATCCGAACAGTGACGTGAACAATGCGGGCCGCCGTGCCCGGAATCGATAGGAAAAGCCCCTCGATCGAAAAATCGCCTGCCGGTTCTAATTGATAATGAGAATGATTATCAAATACGGGGGCGTGAATGCGGTACGAGGTACGGGAACCTGGGAGATCGATGATGAAGGGCGCGCGTGTCGCCCGTTTCGGGCGCTGGCGTCCGTCGCTGTATCTCGGCCTGCTGATCGCCGCGCACCCGGCGGCCGCGTTCGCCGATGCGGCGCCGGCGGGCGGCGCGGAAGTTCGCAAGGAGGAGGCGGGCGCCGCGCCGCCCGCTGCGGGCGAGCTGAAGGCGATTGCGGTGAACGCGTCGCGGGGCGTGGCCGACGATCCGTCGGTGGCGACAGTCGGCAAGATGCCGCTCGCGCTGCGCGAGATTCCGCAGTCGGTCAGTGTGACCACGCGCGAGCGGATCGACCAGCAGAACCTGTTCTCGCTCGACGAGGTGATGCAGCAGTCGGCCGGCGTGACCGTTCAGCCTTACGTGCTGCTCACCACCGCGTACTTCGTTCGCGGCTTCAAGGTCGATTCGTTCGAATTCGACGGCGTGCCGGTCGTGATCGGCGACATGGCGAGCGCGCCGCAGGACATCTCGGTGTACGAGCGCGTGGAAATCCTGCGCGGCGCGAACGGGCTGCTGCACGGCTCGGGCAATCCGGCCGCGACCGTCAACCTCGTGCGCAAGCGTCCGCAATACCAGTTCTCCGCGCATGCGACCGCGAGCGTCGGCAGTTGGGACCGCTATCGCGCGGAAGCCGACATCGGCGGCCCGCTCAATGCGGCCGGCACCGTGCGCAGCCGGCTCGTCGCCGCGTACGAGGATCGCCACTTCTTCTACGACCACGCGAAGCAGGACACGCGTTCGATCTACGGCGTCACCGAAGTCGACGTGACGCGCGACACGCTGCTCACGTTCGGCGCGCAGTACCAGACGACGTCGTCGGTGCCCGACATGTCCGGCGTGCCGATGGCGCGCGACGGGTCGAGCCTCGGCCTGTCGCGCTCGACGTTCCTCGACACCGCGTGGGGCCGCTTCAACTGGGACACGACGCGCGCGTTCGCGTCGGTCGAACAGAAGCTCGGCGCCGGCTGGAAGGCGAAGGTCAGCGGCGAATACCAGAGCGTGCGCTCGGACCTGAAGTACGCGGGTTCGTTCGGGGCGATCGATCCGGCGACGGGCGCCGGCGGCCGGCTGACCGGCGCCGCGTACCGGTTCAGCAGCTACAGCCGCAGCGTCGATGCGAACGTGCAGGGCCCCGTGCATGCGTTCGGGCTCACGCACGACCTGCTGTTCGGCATCACGTATGCGAACAGCAGCAGCGGGCAGATGACGGCGCCGCTGCTCGGCAACGTGGCCGGCACGCCGGTGAACGTGTACCGCTGGAACCCGAGCAGCGTGCCCGAGCCCGGCATCGGGCCGTACCAGCAGTCGCAGCAGAACGACATTTCGCAGAAGGGCGTCTACGGGCTCGGCCGCATCAAGCTCGCGGAACCGGTGACGCTCGTGCTCGGCGGCCGGATGAGCTGGTGGAACCAGGACAGTCTCGGCGCGCACTACAACACCGGCCACCAGTTCACGCCGTACGGCGGGCTGATCTGGGATTTCGCGCGCGACTGGTCGTGGTACGCGAGCTATGCGGAGGTGTTTCAGCCGCAGACCAAGTCGATGTGGGGCGGCGGCATCCTGACGCCGGTGAAGGGGCGCACCTATGAAACCGGCGTGAAGGGCGAACTGGCGGGCGGCAAGCTCGACGTGTCGCTCGCGGCGTTCCGCATCGATCTCGACAACAACCCGCAGGTCGATCTCGCGCATCCGTGCGCGGGGCCGAGCTGCTATTACGTGAACGGCGGCAGCGTGCGCAGCCAGGGCTTCGAATTCGAGGCGAACGGCCGCATCACGCCGTGGTGGAGCGTATGGGCGAGCTACACGTACGACACGATGCGTTATGCGGACAACCTCGCGAACGCGGGCACGTTCGCGCCGCTGCTGAACCCGCGCCACCTGTTCCGGCTGTGGACCAACTACGACCTGCCTTGGCAGGAGCGGCGCTGGAGCATCGGCGGCGGCGTGCAGGTGCAGAGCAGTTATTCGGCGCAGGCGAACGGCGTCACGATGCGCCAGGGCGGCTACGCGCTCGCGAGCGTGCGGCTCGGCTACCGCTACGACAAGCACTGGAGCGCCGCGCTCAACGTCAACAACCTGTTCGACCGGAACTACTACCTGAGCCTGAGCCAGCCGGGCTGGAACAACCGTTACGGGGAACCGCGCAACGTGATGCTGACCGTGCGCGGCCAATTCTGATGGCGTCCGGCTGGGGCGCGCGGGCGGCGATCGCGATCGGCGGCGTGCTGCCGGGTGCGGCCGCGCTCGCGGTGACGCTGGCCCGTCATTACCCCGGCGACGGCCTGAACCGGCTCTATGCGGCCGTGTTGATGACGCTCGTGGCGAGCGTCGCCGCGCTGCTGTGGGTGCTCGTCGCTCCCGGCTGGCGGCAGGCCGCGTGGCGTGCGGGTGCGTGGCTCGCGGTGCTCGTGCCGTGCGCGGTGATCTGGGGAGGGCGCTGACATGGACGCGTCGTCGCGTTCGCGCTGGCGCGCGCTGCATCGCGGCGCCGGCGCGCTGTTCGGCGTGGTGCTGTTCGTCGTGCTGTTCAGCGGCACCTGGAGTCTCGCGTTCGATTCGATGCAGGGCTGGTGGCGGCCGCCATCGGTCGCCGTCGCACGGCCGACGCTGCCGCTCGATGCGCTCGTCGCGCGCGCGGCGGCGCTCGGCGTGGCGTTGCGCGACGCGCGCATCGTGCTGCCGCGGCCGGACGATCCGGCCATCCGCTTCTGCGACGCGCGCCAGACATGCACGCTCGCGCTCGATCCGGCGACCGGCGCGCCGCTGCCCGATACGGGGCGGGCGACCGTGATCGTCACGCTGCACAAGACGTTGTTCGCCGGTTTCCCCGGGCGCATCTTCGTCAGCCTGTGGGGCATCGTGCTGCTCGTGCTCATCGTCGCGGGCGTCGTCGTGCATCGCAAGCGCTGGCCCGACGCGGCGCGCATCCGGCGCGGCAACGGCTTGCGCGTCGCGCTGTTCGACCTGCACGCGTGGATCGGCCTGTGGGGAATGCCGTGGCTCGTGCTGTTCGCGTTCACCGGCGCGTTGTCGGGGCTCGGCGCGCTCGGCACGGTGTCGCTCGCGGGCATCGCGTATCCGGGGCAGCCGCAGCGTGCGTTCGCCGAATTGCTCGGCGGGCCGCCGCCCGTCGAGGCCGGCGGCCCGTGGCGGCATGCGCCCGATCTCGATGCGCTGTTGCGGCGCGACGCGGCACGCCGGCCGGATTTTCGGCCCGAAGCCGTCGTGCTGCATCGCTGGGGCGATGCGAATGCGCGCGTCGAGATCGCCGGCACGAGCGCGGGCCTGCCGAGCACGGCCGTGTTCGAGCGCCACCTGTACCGCGCGACGGACGGGCAATGGCTCGCCGATGCGACGTCGCGCGGCCGCGGCTTCTGGCTGCGCGCGTTCATCGCGGTACAGCCGCTGCATTTCGCGCAATACGGCTGGGTCGGTGCGGCGGGTGGAGTGCTGCGCGTGCTGCATTTCCTGATGGGGCTCGCCGCGTGTGCGCTGTGCGCGACGGGGCTGCATCTGTGGATCGAGCGGCGGCGTGCGCCGCGCGATCGCTCGGCGCACGTGCTGGCTGCCGCCGCGGTCGGTGTGTGCGGCGGGCTCGTGCTCGCCGGCGGCGCGCTGCTGTTCGCCGGTCGTGCGTTGCCCGACGGCGTGCACGTCGATCATGCGCTCGCGCTGCTGTTCTGGGCCGTGTGGGGCGGCGCGATTGCGCTCGCCGCCTGTGTCGCCGATCGCGCGGCATGGCTGCGTGTGCTGATGCGTGCGGCCGGCGCCGCCTACGCGCTCGCCGGCGCGACCCATTGCGCGCTCGCGCTGCTGGGCGTGGGCAGACTCGTGTACTGGCCGATCGACCTGGCGCTCGTCGCATTCGGCGCGTTGCTGCTGCGGGCGGCGCGCCGTCCGCGGCGCGACGCGATGCAGCCGGCGCGCATGCCGGCCGGCGCCGAACCTTTTTAACCTCATGCAACTGGAGACTCCGATGCGCGATCTGCTCGAACATCGCCGCCTGGTCATCACGATCACGCTGCTGTACCTGTCACAGGGCATCCCGATCGGCATCGCGATGGACGCGATGCCGACGCTGCTGCGCCACGACGGCGCGCCGCTTCACGCACTCGCGTTTCTGCCGCTCGTCGGCCTGCCGTGGGTCGTGAAATTCCTGTGGGCGCCCGTCGTCGACAACCGCTGGTCGCCCCGCATCGGCCGCCGGCGCAGCTGGATGCTACCGATGCAGACGATCGTCGTGCTGTGTCTCGTCAGCCTCGCGCAGATCGGGATGACGGTCGCGACGGCGGGCTGGGCGGTCGGGCTGCTGGCCGTCGCGTCGTTCGCGAGCGCGACGCAGGACATCGCGAACGACGGCATGGCCGCCGAGCATTTCAGCGGCGACACGCTCGCGAGGATCAACGCGATCCAGATCGCGGGCGTGATGATCGGCTTCTTCGGCGGCGGCGCGGGCACGTTGACGCTGATCGGCCTGTTCGGCCAGTCAACCGCGTTTCTCGCGCTGGCGGCCGTCCCGCTCGCGAGCCTCGTCTGCGTGCTGTGGCTCTTGCCGCGCGACGCGGATCGTGCCCGCGCCCGGCCCGAACACGCGGCGAGCCTCGTGCGCTTCGCGAAGCGGCCGCGCTCGTGGTCGCTGCTGTCGCTCGCGCTGCTGTCGGCGATGACGGCCGTATCGGGCTTCGGCCTGTCGAAGCTGTTCCTCAACGACGCGGGCTGGTCGCTCGACGCGATCGGCAAACTCGGGATGGCCGGCGGTGTCGTGACGGTCGTGCTCGGTTGCGGCGGCGGCGCGTGGCTCGTCAGGGCGCTCGGCCTGTGGCGCGCGTTTACGGCCGGCGTGAGCTGCGCGGGCGCGGCGGCGCTGCTGTGGTTCGCGCAGGCGAGCGGGTGGCTGCCGGTGTCGCCGTCGTGGGCATGGCTCTGCACGGTGCTCGGCTCGCTGGCGACGGGCATCACGTCCGTGTCGATCATGACGGCCGGCATGCGCTTCGCGGGCGGCAGCGATCAGGCCGGCACCGACGTGACGGCCGTGCAGAGCACGCGCGATCTCGGCGAGCTGATCGCGTCGTCGACGATCCTGTCGCTGACCGCGAAGGTCGGTTATACGGGCGGGTTTCTCACCGGCGTCGCGCTGGCGGTGCTGGCGGCGCTGATCGCGATGAAGCTGCGGCGGCGCGAGGCCGCGTATGCGATGAAGGGGGACGATGCGCTGGTGTCGTGACGGCTGCGCGGCCGGCGCACGGTGCGGGGTGCGGGGTGCGCACCGTGCCGTAGTGCGCCACATCGCGTGTGGCTCAAGCGCGGCTCAAGCGCCGCGCCGCCAGCAATGCGATGACGAGCAGCACCGCGACATACGCGGCGACACCCGCCCACGCGCCGTGTTGCCAGAACGCGCCGCCGACCGAGCCGAGCACGCTCGACCCGACATAGTAGGCGAGCAGATACAGCGAAGCCGCATGCCCCTTCGCGGCGCCCGCGAGCGCGCCGACCCAGCCGCTCGCCACCGAATGGGCGACGAAGAAGCCGATCGTCACGAGCACGATGCCGACGACGATCGCGACGAGCGAATGCGACAGCGTCAGCGCGAGGCCCGCCGCGAACACGACGATGCCGCTCGCCAGCACCGGCGCGCGCCCGAGGCGATCGGCGAGCGCGCCGGCGCTCGATGACGACACCATGCCGAACAGGTACGCGCCGAAGATCAGCCCGCACGCGGTCGGGCTCAGGTTGAACGGCGCGGCCATGAGCCGGAATCCGGCGTAGTTGTAGATCGTCACGAACGCGCCCATCACGAGGAAGCCGATCGAGAACACGAACGGCAGGCGTGCGTGGCGCAATTGCGCGTGCCACAGCCGCAGGTGGTGACGCAGCGTCAGGTCGGTGCGCTTCACGAAGCGTCGCGACGCCGGCAGCAGCATCACGAATGCGAGCGCCGCGAGCAGATCGACGACGCCGATCGACAGCATCGCCGTGCGCCACGAGAAGTGCTCCTCGAGCGCGCTCATCCCGATCCGTCCGATCATGCCGCCGAACGCGGTGCCGCCGACATAGAGCCCCATCGACAGGCCGAGCCCGTCGGCGGCGATTTCTTCCGCGAGATAGGCCATCGCCACCGCCGGCACGCCGCCGAGCGCGAAGCCTTCGAGCGCACGGCAGAGCAGCAGCAGGTGCCAGCTTGGCGACCACGCGGCGAGCAGGTTGAACAGCGCGGCCAGCGTCATCGACGCGAACATCAGCCCGCGCCGCCCGACCCGTTCGGACAGCGCGCCCGCGCACAGGATCGACACCGCGAGCATTCCGGTAGACAGCGACAGCGACAGCGAACTCGACGCCGCGCCGACGTTGAATTCGCGGGCGAACGCGGGAAGCAGCGGCTGCACGCAGTACAGCAGCGAGAAGGTGGCAAAGCCGGCGAGGAACAGCGCGAACGCGATGCGCTTGTACGCGGCCGAGCGCGGGGACACGCCGGCCGGCAGCGCATCGGGCGTGGTGTTCTGCGTGCCGGGCATGGAGCGGGAAATCGAAGCGGAGGACATGAGGGCACTCGATGTGCGACGGAATACACGAATTCTTGCGCACGGTCATATATATGTCCAATATATGAAATGAACCGCAGCAATATGTTTTAACACTGGCTGACCGGCCAGCCCGACTCATCGCGAGGTCACGTCACGCATGGAACTCCGGCATCTGCGCTACTTTCTGGCCGTCGCGGCCGCGTCGAATTTCACGAAGGCCGCCGAAGCGCTCGGCATCGGCCAGCCGCCGTTGAGCCAGCAGATCAAGGCGCTCGAGAACGAGCTCGGCGTGGAACTGTTCAAACGCACCGCGCGCGGCGCCGAGCTGACGCTGGCGGGCGAAGTTTTCGCGGAAGAGGCGCGGCGCGTGCTCGACGATGCCGAACGCGCGGCACGGGCGGCCCGGCGCGCCGCGCGCGGGGAAACCGGCCATCTGCGCGTCGGCTTCACCGGGACGGCCGCGTTCAATCCGAAAGTGTCGGATCTGATTCGCCGCTTTCGCGAGGCGTTTCCGGATGCGGAACTGACGTTGCAGGAAGCGACGTCGGGCGTGCTGCTGGAGGCGCTGGAGGCCGGGCGCCTCGACGTCGCGATCGTGCGGCCGGAGCGCCGTGTCGCCGCGACGCTGCGGGTATCCGATTGGGACGAGGAGCCGATGTTCGTCGCGCTGCCCGTCGCGCACCGGCTGGCGCAGCGGCGGCGCATCGAACTGGCGGAACTCGCCGACGAGTCGTTCGTGCAGGTGCCGCGCGCGGCCGGCGCCGCGCTGTTCGACGATATCGTCGCGGCGTGCAAGGCTGCCGGGTTCGAGCCGCGCATGGGGCAACCGGCGCCGCAGATCGCGTCCGCGGTGACGCTGGTGGCGGCTGGCCTCGGCGTGTCGGTCGTGCCGAAGGCGATTACGCAGGTGCAGGTGCCCGGGGTCGTATACCGGCCGTTCGCGGGCAACCGGTTTCGCGCGAGGCTCGCCATTGCGTCGCGCTGCGACGAGCCCTCCGCGGTGGTGCGGAATTTTCTGCTGCTCGCGTAGCGGGCAACAAAAAACCCGCGAAGCCAAGTGCTGTCGCGGGTTTCGGAAATGCGGGAATGCGAGGAAAACGCATCTGGTGCCGACGGCGAGACTCGAACTCGCACAGCTTTCGCCACTACCCCCTCAAGATAGCGTGTCTACCAATTTCACCACGTCGGCACTGCAAGGGGCGCAATTCTAACGTCACATCGCGCGTTTGTGAAGGGGGTATGACGAGGTCGTGTACGGGCGCCCGATCGATCCCGGTAGAATTCGTCCGATCGACCCGACGGGTCCCCGCAACCGCCACCCGTTTTTCTCCCCGTGACCCACACCCTCGAACAACTGCAGGCCGGACAACTGTCGGGCGCGCGGCAACTGAAGCTCGCGTGCGGACTGACCGAATTTCCGCGCGAGATCTTCGATCTGGCCGATACGCTCGAAGTGCTCGACCTGACCGGCAATGCGCTGTCCGCGCTGCCGGACGACCTGCCGCGGCTGCATCGGCTGCGCATCCTGTTCGCGTCGGGCAACCGCTTTACCGCGTTCCCCGACGTGCTCGGCGCGTGCGACCAGCTCGACATGATCGGCTTCAAGGCGAACCGGATCCGCACCGTGCCGCGCGGCGCGCTGCCGCGTGCGCTGCGCTGGCTGATCCTGACCGACAACGCGATCGACGAACTGCCGGCCGATATCGGCGACTGTGCGCGCTTGCAGAAGCTCATGCTGGCCGGCAACCAGTTGCGTGCGCTACCCGTGGAAATGGCCGCCTGCCGCGCGCTGGAGCTGGTGCGCCTGTCGGCGAACCGGCTCGATGCGTTGCCCGACTGGCTGCCGCGCCTGCCGCGTCTCGCATGGCTTGCGGTGGCCGGCAATCCGTTCGGCGCGGCGCCGGAGGCCGCGGCGTCCGCCGGGCCGGACGTCGCGGAGATCGACTGGGCCGCGCTGTCGTGCGAACAGAAACTGGGCGAGGGCGCGTCGGGTGTCATTTACCGCGCGCAATGGCGTGCGGACGGCCATCCGCCGCGGACGGTCGCGGTGAAGCTGTTCAAGGGTGCGGTGACGAGCGACGGCCTGCCCGATTGCGAAATGGCCGCGTGCCTGCATGCCGGCCGCCACCCGAACCTGATTCCGGTGATCGGCAAGGTGCGCGGGCATCCGGACGGCACGCACGGCCTCGTGATGGAGCGGGTCGATCCTGCGCTGACGAACCTCGCCGGGCCGCCGAGCTTCGCGTCGTGCACGCGCGACGTCTATGCCGCCGATGCGACATTCGATCCGGCGCAAGCGTTGCGGATCGCGCACGGCATCGCGTCGGCGGCCGGCCATCTGCACGCGCGCGGCATCATGCATGGCGACTTGTATGCGCACAACATCCTGCACGACGGCGCGGGCGGCGCGCTGCTCGGGGATTTCGGGGCGGCTTCGCTGTACGACGTGAACGAGCGCACGCGCGGCGCAAGGTTCGAGCGGCTCGAAGTGCGCGCGTTCGGCTATCTGCTCGGCGAATTGCTCGAACGCTGCGAATCGCGCACCGGCGCGCTCGACGCGCTGGCGGCGGCGTGCGTGAACGAGGACGTCGATGCGCGGCCGTCGTTCGACGAGATCACGGCCGCGCTGGCCGCTCGGATGCGCTGACGGAGGGCGCCGGCTTACGCGTGCCGCGCCGCGCGTCAGCGCGCGTCGCGCATGCAGTACGCGGGAATCGGCGGTGGCGTATCGATGGCGGCAGGCCGCGTCATCCACGCGATCCACGCGGCCCATGACCCACAGGCGATCAGTACCGCGACATTCAGCGGCGTCCGGTAGCGGACGATCAGGTCGGCCAGCGGCAAGCGGTTTTTCATCAGCATCTCCTTCCGTCGTGAGCCGGCGGCGTTACTGGCCGGCGTAGGTCGGCGCCTTCGCGTCGCAGGTCACGGACACGGTCGAGCCGTCCGCGAAATGCAGCCGGACCGGCACCTTCGCGCCAGGCGCGACGGCCTGGCGCGGCTCCTCCAGCATCACGTGATAGCTCTTCGGCTTGAACGTCAGCGTGCCGTGCGCGGGTACGACCACCGAGTCGACGTGAACCATCTTCGCGGTGCTGCCGCTCGTCCGCGTTTCATGCACCATCGCCATCCCGTATGCGGGCGTGTCGATACCGGTCAGCGTCGCGGGCGCGTCGCCGTCGTTCTTCAGCGTGAAGTAGCCGGAGGACGGTACGGTCGCCGGCATCGTGCGGATCCAGCAGGCGTCGGCCTGGATGGCCGGCGCGGCGAACGTGGCGGACGCGTGCAGCGCCAGCGCCGCGAGCAGGCCGGTCGGAATCGAGTGTTTCATCGTGTGTTCTCCTTGTCGGGTGCGATGCCGAGGGCATCGATGCGAATGCGCCCGGCATCGAGCGCCGACGCGCATCGCGTGGGTGACATGCGTTACTTCAGCGTGAATGCGTAGCGGCCGTGCGTGCGATGGCCGTCGCTGGCCACCGCGATCCACGCGACGGTGTAGGTGCCGGGCTTCAGGCTCGTCAGCGCGACGCGCATCCGCTTCCGGTTGCCGCCATCGACGGCCGACTTCCCGTCGACGACCGACTGCCCGTGGCTGTCGGTCACGGCGATCGAGCTGAACGCCGGCTCGAGCGTCTCGCCAAAATCGATCGTGACCGCGTGCGGCGCGCTCGACAGCGTGGCGTCGGGGGCCGGGTCCTGCGTTTTCGGAAGCGCATGCGCATGGGCGGCGTGGATGATGACGAAGCCGAGCGCGGCGAGTGCGCCGCGAGCGAAAGTGGCGGTTTTCATGGGTGGATGAGCGAGTGACGAATCGGATGGAACAGACGGATTCGACGGACGGCTGCGCGCGCGGCATCGCGGCCGGTGGCGGTCGGTACGGACGTGCGCGGCCGGACATTCGCATGCGCGCGAATGCAGGCGCGGCCATCCGGGCCACAGACGGCCAACCATGCGCCCGGCACGACGCCGCGCGCAGCAGGGTGACACATGATGATCGTCCTTCGAAACGTGACATGTCGCGCACGCAGGCGGCGTGCGCGGGCTGCGCGATGCGCTGCGGCATCACGCGCAATGACGACGGATCAGGACGGGAACGGCGGAGCGCGCGGTTGCGCGGCCGTGAGCGGCAGCGCGCGGCGCAGGCTTTCGAAGCGGGTTGCCGCGCGATGCTCGATCGCGTGCACGTGGGCCGCGAACGTCAACTCGGGCGCGGGCAGCGCGGGCGTATGGGCAAGCAGGCTGCAGTAGCCGCATGCTTGGAGATGGGCCTGCAGATTTTTCGTCGACGCGTCGGCGGAGCGGTCACCAGCGGCCGGCGCGGCCGAACAGTAGCCGGCCAGCAGTGCGTCGACGCGCCCTTGCGTGGTCAGCGCCTGCGAGATCGTCGGCGCGAGCGCCGTCATCAGGATGGCGAGCATCCCGATCAGACTGCCGATCTTCCGGAGACGACGACTCAGCATGCGATGCGCGGCGGCGGGTGGACGACGATGGAGCCGATTATGCCACGCACGTCGATTCGCGAGTCGGTCGGCGCGTGCGGCATCGCGGCGCGCTACGCGTGCTTCGCCAGATACTTCGCGATCAGCGTCATCTGCGCGGCCCAGCCCTGGTCGTTCATGTCGCGCGCCGTCGCGCGACGCGCTTCGATCAACTGGTCGAAGCCTGTTTCGGTGACCGTGAGCAGCGTACCGCCGGCTTGCGCCGCGAGCGTGAACGTGACGAGCGTCATCGGCTCGGACGCGTAATCGACATTCGGATCGATCGCGAACGGATGCCAGCGAAACGAGAACAGTCGTTTTGGCTCGATACGATCGACGACGATTTCGAACACGGTGCCAGCGTAGGGCTCCTGCGCCTTGGCGACGTCGTCGTCGACGCGGGTCGGCGTGATGCGGCCGAACAGCGGCTGGCCGGCCTCGAACGGGCCGTCGAACGCGACACCGAACCACTGGCCGAATTCGTCGGAATCGCTGACGGCCGCCCAGACGCGGTCGGGCGGTGCGGCGAGCAGCGTCTGTTTTTCGATGCGATCGGTTGGCTGGGCCATCACGTTCTCCATGCAGGATCGAGCGTTGCAGGACGACGTGCGCGGGCGCACGCCGCGTCTAGTCGAGCATGACCGCGTCGGGCACGTCGAGCACGAGATCCGACGTCGCGACGGCCACGCACGGCAGCGTATAGCCGTCGGCCTTTTCCTCGCGGGAGAGCCCCGGCCATTCGATCGTATAGCGTACGCTGCCGCTGACGATCCGGCAAAGGCAGCTTCGGCACGTGCCGTTGCGGCACGAGCGCGGCAGCGACACGCGCGCGAACGCGGCGGCTTCGAGCACGGTCAGCGAATCGGGCGCGTCGAAGGTTGCGCCGAGCGGGTCGACGCGCACGAGGGGCGGGTGATCTGGATCGGTCATGAATGAAGCGGGCGGTTCGGCGGCATCGCGCCAAGCATACCCGAACCCGCCGGCGGCCGACGGCCGCCCGCCGCGGGTGTCAGTGCCGCCGCAGATACCGGTACACGGTATTGCGCGCGAGGCCGAGCTCGCGCGCGGCCGCCGATACGTTGCCGCCATGGCGTGCGAGCACCGCGTCGATCATCGCGGCCTGATGGCTCTGCAGCGTCGTGCCTTCGCGCCTGCCCGCCGGCGGGACCGATGCGGCTGCCGCCGGCGCAGCCGGCGCATCGTCGCAGTCGAGCCAGAAATCGTCGGGCAAATGCGCGAGCGTGATTTCCGCTTCGTCTTCGGCGAGCATGCCGGCCGTGCGCAGCACGTTGGTCATCTGCCGCAGGTTGCCGGGCCAGCGGTGGCGCGCGAACGCGTCGAGCACGTCGGCCGCGAGGCGGCGCGGCATCGGCTCGCTGCGCGCGAGCCGCGCGAGAATCCGTTCGACGAGCGCGGGCAGGTCCGTGCGCGTCGCGAGCGCCGGCAGCGTGACCGCGAGCCCGTTGATCCGGTAGAACAGATCCTCGCGGAACGTGCCCTCCGCGATCATCGCGCGCAGGTCGCGATGGGTCGCGCACACCACGCGCACGTCGACCGGCACCGCGCGTGCGCCGCCGAGCGGCATCACCGCGCGCTCCTGCAGCACGCGCATCAGCCGCACCTGCTGCGCGAGCGGCATGTCGCCGATCTCGTCGAGAAACAGCGTGCCGCCGTCGGCCTGTGCGATCTTGCCGGGGCTGCCGCGCTTGCGTGCGCCGGTGAACGCGCCATCTTCATAGCCGAACAGCTCGGCCTCGATCAGCGAATCGGGCAGCGCCGCGCAGTTGACCGCGACGAACGGGCCGTCCGCGCGCGGCGACGCCTGATGCAGCGCGCGGGCGAGCCATTCCTTGCCGGTGCCGGTCTGGCCGAGGATCAGCAGCGGGAGGTCGCGCCCGCGGATCTTCGCGACGCGTTCGAGCACGGCGGCCATGCGCGCGTCGCCGGTGTCGAGCGTCGCGAACGTGATCGCATCGGGGTCCGGTGCGCGCATGCGTGCGGCCGGCGCGGTCGGCGTGACGGCGACGGTCGTTTTCTGCGCTTCCGGGAATTCGCAGCGCGCGAGCACGCGCACGCCGGTCGACAGCGTGAGGCGGAACGTGGCGCCCGGCGCGCGGGCGGCCTGCCGCGCGAGCTCGCCGAAGCGCATGCTGAACAGTGCGTCGCTCGCCTGGTGCTGCAGGGTGTCGAACGACGCGCCGAGCTGAAACTGGGCGCTGCGGTTCGCGGCGATCAGCCTGCCGTCGGCGCCGAATGCGACGAGCCCTGCGAACAGCGAATCGACGCAATCCTCGTGTGCGTGAAAGCGCAGCCGCAGCGCTTCGCCGCACTGGTTCGCGAACAGGTGGTTCTCGATCAGTTGCGCCGACATCCGCACGAGCGCGAGCGTATGCGGGCTGGAGCCACGCGGGTCGCCGCTCACGTCGAGCGTGCCGAGCGTGCGGCCGAACGGGTCGACGATCGGCGCACAGGCGCAGGTGAGGATATGGTTCGCGCGCAGGAAATGTTCGGAACCGTGCACGACGACGGCCTGGCCGGACGCGAGCGCGGTGCCGATCGCGTTGGTGCCGCGCGCGCCTTCGGCCCACGACACGCCGTTGCACAGCGCGACGCGGTTCGCTTTCTCGATGAAGTCCGCGTCGCCGATGCTGTGCAGGATCACGCCGTCGGCGTCGGTCAGCAGCACGAGGCTTTGCGTATCGGCGATCTGCGCGTGGAGGTCCTCCATCACCGGTCGCGCGTGCGAGAACAGCGTGTGATTCGTGTCGAGCAGTTCGCGCAGCGCGACGCGCGACAGCGGCGAGAAATCGGGGCGTTCGTGCGCGCGCAGGCCGACCGCGGTCGAACGCGCATGCGCCTGCGCGAGCAGGTCGGTACGCCCCGCGGTGGCGGGCAGCACGAAGGGTTGCGGCATGGTTTGTCTCCTGTTCCCGGGGCCGCCGGGGCAACCGGATCGGCATCGGCGGCGGAGTGCGGCTCCGCTCGCGGCGCACCATTCGGCGCGCCAGCCGTCCGTCCGGGTACGCATCATCATACAAGCGCCACGTGCGATGCGCGACTGCCAACAAAATCCCCTTGCTTTTAAGCGCCCGCCTGCAATGATGGAAATGGAGCACGCGCGCGCCGTGTTCCGCGGTGCAACATGCATGCGACGCGACATGCATCCGTTCGGGAGACGCATCATGGTTCGGGCGGAACTGAGAGTCGTGCTGGCGGCCATCGCCACTTTCATCATGCTGGGCGGCATTGCCGTGGCGATCCACGGGTTGCTGTTCGATCTGACCGATGCGGTGAGATACGGGGCGGCCGCGATTGCGGTGGGCGTCACGACCGCCGCGATCGCGCTCAACGTCTGGCCGACCGATCCGCACTGACGTCCGTTGGCGAAACAGTGCCGGATGCCGCGCAGATCAGACGAAATGCGCGTCGGAACGACGCACACCGAAATTGTTGTCTCTGGCGCGAAACCGTCTAAAGTGGAATTCAACCGGCATGCATCGACCGCGCCACACTCCGCGGCCGGGGCCTCCGCCGGCGAGCCCGCGTGCATTTCGTCCGGCCGGTAGCGGACGACGGACGCGGTCATTCGTTTTCTACCGGTCGAGGCGGCGCCCATGCAGATCCATTTCACGAACGAGAAGCCGGAGTATTCGGGGCGTGACCTGATGCTGGGGTTCACGGCACTGGTCAATGGCGAGCGCGTCCAGTGCCAGATCACCGCCGAGGCGCTGGAAGACCACTTCGGCGCGGCATCGCCGCGCTTCGAGGACATGGTCGGCGCATTCGATCAGCACCGTGAGCGCATCGAGGCGGCCGCACGGCGCCTGCTGTCGGAAACGCGTGCGCAATGCGTGACGCTGCGCAGCGGCTACGTGCGTTTCTACGAGGCCAACTGGCGCTGACGACACGACGCCCGTCCGGCGGCGCATGCGCTCGAGCGCGGCGCACGCGAGGACATTGTCTTCACGCAATGCCGTTCGGCGGGGCCGCGCGGCATTTTCGTATGCGGGCCGTGCGGGATTGCCCGAGCGTCGGCGCGCTCGTGCACGTCGATTCATGAGGATCGCAGAGCAATCGTGCGAAAACGAAAACGCCACCCGAAGGTGGCGTTTTCATCGTGCGTCGCGCCGGTGTGCGTTCCGCGCTTACTCGCTGCCGAGATAGAAGAAGCGGAACAGGAACACGGCCGCGATGATCCACACGATCGGCTTGACCGTGCGCGCCTGGCCCGTCAGCAGCTTGAGGCCGCCGTACGCGATGAAGCCGAACGCGACGCCGTTCGCGATCGAGTACGTGAACGGCATCAGCAGCGCGGTCAGCGCGGCCGGCACGGCTTCCGTCGCATCGTCCCACGGCACCTCGACCATCTCGCGCAGCATCAGGCACGACACGTAGAGCAGTGCCGGTGCGGTTGCGTAGCCCGGCACGACGCCGGCGAGCGGCGCGATGAACAGGCACGCGAGGAACAGCACCGCGACGGTGATGGCCGTCACGCCGGTGCGGCCGCCGGCCTGCACGCCCGATGCGCTTTCGATGTACGCGGTGGTCGACGACGTGCCGAGCACCGAGCCCGCGACGATCGCCGTGCTGTCGGCGAGCAGCGCCTTGTTCAGGCGGTTCATCTTGCCTTCGACGAGCAGGCCCGCGCGATTCGCGACGCCCATCAGCGTGCCCGTCGCGTCGAACAGCTCGACGAGGAAGAACACGAGGATCACGTTGATGATGCCGGTCGACAGCGCGGCGCCGATGTCGAGCTTGAACAGCGTCGCGTCGATCGACGGCGGCGCCGAGAACACGCCGTGGAACTGGTTGCCGGCGAAGAAGAACGACAGGATCGTCACGCCGATGATGCCGATCAGGATCGCGCCGCGCACGCGCAGATGGTCGAGCGTGACGATCGCGAAGAAGCCGACGATCGCGAGGATCGTCTCGTGCTTGTGCAGATCGCCGAGCGTGACGAGCGTGGCCGGGTTGCCGACGATCACGCCCGACGTCTTCAGCGAGATGATGCCGAGGAACAGGCCGATGCCGGCGGTAATGGAAATCCGCAGCGATTTCGGAATGCCGTTGACGATCGCCTCGCGCACGCGGAACAGCGTGACGAGCAGAAACAGGCAGCCGGAGATGAACACCGCGCCGAGCGCGGCTTGCCACGTGAAGCCCATTCCCTTGACGACCGTGTACGCGAAATATGCGTTCAGGCCCATGCCGGGCGCGCAGGCGATCGGGTAGTTCGCGTACAGCCCCATGATGATCGACGCCAGCGCCGCGACGAGGCAGGTCGCGACGAACACGGATTCCTTCGGCATGCCGGCGTCGCCGAGGATCGCGGGGTTGACGAAGATGATGTAGGCCATCGTCAGGAACGTGGTGACGCCCGCGAGTATTTCGGTGCGGAAATCGGTGCCGGCTTCAGCGAAGCCGAAATACCGCTTGATGGATTCCATGAAGGCGTTTCTCCGGTCGGGTTGTCGTGTTGATTGTTGTGCCGAATTGTTGTACAGGCAGCGCGGCCGGCTAACTGTAACCAGCCACTATTGTCCGGCTATCGGCGGATTGTAATAGCGTGGATAGCTCGGACGATATAGTTGGAGGGCACGATCGGTTGCCTGCGCGCAAACGGTCCGGCAGCCCGCCCGCGCGACGAAGGCGCGCATTTTACCGGTTCATGCGGCACCGGCCGGCGGAAATGGCCGAAACGGCGGGAACGAAGGAAACGAACGGAAGGGGCGCCCCGCAGGCGGGCGAAACCGGCCGATGCGTGCGCAACGGCATGCCGGCGGCGTCGCGCGCGGCCGGTACACGACGACATGCGACTGAAACGCAGCGCCCGCATGCTGCACGAATGCGGTGCAGGCGGCGCGCTCGTACGAACGCACGTGTGCCGCCGGTGCGGACACAGGACCAGGCAACCGCGTGCGGCGGCCATTCGTCTGTCCAGGCGGCGGCAGGGATCGGGTTATCGTGCGCCGAAGCCGTCCCGTCCGCAACTGTCATTTCGCGATGCGGGGGCGACTGTGGTTTCTGTGTAAAAGAATGCAAGACCCCATCGCGTAAACCGGCAAGTCTTTCTAGGATAGATACACCGCTCATACACACGCCGGCCGATCATTGCCGACGCGGGGGAGTCGCAGTCCGTGCAGGCCAGGCGGTGAATGGCGGTCAAGGCCGTTGCGCGTTCGGGCAGCCATGGCCGGTTAGGCACGGCCGGTCAGGCACGGCCGATTGCGATTGCCCGATGCGGGTTCGTCCGTAATCACGGAGGTCAGCATGTTGAACTGGATCAGCCGTTGGGCGATGCGACACGCCCCCACGCCGGAAAAAACCGCCGCGTCGATGCTCGTGACGGCGCGCATGGAACTGTTCGCAGCCGAACAGCGCGTCATCGATGCGAAATTACAGGCGGATTACTGGCGCACACGTGTGTCATTCCTCGAAGAGGTGCAGAAGCAGGGCATCGATCCGTGGGTGACCTCTCAGGCTGCGCAACGCCCCGACCTCGATTCCACTCCACGAAGCACGGGCCCGCGTCTCGCCGCCAGCACCTGATGCACCTGCAGCATCCTCTCGTTGCGCATGGCGCGCGATCGCTCGCGGCACGCACCGGCGTGCCGCGTTCTTCGATGCGCACCCGCGGCGCATTGCGCCGCGGGTGCGCCCGTTTTCGGTCGCGGCCGTTCCGCGTATCGCGCGTGTAACGGCGCGCCGCTCATCCGCTCCTTCTCCATACCTTCACGAGCAAACGTTGCACTTGCGCGAGCGCGCGCCTGACGCGTTCGCCGCGCCGCACGTACGCGGTCGTGATCGACGCCTGCGCCGGTTGGTCGCCGTCGGCGCCGAGCCACACGCGTTCGCCGCGTTGCACGCGCAGCACGTCGCCGGAGCGGATCCAGTAATCGTCGACGCTGCCGAGCCGCGTGATCCACAGCGTCGCATCATGCACGCGGATCTCGGCGTCGTGCTGCGCGCGCCACGTCAGCGTCTTGCGCGGCGCGACCGTGAAATGCAACTCGACTCTCGGCAACGAGATCGTATCGGTGCGGCACCGATCGGGGCAAACAACCAGCCGGCTTGCTTGGTCCATCGTCATCTCCATCGTTGAGCCGGGCGGGATGACGCGCACCAAAACAAAAAGGCCTCATCCGGTTCCGGCGAGGCCTCGTGACATGCATGACTGAAATCTCGATGCTAATGCACAAGCGCCTCCGGCGATCGCCACGTATGGGCGTTCACTCGTTTTTGATGCGCGATGGCGATGGGCTTGAGCATAGGCATGCGAACGAGTGTGTCGTGGCCGCGCAGCCCTGTCAACGGAAATTTCGAGATACGTCGCAATTACGCGTCGCGTTGCGCGAGACCGTTCACGAGCAGCTCGGACAGCAGGCCCGTCATCCCTTCCGGGTGCGTGGCCGCGCGTGCCTTCAGTTGTTCGACCAGCTCCGCGTTGAGCTTGCACGCGAACGGCACGAGGCCCTGTTCCTGGTCGAGCTTGCGCTGCGCGCGGCGGTCCAGCTTGGCCGCTTCTTCGGCGCCCTTGCCGAAACGCGCGGAGCTCGACTGTTTCATCGCGTGCGTCAGCTTGAGCGCCTTGTTCTTTTCGAGATCGGTTTTCTTCATGGCCATCGCGGCACCTCCGGGAAATTGAAGCCGCGATTGTACGCATTTCGGCGGGCGCCGCCCGCCGAACCGGCCGGCAACCCGGTCACGTGCCTTTCGTCGTGCCCCAGTTGCCGCCGTGCGCGGCCGCCTGCGCGGCCGGCGAGCGGGCGAGGTAGGCGAGCGCCTGCTCGGTCGAGCCTTCGTGATGCGGCGTATAGCCCGGCTTGAAATAGCGCAGCGCCGCGCCGATCACCTTCCAGAACGACGGCAGGTGCCCGCGCCGCGAACCCCGCCACCACGCGAGCACGAAGCCCGGGTAGCGGCCGGCGTCCGGATCGCGCCGGTACATGAACTTCGCGCCGGTCGTGATGTAGTGGAGCAGCAGCAGGATCACCAACGCCATGTGCACGCAGCGCTCCGGATAGGTGCCGCCCAGGTGCCGGTAGATGTCGAACGCGACGGTGCGGTGCTCGACTTCCTCGGCGCCATGCCAGCGCAGCAGGTCGACCATCGTCGGGTCCGCACGGCCTTCGTCGAGGCCGTGCGCGTTGAGCACCCAGTTGCCGAGATAGCCGAAGAAATGCTCGAGCGACGCGATCACGGCCAGTTGCTGCCGCAGCCAGAAGCGCGTATGGCCGATCTTCAGCCCGAGCGGCCGTTCGCCGAGCACGCGTGTGAACAACCGGTTGAGCTTTTGCGTGAACGGCTTCGTGTCGATGCCGTGACGGTCGTAGTAGTGCTTCAGCACGCCGCCGTGCGAGCGCGAGTGCACGGCTTCCTGGCGCAGGAAGCCTTCGGCTTCGTCGCGCAGTCGCGCATCGGCGATCAACGGCAGCGCCTTGTTGTAGACGCGGCAGAACCACAGCTCGCCCTCCGGGAACAGCAGGTTCAGCGTGTTGATGATGTGCGTGCTGCCCGGATCGTTCGGCACCCAGGTGACCGGCGTGTCGCTGAAGTCGAACTTCACGTGCCGGGCCCTGATCTTGTGGTAGTCGGCGGTATCGTTCATGTCGTCTCCCTGTGCGGCGTCGTGCGCCGTCAATGCGATGCCATGCTGACGCGGGCGATCATCCGGCCCAGCCACGGCATGAAGCGGCCGACGAAGCGCATCGCGTGCGCTTCGCCGCCGACCGCGACGACGGGGCGGTTGCGCAGCACGCCGTCGATCATCGCCTGCGCGACGGTTTCGGGTTTCAGGCCGCGCATCTGGTACAGCCTGGTCGCGCGCTTGCGCAGCCGCGCTTCGTCCTGGGCGCTCGCGCCCGCGTAGTGCGTCGACGCCATGATTCCGGTTTCCGCGAAACCGGGGCACACGGCCGTCACGCCGATGCCTTTCCCGGCGAGTTCCGCGCGCATGCATTCGCTGAGCATCAGCACCGCGGCCTTCGTCGTCGCATACGCGGGCAGGTCGCGCGACGGCCCGAACGCGGCGGCCGACGCGGTGTTGACGATGTGCCCGCCGGCGCCGCGCGCGGCCATCTGCTGCGCGAACAGCCGCGAGCCGTGGATCACGCCCCACAGGTTCACGTGCAGGATGCGCTCCCAGTGCCGCGTGCTCGTGTCGAGGATGCCGCCGGCCATGCCGATGCCCGCGTTGTTGATCACGACGTCCGCGCCGCCGAGTTCGCTGCCGACCCAGGTCGCGAGCGCTTCCATTTCGTCGGCGGACCCGACGTCGACGCGTTTCGCATGCGCGTGCGCACCGGTCAGCCCGATGAGCAGCGCGGTGCGCTCGGCGCTCGCGAGATCGATGTCGCATGCGACGACCGTCGCGCCTTCGCGTGCGAAGGCCTGCGCCGCGCAGCGGCCGATGCCGCTGCCCGCGCCGGTGACGACCGCGACCTTGCCGCTGAAGCGCCCGCTGGTCGCGCGGCGGCGCGCGTTCGCGAGCGCGGGTGGTTCGTCGCCGGATTCGACTGCATCGATCAATTGACCGGCGAGATCCGCGAAGCGCGCGGGATCGGCGAGCGGCAGCCAGTGGCCGGCCGCGACTTCGCGGCGGTAGTACCGCGGCACCCAGCGCGACAGGTTCTCGGACAGCGCGGGGCTCACGTACTTGTCGCCGAGCGGCACGATCGTCTGCACCGGCGCATGCGCATAGCGTTCGCGCGGCGCGAACAGGCAGCGGATGAAGTTCGCACGGTAGAGGCGCACGCCGCGCGCGCCGTCGTCGGCCTGCGTCGGGCGCGGCGTGGCGGGCGTTTTCTCGATCCGGCGCAGCAGGCCCGGCCACGCGCGGCCGAGCCACAGCCGCCAGCCGAGTTCGGGGAGGAGCGGCAGGTGGAACAGGTAGACGTACCACGAGCGCACGAGCTGGCCGCCGAGCCTGGCCAGCGACGCGGGCGTCGGGTGCAGCACGCGTTCGCGCAGCCAGAACCCGACGTGGTCGAGGCACGGGCCCGAGCACGACGTATATGACGCGATACGGCCGGCCAGGCGCGGATCGGTGACGAATTCCCAGCCCTGGATCGACCCCCAGTCGTGCGCGATCAGGTGCACCGCGCGGCCGGGGCAGAGCGCGTCGATCACCGCGACGAAATCGTCGGTCAGCTTCGCGAGATGGTAGTCGGCCGTGCGCGTCGGCACGCCGGACAGGCCCGCGCCGCGCACGTCGTACGCGATCACGTAGTGTTTGCGCGCAAGCAGCGGCGCGACGTGCCGCCAGACGCTGCTGTCGTCGGGATAGCCGTGCACCAGCACGACCGGCGAGCGGGCCGGGTCGCCCCAGGTGCGCACCGCGAGCGTCAGGTCGCCGGAGGCGACCGCCGTTTCGCTGTGAACCGATTCGAACAGGGCCAGCGGCGCTTCGTCGGAAAGAGGCTGCATCGTGAGTCCGTCGTTCAGGGAGTCGGGAGGAGGGCGCGTGACGTGCGTGTCAAGCGGCGGCCGGCACGTCCGCCGCCGCCTGCGCGCGCTCGGCCTGGCGGCGCTGCCAGCGGCGCACGTGCGGCAGGTCGTCGTCGAGCCAGTACGCGTCGTCGTCGGTGATCACGAGCAGTTCCTCGAATTTCGCGCCGACGCCCGCGAAGCCGAGATGCGGCTCGACGGCCCACAGGCCCGGCACCGGCGCATGCTCGGAGCGGCGGTCGATCGACCACAGCGGCGACCAGCCCTGCTGCTTCGCCGCGCGGCCCTGGTCGAGCAGCAGGTTGCGCGTCGCGTTCAGCCCGAAGCGCGCGACGAAGCGCGGCTTCGACAGCTTGTGGATCTTCGCGACACGATGCGCGAGCACCTTGAACGGATAGGCCTTGTGGCGCGGGTCGACGCCCTGGCGGCGGCACAGCGCGTCGACTTCCTGCGCGACCTCCGCCATCGACCGGCGCGCCTTCACGAGCCGCACGATCATGTCGCGATGGTCCATCAGGTCGTCCTGCAACTGCTCGAGGATCGGGTTGCGGCCGACGCAGTGCGCATAGCCGACATCGGCGACGATGCCGTCGAGCACGGGCGCGACGTCGAGGATCACCGGCATGTCGGTTTCGAGCTGACGGTTGCTCGGGAAGAACGCGAGATTGAAGCCGCCCATGTGCTTGAGGCCCGAGAAGCCGTCGAATGCGGTGCGGTCGCCGAACCACGCGAACGGCTTGTGCAGCCAGTCGTGCACGCCGTGATCCTGCAGCCATTCGGTCAGCAGGCGCGCGGCTTCCTTCTCGGTGATGCCGGGGTAGAGCATCGCGCCGACGGTCTCGACGCAGCGGTAGGCCAGTTGCCGGACCGCGCGGAATTGCGGCAGCTCGTCGAGGTGGACTTCCGGCAGCGGATGGTGGGCGGTCATGATGCGTCTCCATGTGTCGGCCCGCGTTTGCGTGTCGGCGCGATGCGGGTCCTTGTGCAAGGCTGGGCGCTGATCCGGAACGCTTCCGCCGGTGATTCGGAGGCGGATTATTCAGTCAGCATTTAATGTGCCATTGTGTGATGTAACGATAATAGCCGATTCGACGTCGCGCGCCAGCGCCCGGAGATGAGGGCTTCTCCTAATGAAGGGTCGAAATGGAGGGGTTGCTCTAGGTTTCCGGCGGTGGGGGCCGGATGTCCATCGCTGCGCACGCGTCTCGAGCGGCGGGGGCCGGCCGGGGAGCGCCGCACGGGCCCGGGATGTCGCGCCGGATCAACTCTCCGTCGTGTCGTGGTGCGACGCTGTCAAATTGCCGAAATAATTTCGTCACATCATGCGCCCGGATTCGAAGCCTTTGCGGCTTCGCGGGGCCGGTGTGTCGCGCGTCGCGCGGGGCGACCGAAGCCGATTCGACATTTCCACGGAGAGAGACCATGCAGCGCCGCCGGTTCATGAACACCCTTGCCGCGGCGACCGCCGCGACGCCGCTGATGCTCAAGGCCGGCACGTCCGGCGCGAAGAGCGTAGCCGCGCCGGACGCGCTGGACCCGGGCCGCTGGTCGCCGTTCAACGCCGCGCGCCTGCAGGCGGTACTCGACCGGCATGGTGTCGCGAGCGCGCACTACGACGGAAAGCGCCGCCCGTATGCGGTGTTCGACTGGGACAACACGTGCATCATGAACGACTGTGAAGAGGCGTTGCTGATGTACCAGATCAACCATCTGCAGTACAAGCTGACGCCGGATGAATTCGTCGGCGTGATGTGGAAGGACGTGCCGAAGGGCGCGTTCATGAAGGACTACACGACGCTCGACGGCAAGCCGGTGACGATGGAGGACCTCGCCGCCGACGTCGAGTCCGATTACCGCTGGCTCCATGCGAACTACAAGGGCCTCGGCGGCGACAAGAGCCTCGACGAGATCCGCGAGACCGACCAGTTCAAGGATTTTCGCGCGAAGCTGTACTTCATGTACGACGCGATCTGCGACACGCATCCGCTCGAAGTCGGCTACAAGTGGATCATCTACTTCTACAAGAACATGACGACCGCCGAGCTGCAGGCGATGGCGGAAGCGTCGAACAACTACGGTATCGGCGACGCGCTGCGCAAGGTCCGCTACGAAAGCCCGAAGACGCTGCCGGGCAAGGCCGGCGTGGTCGCGGACACGCATTTCCACGGCATCCGCATTCACGAGGAAATCCGCGCGGTGATGCATACGCTGCGCGCGAACGGCATCGACGTGTACGTGAGCACCGCGTCGCTCGACGACGTCGTGCGCGTATTTGCCGGCAATCCGAACTACGGCTACGGCGTGCCGCCCGAGAACGTGATCGGCCTGCGTCTCGACATGCAGGACGGCAAGTACACGAGCACCTATCCGGCCGGCTGGCATTTCAACTGGGGGCCCGGCAAGACGGTGGGCATTCGCAACGTCCTCGCGTCGAAGAAGGGCTACGGCCCGCTGCTGGTGTTCGGCGACAGCGACGGCGACGCGTGGATGCTGCGCGATTTCAAGGACACCGCGGCCGGCGTGATCGTCAACCGGATGAAGAAGGGCGAGATCGGCGCGGACAGCAAGCTCGCGGCCGAACAGATCGGCAACCCGGACGCACGCTTCCTGCTGCAGGGCCGCGACGAGCACACGGGCCTGATGATTCCGGACGAGAAGTCGATCAAGTACGGCAAGGCCGAGCGCAAGCTGCTGGCCTGACGCGGGCGGGGCGCCGGGCGGCGGGGCGTCGGCCCCCGCGCCCATCGGCACCGGCCGCGGCGTCATGTGGCCCGGCACACGCGCGTCTCAACGCTCGCGCGCGGCGCCCAACCGATCCAGCAACGCCCCCAGCAGATCGACCGGCAACGGAAACACGATCGTGGAGTTCTTGTCCGCCGCGATCGTCGTCAGCGTCTGCAGGTAGCGCAGTTGCATCGCCTGCGGCTGCAGCGCGAGCCGCTGCGCGGCCTGCAGCAGCTTTTCCGACGCCTGCAATTCGCCTTCCGCGTGAATCACCTTCGCGCGCCGCTCGCGCTCGGCTTCGGCCTGCCGCGCGATCGCGCGGATCATCGTCTCGTTCAGGTCGACGTGCTTGATCTCGACCGTCGACACCTTGATCCCCCACGCATCCGTCTGCGCATCGAGCGTCTTCTGGATGTCCGCGTTCAGTTGCTCGCGCTCGGCGAGCAGCGCGTCGAGTTCGTGCTTGCCGAGTACCGCGCGCAGCGTCGTCTGCGCGAGCTGGCTCGTCGCCTCGAAGAAGCGCGCGACCTGGATCACGGCCTTTTCGGGATCGACGACGCGGAAATACACGACCGCATTGACCTTCACCGACACGTTGTCGCGCGTGATCACGTCCTGCGCGGGCACGTCGAACACGACGGTGCGCAGGTCGATCCGCACGACCTGCTGGACGATCGGGATGATCAGCACGAGCCCCGGCCCCTTCACTTTCCAGAACCGGCCGAGCATGAACACGACCCCGCGTTCGTACTCGCGAAAGATGCGGATCGACGATGCGACGAGCACCACGACGAAGACGATGAGGACGCTGCTGAAGCCGAACGTGTAACCGATCATGAAGGTTCTCCCTGGGGATGGACCGGCGCGGGCACGTCGTAGAGCGGCGCGACCGTCAGCGTCAGCCCGTGGCGGCCGGTCACGCGCACGCGGCAGCCGGCGGCCAGCGGCATGCTACTCGCCACGCGCCAGCGCTCGCCATGCACGCGCGCCCAGCCGGCGGCCGACGGCGCGGCGCCGGCCGCGCCTGGCGGCTGGTCCGGCTGCAGGCCGTCGTCGAGCACTTCGCCGATGCTGCCGAGCAGCGCCTCGGCGCCCGTCACGACCGGGCGGCGCCGCGCGCGCAGCGCGACGCCCGACACGCCCGCGACGAGCAGCCCGCCGCCGAGCGCGAGGCTCGCGATCACGGGCCATGGAATCCCGTAGCCGGGCACGTCGGTGTCGATCAGCATCAGCGCGCCGATCGTGAACGCGACGATTCCGCCGAACCCGAGCACGCCGAAGGTCGGCAGGAACGCCTCCGCGACGAGGCAGCCGAGCCCGAGCAGCACGAGGCCGAGGCCCGCATAGCTGACCGGCAGCAACTGCATCGCGAACAGCCCGACCAGCAGGCAGATCGTGCCGGCCACGCCCGGCAGCACGAAACCGGGGTTCGCGAATTCGAAGAAGAGGCCGTAGATGCCGATCGTCAGCAGGATCAGCGCGACGTTCGGATCGGCGATGATCGCGAGGAAGCGGCTGCGCCAGTCGGGCGCGAGCGCGACGAGCGGCGCGTGCGCGGTCGCCAGACGCAGCGTGCCGGCGGTGGTCGTCACCGCGCGGCCGTCGAGCTGCCGCGCGAGATCGGCCGCGTCCTGCGCGATCAGGTCGACGACGTGCTGCGCGCGCGCCTCGTTCGCCGACAGGCTCACGGCCTCGCGCACCGCGCGCTCGGCCCATTCGGCATTGCGTCCGCGCAACTGCGCGAGGCCGCGGATGTACGCGGAAGCGTCCTGCATCGCCTTGCGGATCTCGGTCGATTGCGTATCGGTCGGCAGCGCGGCCGGCGTGGCGGACGCACCCGATGCACCGGGCGCACCGGTGGGATGTGGCGCGGCGGGGTTCGCGCCCGGCGGCGCGGCGCCGCCGATGCCCAACTGCACGGGCGACGCCGCGCCGAGATTGGTGCCGGGCGCCATCGCCGCGAAGTGGCTCGCATAGACGATGTAGGTGCCCGCGCTCGCCGCGCGCGCGCCGCCCGGCGCGACGAATGCGGCGACCGGCACCGGCGAGCCGAGGATGGCCTTGATGATCTGCCGCATCGACGTATCGAGGCCGCCGGGCGTGTCGAGCTGGAGGATCGCGAGCGGCGCGTGCTCGCGAGCGGCGCGCGCGAGCGAACGCACGATGAAATCGGCGCTGGCCGGGCCGATCGCGCCGTTGACGGGAATCACGACGACCGGATGCGCGGCGGGCGCGTCGGCCGATGGCGGCGCGGCGACCGCGGCGCACACGACGAGCAGCGCCGCGAACAGCGCGGCGCGCGCGACCCGCGCGGACAGCGGGTGACGGGGGCGGCCGTCGGCCGCGGCAGGCGCCGGCGGCGGCCCATGACGGTGAAAGCGCATCGGGACGTCCGGGCGGCGCACGGCCGCGTGCCGTCCGGCTCGCGAAAAGGGCGTGGGCCCGATGCTTGAAGATTAGGCGGTTTCGGCCGAAAGCGCGAAGTTGCGGCCGTACCGGCCGGCGTCAGCTTGCGCCGCCGCCGCGCGCGAGCACTTCGTCGCGATAGTCGGCCGGGCTGCGCCCGCTCCATTTGCGAAACGCGCGGTAGAACGCGCTCGGCTCCGCGAACCCGGTCGCGGCCGCGACGTCCGCGATCGTGCGGGCGGGGTCGGCCAGCGCCTCGAACGCGAGATCGCGCCGCAGCGTGTCCTTGATCGACTGGTACGCGTGGCCTTCCTGGTGCAGCTTGCGGCGCAGCGTGGCCTCGGCCACGTGCAGCCGCGCGGCCATCCCGCCCGCGCCCGGCCACGCGGCGGGCGGCATTCCGCGCAGCACCGCCCGCACGCGCTGCGCGAGCGCGTTCGGGTTGCGGTACTTGACGATGAAGCTGGCCGGCGCGTTGCGCAGAAACGTTTTCAGCGTCTTCGCGTTCTGCACGACCGGCAGCGTCGCGAATTCGGGATCGAAATCGACATACGAATCGGGCTCGTTGAAGCGCATGTCGTCGCAGAACATCGACGGGTATTCGTGGTCGGCGGGCGGCGTGTCGCAGCGGAAGCTCGCATGCAGCAGCGGGATGCGCCGCCCGATCAGCCAGCAGGTGAGCCCGTACACGATGATGAAATAGGTCGCGTACGTGAACATCGCGGGTGTCGCGCCGTTGTTGCGGTGCACGAAGCGCAGCCGCACGCGCTGCGGGTTCGCGTCGAGCTCCGCGTGCAGGTCGTCGAGCACGCAGTGCATGAAGTTCACCGCGCGCGCCATCGCGTGCAGCCCGTCGCGCGCGGATAGCGCCGCCTGGCTCATCGCGATGAAGCTGCCGCTGCGCATCGGGTGGCTGTCCTGCCCGAAGAACTCGTCGTCGAGCGTGCGGGCGATCGCGTTCCACAGCGCGCCGTATTGCTGCGCGGACACGCGTGCGCGCGGCTGACCGAGCAGCGCCGGGGCGATGCCGGCCTGCGCGAGCAGCGGCTCGGCCGCGACGCCGCGCCGCGCGGCCAGCGCGACGCTGTACGCGACGAGGCTGATCGCGACGGTTCCCTTGTCTTCCTGCTTCATCGGTGTCGCCGGTATGGCAAAAACGCTCAGTGTAAATGAGCGGCGCGAGCATCGAACAGTCGCGCGTGCTTGCCTACACTTGTTGCATCGAAACGCAAGGACGGTCGCGCCCGGCGGCCGCGGGAGACAGCAGCACCATGGACGAGCTTTACACCGAAGACCAGCGGATGATCCGCGACGCCGCGCGCGCGTTCGCCACCGAGAGGCTGGCGCCGAACGCGGCGCAGTGGGACCACGACGCGCACCTGCCCGACGCGATCGTCGCGCAGCTCGGCGAGCTCGGGCTGCTCGGGATGATCGTGCCGCAGGAACTGGGCGGCTCGTATACGGATTACGTCGCCTATGCGCTAGCGATGGAGGAAGTCGCGGCCGGCGACGCCGCGTGCGCGACGATGATGAGCGTGCACAACTCGGTCGGCTGCGGGCCGATCCTCGGCTTCGGCACGCCCGCGCAGAAGGATCGCTGGCTGGCCGACATGGCGGCCGGCCGCGTGATCGGCGCATTCTGCCTGACCGAGCCGCAGGCCGGTTCCGAGGCGAACAACCTGCGCACGCGGGCCGAATTGCGCGACGGCAAATGGGTGCTGAACGGCGCGAAGCAGTTCGTCACCAACGGCCAGCGCGCGGGCGTGGCGATCGTTTTTGCCATGACCGATCCGGAAGCGGGCAAGCGCGGCATTTCCGCGTTCCTGGTGCCGACCGACACACCGGGCTTCATCGTGGGCAAGCCCGAGAAGAAGATGGGCATCCGCGCGTCGGATACGTGCCCGATCACGTTCGAGAACTGCGCGATTCCCGAAGAGAACCTGCTCGGCCATCGCGGCGAAGGGCTGAAGATCGCGTTGTCGAACCTCGAAGGCGGCCGCATCGGCATCGCCGCGCAGGCGCTCGGCATCGCGCGCGCCGCGTTCGACAAGGCGCGCCGCTATGCGGGCGAGCGCGTGCAGTTCGGCAAGCCGATCGCCGAGCACCAGGCGATCCAGCAGAAGCTCGCCGACATGGCCGTGCAGATCAACGCCGCGCGCCTGCTCGTGCATCACGCAGCGAAGCTGCGCACGGCCGGGCTGCCGTGCCTGTCCGAAGCGTCGCAGGCGAAGCTGTTCGCGTCCGAGATGGCCGAGCGCGTGTGTTCGGATGCGATCCAGATCCACGGCGGCTACGGTTATCTCGCCGATTACGAAGTCGAGCGCCACTATCGCGACGCGCGCATCACGCAGATTTACGAAGGCACCAGCGAAGTGCAACGGATGGTGATCGCGCGGCAGCTGTGAGTCGCGGCGCGCGCCCATCCGGCATCACGCAGTCGAACAAACGGTCGAACGAGCAGGCATACAACGCAGGCACGAGGGCAGCGCGGCAAACGCGGCACGCAGCGACGTGACCGTGCGCCGGGCGACACGGAGCCGGGCAGGTGCTGCAGCACCTGCGCCGGTTGACCGCTGGGCATGGAGACTGGACGGAGACGACACATGACGGTACAGGCATTCCTCGACGCGCGCGACTTTCTGCTGCGCCATCGCACCGACTACGACACCGCGTATCGCGATTTCGCATGGCCGGTGCTCGACGCGTTCAACTGGGCGCTCGACTATTTCGATCCGATGGCGCGCGGCAACGACCAGCCCGCGCTGTGGATCGTCGATGCGGCAACCGGCACGGGCGATCCGTATTCGTTCGCGCAGATGTCCGAGCGTTCGTCGCGGATCGCGAACTGGCTGCGCTCGATCGGCGTCGTGCGCGGCGACCGCATTCTGCTGATGCTGCCGAACCGTGTCGAGCTGTGGGACGCGATGCTCGCGGCGATGAAGCTCGGCGCGATCGTGCTGCCCGCCACCACGCAACTGTCGCCCGACGACGTGCGCGACCGCGTGCAGATCGGCGGCGCGACCTACGCGATCGTCGACGAGAACGAAACCGCGAAGTTCGAACAGGCCGGCCTCGGCCTCGAGCAGAAGATCGTCGCCGGCGCGCCGCGCGAAGGCTGGCTCGCGATGAACGACGGCTATGCGGCGAGCGCCGCGTTCGAGCCGGACGCCGTCACGCACGCGAACGATCCGATGCTGCTGTACTTCACGTCGGGTACGACGTCGAAGCCGAAGCTCGTCGAGCATACGCACCGCACCTATCCGGTCGGGCACCTGTCGACGATGTACTGGGTCGGCCTGCAGCCGGGCGACATCCACTGGAACATCAGCTCGCCGGGCTGGGCGAAGCACGCGTGGAGCTGCTTTTTCGCGCCGTGGAATGCGCAGGCGTGCGTGTTCGTATTCAACTACGCGCGCTTCGAGCCGAAGGCCGTGCTCGATGCGCTCGTCAAATATCGGGTGACCACGCTGTGTGCGCCGCCGACCGTGTGGCGCATGCTCGTGCAGCAGCCGCTCGCGTCGTTCGACGTGAAGCTGCGCGAGATCGTCGGCGCGGGCGAGCCGCTGAATCCCGAGATCATCGAGCGCGTGAAGAACGCGTGGGGCATCACGATTCGCGACGGCTACGGCCAGACCGAGACGACCTGCCTGATCGGCAACTCGCCGGGCCAGCCGGTCGTCGCGGGCTCGATGGGCCGGCCGCTGCCCGGCTACCGGATCGCGTTGCTCGACCCGGACGGCGCGCCGGTGACCGAAGGCGAGGTCGCGCTGCCGATCGGCGATGGCGTCGCGCGCCCGGTCGGGCTGATGAAGGGCTACGCGAACAATCCCGACGCGACGGCCCATGCGATGCGCGACGGCCACTACCGCACGTCGGACATCGCGATGCGTCGCGACGACGGCTACTACGTGTACATCGGCCGCGCGGACGACGTGTTCAAGTCGTCCGACTACCGGCTGAGCCCGTTCGAGCTGGAGAGCGTGCTGATCGAGCACCCGGCGATCGCGGAAGCGGCCGTCGTGCCGAGCCCGGACCCGGTGCGGCTGTCGGTGCCGAAGACGTTCGTCACGCTGCGCGAGGGCTATGAAGAAAGCCCCGCGCTCGCGCTGGAGATCTTTCGCTTCTCGCGCGAGAAGCTCGCGCCGTACAAGCGCATTCGCCGCCTGCAGTTCGCGGAGCTGCCGAAGACGATCTCGGGGAAGATTCGCCGCGTCGAGCTGCGCCGCCGCGAGATCGAGCGCGGCGACGACGCGAGCGCGCGCATGCCCGGCGAGTACTGGGAAGAAGATTTCGCCGCCGAACTGAAATGACCGGCCGCGGGCCGCGCGCGCCGCATGCCGCGGCGGCCGCCCGCAGCCGAATTGAAACGGTCGCGCGGCGGCATGCCGTTACGTCGCGGCCCACTGCAAGGAGATTGCACTGATGAACGCGAATCCGACGCCCCGTACGGGGCAAGACGTGCCGACGGTCAAGCTGCTGATCGACGGCGCCTTCGTCGAGTCCGCCACGAGCGAGTGGCGCGACATCGTCAACCCGGCGACGCAACAGGTGCTCGCGCGCGTGCCGTTCGCGACCGTCGCGGAAGTCGACGCGGCCGTGCAGGCCGCGCACGCCGCGTTTGCGACGTGGAAGAGCACGCCGATTTCCGCGCGCATGCGCATCATGCTGAAGTTCCAGGATCTGGTGCGCGCGAACCAGCAGCGCATCGCCAGGACGCTGACGGCCGAGCAGGGCAAGACGATTCCCGACGCCGAAGGCGACATCTTCCGCGGCCTCGAAGTGGTCGAGCACGCGTGCTCGATCGGCACGCTGCAGCTCGGCGAATTCGCGGAGAACGTCGCGGGCGGCGTCGACACCTACACGCTGCGCCAGCCGCTCGGCGTGTGCGCGGGCATCACGCCGTTCAATTTCCCCGCGATGATTCCGCTGTGGATGTTCCCGATGGCGATCGTGTGCGGCAACACGTTCGTGCTGAAGCCGTCGGAGCAGGACCCGATGTCGACGATGGAGCTCGTCGAGCTCGCGCTCCAAGCCGGCATACCGAAAGGCGTGCTGAACGCCGTGCACGGCGGCAAGGACGTCGTCGACGCGATCTGCACGCATCCGCTCGTGAAGGCGATCTCGTTCGTCGGTTCGACCACGGTCGGCACGCACGTGTACAACCTCGGCAGCGCGCAGGGCAAGCGCGTGCAGTCGATGATGGGCGCGAAGAACCACGCGGTCGTGCTGCCCGACGCGAACCGCGAACAGGCGATCAACGCGCTCGTCGGCGCGGGTTTCGGCGCGGCCGGCCAGCGCTGCATGGCGACGTCCGTCGCGGTGCTGGTGGGCAAGGCGCGCGAATGGCTGCCGGACATCGTCGCGAAGGCGAAGACGCTGAAGGTCAACGCGGGCTCGGAAGCGGGCACCGACGTCGGGCCGGTCGTGTCGCGCGGCGCGAAGGCGCGCATCCTGTCGCTGATCGACATGGGCATCAAGGAAGGCGCGAAGCTCGAGCTCGACGGCCGCGACGTGAAGGTGCCCGGTTTCGAGGAAGGCAACTTCATCGGGCCGACGATTTTCTCCGGCGTGACGACCGACATGACGATCTACACGCATGAAATCTTCGGGCCGGTGCTGGTCGTGATGGAAGTCGACACGCTCGACGAGGCGATCGCGCTCGTCAACGCGAACCCGATGGGCAACGGCGTGGGTATCTTCACGCAGAGCGGCGCGGCCGCGCGCCGGTTCCAGAGCGAGATCGACGTCGGCCAGGTCGGCATCAACATCCCGATCCCGGTACCGGTGCCGTTCTTCAGCTTCACCGGTTCGCGCGGCTCGAAGCTCGGCGATCTCGGCCCGTACGGCAAGCAGGTCGTGCAGTTCTATACGCAGACCAAGACGGTCACCGCGCGCTGGTTCGACGACGATACGACGGCTGGCCCGGTGAACACGACGATCCGGCTGCATTGAGCGGCGGAGGACACCACCATGAAAATCGGATTTATCGGCCTCGGCCACATGGGCGCGCCGATGGCGCTGAACCTGCTGAAAGCCGGCCACGAAGTGCACGCGTTCGACCTGAGCGCCGACGCATTGCGCGCACTGCAGGACGCCGGCGCGCAGGTGGCCGCGTCGCCGCGCGATGCGGCGTCGGGCGCGACGTTCGTGATCACGATGCTGCCGGCCGCGCCGCACGTGCGCTCGGTGCTCACCGGCGAGAACGGCGTGCTGGCCGGCCTCGGCGCCGGCGCGACGGTGATCGATTCGAGCACGATCGACCCGGCGAGCGCGCAGGCGTTCGGCGCGCTGGTGCGCGAGCACGGCGGCGCGTTCGTCGACGCGCCGGTGTCGGGCGGCACCGGCGGCGCGGCGGCAGGCACGTTGACCTTCATGGTCGGCGGCAGCGACGCGGATTTCGAGCGCGTGAAACCGGTGCTCGCCGGGATGGGCAAGAACATCGTCCACTGCGGCGCGACGGGCATGGGGCAGGTCGCGAAGGTCTGCAACAACCTCGTGCTCGGCATCTCGATGGCGGCGGTGTCGGAGGCGATGTCGCTCGGCGTCGCGCTCGGCATCGACCCGAAGGTGCTGGCCGGCATCGTCAACACGTCGACGGGCCGCTGCTGGAGCTCGGACACGTACAACCCGTATCCGGGCGTGATCGAGACCGCGCCTTCGTCGCGCGGCTACTCGGGCGGCTTCGGCACCGACCTGATGCTGAAGGATCTCGGCCTCGCGAACGACGCGGCGAAGCAGGCGCGCCAGCCCGTCTATCTCGGCGCGCTCGCGCAGCAGCTATATCAGACGATGAGCAGCCGCGGCGACGGCCAGCTCGATTTCTCGGCGGTGATTCGCCTGTACCAACCGGCCACGAAGAAGGACGCGTGATGATCGAACTCGACTACGTCGACGACGGCGCGATCGCGTGCGCGACGCTCAAGCGTCCGCCCGCGAACGCCTTTACCGCCGACGGGCTGCGGCAACTGCAGCAAACCGTCGCCGAACTGAATTCGGACCCGCGCGTGCGCGCGCTGGTGATCACCGGCGACGGCCCGAAGTTCTTCAGCGCGGGCGCCGACCTCAACACGTTCGCCGACGGCGATCGCGCGGTCGCGCGTGCGATGGCGTCGCGCTTCGGCGCGGCGTTCGAGGCGCTGCACGACGCACGCGTCGTGACGATCGCGGCGATCAACGGCTATGCGATGGGCGGCGGCCTCGAATGCGCACTCGCGTGCGACCTGCGGATCGCGGAGACGCATGCGCAGATGGCGCTGCCCGAGCCGTCGGTCGGGCTGCTGCCGTGCGGGCTCGGCACGCAGACGCTGCCCTGGCTCGTCGGCGAGGGCTGGGCGAAGAAGATCATCCTGACCGGTGCGCGCGTCGATGCGGCCACCGCACTGCGGATCGGCCTCGTCGAGGACGTAGTCGAAAGCGGCGCCGCGCGCGAGGCGGCACTCGTGCTGGCTCGCAACGTCGCGCGGCAAAGCCCGCATGCCGTGGCCTACAGCAAGGAACTGATCGGCCTCGCGCGCCGAGGCGTGCCGCGCGGCGCGGCGCTCGCGGTCGAGCGCGAACGCTTCGTCGATTTGTTCGACACGGCCGATCCGCGCGAAGGCGTGGCGGCGTTCCTGGGCAAGCGCGCGCCGCAGTGGCGCACCGAGGGAGAGCCGCAACGATGAGCACGCCGGTGACGAATCACGATGCATTCGCGGAGCATGCGCCCGAGGTGCTGTTTCGCGTGGTGAACCGCGTGGCGCTGATCACGCTGAACCGGCCGGCCGCGCTCAACGCGCTGTCGTACGCGATGATCGGCGAGCTGGCCGCGCTGTTCGAGCGTTGCCGCCGCGACGACCGGATCGTCGCGGTCGTGCTGCGCGGCGCGGGCGAGAAGGGCTTCTGCGCGGGCGGCGACGTGCGCGCGTTGTACAAGATGGTCGCGCAGCGCGAAACCTGGCTGCCGTTCTTCGTCGACGAATACCGGCTCGACTACGCGATCCACACGTTCCCGAAGCCGGTGGTCGCGCTGATGGACGGCATCACGATGGGCGGCGGCATGGGCCTCGCGCAGGGCGCGGCGCTGCGCGTCGCGACCGAGCGCAGCAAGATCGCGATGCCCGAAACGCGCATCGGCCTCGTGCCCGACGTGGGCGCGACGCATTTCCTGTCGCGCATGCCGGCCGAACTCGAACTGTACGTGGGACTGACCGGCGCGATGCTGTCGGGCGCCGACGCGCTCGCCGCGAAGCTCGCGGACCTCTGCGTGCCGTCCGCGTGGCTCGACACGTTCGAGACGCGCATCGAAAGCGTCAAGTGGGACGGCGACGCGCTGCCGCTGCTGCGCAAGGTGTTCGAGCCGCCGTGCAACGTCGTGCCGCATGCGGCGCTCGACAGCCAGATGCCGTGGATCGTCCGCCACTTCGACAAGCGCTCGACCGTCGAGCGGATCGTCGCGACGCTCACGCAGGATCTGGCGCGCGACGAACTCGCGCGCGAGCACCGCCAATGGCTGCAGGCGACGCTCGACGCGCTCGCGAGCCATTCGCCGACGATGCTCGCGGTGACGCGCGAGGCGCTGCTGCGCGGCCGGCAGATGACGCTCGCGGAATCGTTCCGGATGGAGCTCGGCATCGTCGCGCGTGCGATCGAGGAAGGCGATTTCTGCGAAGGCGTGCGCGCGCATCTCGTCGACAAGGATCGCAAGCCGCGCTGGGCGCCCGCGTCGCTCGTCGAGCTGCGCGCCGAACGCGTGCGGCATTTCCTGACGTCGCCGTGGAAGCTGTTCGCGCATCCGCTCGCCGATCTCGGCGCGGCGTGATCCTTGCGAGATGGCCCGGCGCGCCCGTGCGACGCGTCGGTTTCAATGCGCGTCAGCGCGCGTCGTCCGCGCGCTCGATCATCGGCGGAATCGCCTGCGCGAGCGCGTCGATCACGCAGCGCGTCTTGCGCGGCAGGTAGCGCGTCTTCGGCCAGATCGCGTGAATGTCGCCTTCACAGACGAAGCAGCGATCGAGCACGACCACCATCTCCCCGCGCTTCACGTATTGATCGAGCAGCCAGCTCGGCACCCACGCAATCCCGAACCCGGCCGCGCCGGCCGCGGCGATCGCCTGCACGTCGTCGAAACTCAGTTGATGCGGCATGTCGATGCGCACTGTCGAGCCGTCCGGCGCGCGCAAATCCCACGGCTGCACCACGCCCGAACGCGAATACGCGATCGTGCGGTGGTGCTTCAGATCGTCGAGCGTCTTCGGCACACCATGGCGCGCGAGATACGACGGCGCCGCGCCGAGGCTGCCGTACTGCGTGCCGAGCCGCCGTACCGCGAGGCTCGTGCTGTCCGCGAGCGTGCCGATCCGCACCGCGAGGTCGATCCCTTCCTCGACGAGATCGACGAATCGGTCGGTGATCGACACGTCGATGCGCAGGTGCGGATAGCTGCGCGCGAGATCGAGCACGATCGGCGTCACGCAGTGGTGCCCGAATGCGAGCGGCACGCTCAGCCGCAGCTTGCCGCGTGCCTCGTGGCGGCCGCAGTCGAGATCGGCTTCCGCCGCTTCCAGTTCCGCGAGCGCGCGCACGCAGCGGTCGTAGTACGCCTGGCCGTCGTCGGTCAGGCTCTGGCTGCGCGTCGTGCGCTGCAGCAGCCGCGCGCCGAGCCGCTTCTCGAGCCGCGCGATCGCCTTGCCGACCGCCGAGCGCGTCATGTCGAGCCGCTCCGCGGCCAGCGCGAAGCTGCCTGATTCCACCACCTGGACGAAGGTCGTTACGCCGTCGAGTCTGTCGGTCATCGCGTTGCGTCGATTGGGTCCGTAAATTCCCCAGTGCGTGGAAATGCGTGCGTCAATGGGGAGGCGAATTCTCACTATAGTACCGATTCCCGCCCAGCGTGCGTCGCCGGCCGCGCGCGGCGAATCCTACTGACCTGGAGGCGCGCGGCCCGTCGCCGGGCCGCCGCGCAAATACGCATGACGCTATCCGACTCCCGCAGGAATGCGGTCGCGCTCGCGGCCGTCTGTCTTACGTCGCTGATGTTCGGCCTCGAGATCTCGAGCGTGCCGGTGATCCTGCCGACGCTCGAACACGTGCTGCATGGCGATTTCAACGGCATGCAGTGGATCATGAACGCGTACACGATCGCCTGTACGACGGTGCTGATGGCGGCCGGCACGCTCGCGGACCGGTTCGGCCGCAAACGCGTGTACGTGATCGGCACCGTGCTGTTCGGCGCGACGTCGCTGCTGTGCGGGCTCGCGCCGAACGTGCCGGTGCTCGTCGCGGGCCGGCTGCTGCAGGGCGCGAGCGGCGGCGCGATGCTGATCTGCCAGATCGCCGTGCTGTCGCACCAGTTCCGCGAAGGGCGCGAGCGCGGCCGCGCATTCGGGATCTGGGGGATCGTGTTCGGCATCGGGCTCGGTTTCGGGCCGATCGTCGGCGGCGCGATCGTCGCGCTCGCGAGCTGGCCGTGGGTGTTTCTCGTTCATGCGCCGCTCGCGGCCGTCGCGCTCGTGCTGATCGGCGGCGCGGTGCGGGAATCGCGCGATCCGCATGCGGGCACGCTCGACGTCGCGGGCATCGTCACGCTGTCGCTCGCGGTGCTCGGCCTTGCCTTCTACATCACCCAGAGCGGCGAACTCGGGCTCGCGAGCGCGGCCGGCCTCGGGGTGCTCGGCGCGACCGTGCTCGCGCTGGTCGGTTTCTTCATCGCGGAGCGCGCCAGCGCGCGGCCGATGTTCGACTTCTCGGTGTTCCGGATCCGCGCGTTCACCGGCGCGATCTTCGGCTCGATGGGGATGAATTTCAGCTTCTGGCCGTTCATGATCTACCTGCCGATCTGGTTCCAGGTCACGCTCGGCTACGACAGCGTGACGGCCGGCCTCGCGTTGCTCGCGTACACGTTGCCGACGCTGATCGCGCCGCCGTTCGGCGAACGGCTTGCGCTGCGGTACGGGCCCGGCGTCGTGATTCCGGGCGGCCTGTTCACGATCGCGGCCGGTTTCGTGCTGATGCGGCTCGGCAGCGCGGCCGTTCACGCAAGCTGGCTGACGATGCTGCCGGGCTGCATGATCGCCGGCATCGGGCTCGGGCTGACCAACACGCCCGTCACCAACACGACGACGGGCGCGGTGCCGAGTGCGCGCGCCGGCATGGCGTCGGGCATCGACATGAGCGCGCGGATGATCTCGCTCGCGTTGAACATCGCGACGATGGGCTTCGTGCTGGTGGCGGGGATCGTCGCGAGCCTGCAGGGCGGGCCGGCCGGCGCGATCGGCGACGCGGCGCTGCGCCGGCTCGCGCAGGAGATCGCAGCGGGCCGCACCGACGGGCTGCAGGCGATCGCGCCGGCGCTCGCGCAGGCCGATCCGAGCGGCGCGGCGCTGCATGCGGCGCTCGTGCACGGCTTCGGCTGGGTGATGCTGTACGGCGCGGCGGGCGTGGCCGTGCTCGCGACCGCGAGCGCGGTGGCGTTCGCGCCGGTGCGGCGCGGGGCGGCCGTGTGCGAATGACGCGGGCGGCGCGCGGCGTATGACGGATGACGGGTGACGGGTGACGGCCGGTCAGGAGGTCCCGCCGCCGAGCGCGCGGTAGAGCTTCATCTGGTTGTTGAGCCGGTTCAGGCGCGTCAGTTCGTCGGCGCTCTGCGCGCTCCTCAGCACCTGCTGCTGGTCGAGCCACGGCTGCACGGCGGTCGCGCCGGCCGCGAAGCGCGCGGCGGCCAGCCGTTCGGCGCGCTGCGCCTGCGCGAGCGACAGCGCGCGCTGTTCGGCTTCGCGTTCGAGCTGCACGCGTGCCGACAGCGCGTTCTCGACTTCCGCGAGCGCCGTGTAGAGCCGCTGGCGGAACCCGACCACCGCTTCCTCGTACTGCGACTTCGACACCCGGATCTGCAACTGCATCGTGTTCCACTGGATGAACGGCAGCGCGAGGCCGAGCCCGAGCGTGCCGACCGGATTCGTCAGCACGCGCTCGAGGCTCGTGCTCGTCGTGCCGGCGCCGCCGGTCAGCGTGAAGGTCGGGTAGAAGCTCGTACGCGTCGCATCGACCTGCGCGAGCGACTCGCGCAGGCGGAATTCCGCCGCACGCAGGTCGGGGCGCCGGCCGAGCAGGCTCGCGGGCAGGCCGGCCGCGACCTCGGGCGGCGCCGCGTCGGGCAGCGCCGACGGTTCGGCCGCGCGCTGCTGCGGCGGCCGGTCGAACAGGATCGCGAGCGCGTGGCGGTTCTCGGTGCGCTGCTGGATCAGTTGCGTTTGCGCCGCGCGTTGCGCGGCGAGGCTTTGTTCGGCCTGCGCGAGGTCGAGCCCCGACACGGCGCCGGCCGCGTGCCGCGACCGGACGAGCGCGAGCGTGCGTTGCGCATACGCGATGTTCGCGTCGCCGAGCGCGATCTGCCGGTTCAGATAGCCGATTTGCCAGTACAGCGCCGCGGTCGTGCCGATCAGCGACAGCCGCGCGGCTTCCAGATCGGCGGCCGTCGCGTCGGCTTCCCAGCGCGCGGCATCGCGCAGCGCGGCGAGCCGGCCCCACAGGTCGATTTCGTAGCTGAGCGAACCGTTGAGGCCGCTCGAGCGGCTCATCCGGTGCGTATCGAGCGTGCGCGACACGGCGCCGTTCGCGCCGAGCGTCACGCTGGGCGTCAGGTTCGTATCGACGAGCCCGGCCTGCAACTGCGCGCGATACACGCGGATCGCCGCGATCGCGAGGTCGTTGTTGGCGCGCAGCGCGTCGTCGATCAACGCGTCGAGTTGCGGATCGCCGAAGCTGCGCCACCAGTCGCGCGTGGCGGCCGGCGCGTCGGCCGCGACCGGCGCGGCCCAGTTCGCGGGCATCGCGACGGCCGGCGGCGGTGTGTGGCGCGCACCCGCGCAGCCGGCGAGCAGCGCGGCCGCGCACGCGAATGCGCCGAGACGGTGAAGCGGGGAGGCGTACGTGATGATGGCCATGTTTCGTCAGTCGCGCGCGAGCGCATCGATCGGGTCGAGCCGCGACGCGTTGCGCGCGGGCATGAACCCGAAAATCACACCGGTGAGCGTCGAGCACACGAACGCGGTCACGATCGCGCCGGCCGAGAACACCATCTTCCACTGCGTGACGAACATCGAGAACAGCGCGCCGAGCCCGAACGACAGCGCGATGCCGATCGTGCCGCCGAGCAGGCATACGAGCACGGCCTCGACGAGGAACTGCTGCAGGATGTCGGACTGGCGCGCGCCGACCGCCATCCGGATGCCGATCTCGCGCGTGCGCTCGGTGACCGACACCAGCATGATGTTCATCACGCCGATCCCGCCGACCACGAGCGAGATCACCGCGATCAGCGACAGCAGCAGCGTCAGCGACTGGCCGGTCTTCTCGACGGTCTTGACCACGCTGTCCATGTTGTACGTGAAGAAGTCCTTGCGGCCGTGGCGCTGGATCATCAGCTTCTCGAGGCTTTTCTCGGCCGCGGCGCTCGGCTGCCCGTCGCGCACGCGCACGGTGATGCTGTCGAGATAGCGCTGGCCGAACAGGCGCCCGCTCGCGGTGGTGTACGGCACCCACACGTTCAGGCTCTTCACGCTGCCGAACGCGCTTTTCTTGTCGGCGGTCACGCCGATCACGACGCACGGCACGTTGTCGACCAGGATCACTTCGCCGACCGGATTGCGCGTCGCGCCGAACAGCTTGCGGCGCGTGTTCTGATCGATCACGGCCACCTGCGCCTGGCGGCGCACGGCATCGTCGTCGAACGCGACGCCGAGCGCGAAGCGCATCCCGCGCGCCTGGAAGTAGCGGTCGCCGACGCCGCTCACGAGCGCGTTGACGTCGATGTTGCGGTAGCGCAGCAGCAGCGTGCGCGACGTTTCGGGCGTCGCGCTGTCGACGTACGGCTGCTCCGCGAGCGCGGCGACGTCGGCGGGCACGAGCGTCTGGATCGTGTCCGCGCGGCTGTCGCCCCAGTCGGTGCCCGGATAGACGTTGATCGTATTGGTGCCGATGCTGCCGATCTCTTCGAGCATGTAGCGCTTCGCGCCTTCGCCGACCGCGACGATCGATACCACCGACGTGATGCCGATGATGATGCCGAGCATCGTCAGCAGCGTGCGCAGCCGATGCGACACGAGCGCGATCCACGCCATCCGGCACGCTTCGGCGAAGCGGCCGGTGCCGGCCGCGAAGCGGCGGCCGGGCGGCGCGGGATCGGCATTGGCGACGGGATCGGCGCCGACGGGCGGCCGTGCATCGTCAGCGGCGGGCGCGGACGGCGTACTCGCGGCCGCGTCGGCGCCCACTTCCGCGAGCGCTTCGGCGGGCGCTTCCGCAAGCGCTTCGGCAAGCGCTTCGGCAAGCGCTTCCGCGTAGTGGCGGTTCGGCCGGTCGGCGATGATCTCGCCGTCACTGATCTCGATGATGCGCCGCGCATGGCGCGCCACGGCCTTGTCGTGCGTGACGATCACGATCGTATGGCCGAGCGCGTTCAGTTCGTGCAGGATCCGGATCACGTCCTGGCCGCTTTTCGTGTCGAGGGCGCCGGTCGGTTCGTCCGCGAGGATCACCTGGCCGCCGTTCATCAGCGCGCGCGCGATGCTCACGCGCTGCTGCTGGCCGCCGGACAGTTGCCCGGGCCGGTGATGCGCGCGATCCGCGAGCCCGAGGCGCGCGAGCAACGCGCGGGCGCGGGCGTGCCGCTCGGCGCGCGGCGTACCCGCGTAGATCGCCGGCATTTCGAGGTTCGCGACCGCGTCGACGTGCGGCAGCAGGTGATAGCGCTGGAACACGAAGCCGAAGTGCTCGCGGCGCAGTTGCGCGAGTTCGTCGCTGTCGAGCATGTGCGTGTCGCGCCCGCCGACCGTGTACGTGCCTTCGCTCGGATGATCGAGGCAGCCGAGGATGTTCATCAGCGTCGACTTGCCGGAGCCCGACGCGCCGACGATCGCGACGATCTCGCCCGCGTCGATCGACAGGTTCACGTTGTTCAGGACGACGACGTCCTTGTCGCCGGCCGGAAAGCGTCGCGTGACGGCGGCGAGTTTGAGCAGGGGCTGGCTTCTCATCGTCATACCGCGTCCGCCAGCGGCGCGCGCTCGTCCGGCGACGCCTCGCCGATCACGACGCGTTCGCCGTCCTTCAGGCCGGCCAGCACTTCGACGCGCACGTTGTTGTTGATGCCGATGCGCACGTGGCGCGTGTCCGTGCCGCCGTCGGCGCGCAGCACGCGCACCGCGTAGGTGCCGTCCTTGCGCTTGTCGCCGAGCGCGGCGGCCGGAATGCTGAGCGCGTTGCGCGCGTTGCCGAGCACGATGTTGACCTGCGCGGTCATCGCGATGCGCAGCCGATGCCCGGGATTCGGCACGTCGAACAGCGCGTTGTAGAACACCGCGCTGTTCGGCTTCGTGCTGCCGCCGCTACCCCCGCCGCCGAGCGCGCTCTGCGCTTCCGCGTAGTTCTGCGGCGCGGGTTCGATCGCGCGCAGCTTGCCGTAGTGGCGCTTGTCCGGTTCGCCGAGAATCGTGAAATACGCGGTCTGGCCGGCGCTCACGCGGATCACGTCGGCTTCCGACACCTGCGCCTTCACCGTCATCGTGTCGAGATTCGCGAGCTTCAGGATCACCGGCGCCTGCTGCTGCGCGATCACGGTCTGGCCTTCCTGCGTGACGATCGCGACGACTTCCCCGTCGATCGGCGCGACGATGCGCGTGTAGCCGAGGTTGGCTTGCGCGGTCTCGATCTGGATGCGGGCCGAACGGATCTGCGCGGCGAGCGACGCGAGCGTCGCGCGCTGCACGTCCAGCGTTGCGCGCGCGGCCTCGAACGATTCGCGCGACGTCGCGTCGTCGGGCAGCATCGCCTGCTGGCGGCGAAACGCGAGTTCGGCCTGCGTGAGCTGCGCGGCGGTCGACTGCTGCTGCGCGCGCAGGCTTTCTTCGCTGGCGCGCGCCTGGCGCAGCGCGTTTTCCGAAATCACCGGGTCGATCTCGGCGAGCCACTGGCCCTTCGTGACCTTGTCGCCGAGCTTGACCTTCAGCGTCTTCAACTGCCCCGACACCTGCGCGCCGACGTCGACCTGCCTGAACGCCTGCAGCGCGCCGGTCGCGAGCACCGCGTTCTCGAGGTTGCCGCGCGTGACCGGCGCGGACAGGTACTGCGGATGCTTGTCGGGCGCGCAGGCCTTCAGCGTGACGCCGGCGGCGATCGCGACGACGGCGAGGGTGGCCAGCACGATGCGCCGGCGGCGATGGGTCTTCTGGGTCATGAGCATGCAGCGAGGATGAAGCGGCGCCGGCGATGCGTGCGGCCGGGCGGAACGATCCGGTAGGCGTCGCGTGCCGGGCGTGTTGCGCGCAACGGGTTCCGCGTACGCATCGCGCGGGCGTGCCGAATCGAATCAGGCGCTCATGGTAAGCGAGGAATTCGCGCCAAATCGTGTGGAAATTGTGCTGAATTGTGTGGACGCCGCACCATCGGGCGGGCGAAACGGCGAGTTTGTCGCGATTCGTGGAACGGGCCCGCCGCGCGTGCGGCGCGCGGTGCTAGCGCTGCGCGGCGACGATCGCCATCATCGGCCGGTCGCGTTCCTCGTCGAGCGCGGGCTGTGCGACGACCTGTTCGGGCGTCGGCCCCCATTCGTCCAGATGCGTGAGCGTGAAGCCGCTGCCGATCAGCAGGTTCACGAGCGTGCCGAGCGTGCGATGCTGCTTGACGACGCCCGGCGCGAGCCAGTCGGTCACGCGCTCGCCTTCGCGCTGATAGCCGTCGAGCGGCCACGAGCGGCGGCCCTGCGCATCGACGACGAAACCGGGCCGGCGCGGCGCCGTATGGATCGGATGCTCGATCGAGAACACGAGCCGCCCGCCCGGCACGAGCGCGCGATGGATCGTACGCAGCAGCGTGTCGAGGTGAACGATGTAGTGGAACGCGAGCGAACTGTACGCGAGATCGAACGCGGCATCGGGCAGCGCGAGTGTTTCGAGGTCGGCGCGACGGTACGCGATCGCCGGATGCGCGGCGCTCGATGCCGCGCGTTCGAGCATCCGCTCGGACACGTCGATGCCGAGCACGCTCGCCGCGCCCTGGTCGGCGGCCCAGCGGCTGAACCAGCCGTAGCCGCAGCCGAGATCGAGCACGCGGCGGCCGCGCAGGCCCGGCAGCAGCGCGCGCAGCGCCGGCCATTCGGGGGCGCCGTCGAGCCCGTGAATCGAGCGGTTCAGGCGGCTGTAGCCTTCGAAGAAGGCGGGGTCGTCGTAGATGTTCTGAGTCATGCGGCGGCTTTCGTGCGGGGGCGGGCCGGCCGGCTGCCCGATCCCGCGAGCTTACGCGCGCTGGCCGCTCGCGTCGATCCGGCGTTGCGTATCGGCGTCGACGATCGCGCGGATCGCGCTGAACAGCGGTTGCGCGTCGGTGTAGCGTCGCCCGTAGCCGAGATTGAACGCGTAGTCGAAATCGGGCGGATTGCGGCCCTGGTTGTGTTGCAGGATCGTTTCGAGCTTGTCGAGCGCCTTCGCCGCGCGGGCTTCCGGCGACGCGGCTGCCTCGTATTCGTCCCACAGTGCGACGATCTCGTCGCGCATCGTGCGGTCGAGCGACGCGGTCAGCGTCAGCAGGTCGTCGCGTTCGTGCGTGCTCTTGTCGGGGTGCGCGGCCTGCTCGATCGCCGGGATGTCGCCATGCAGCGCCTCGCCGAGGTCGTGGACGACGCACAGTTTCAGCAGCCTCAGCGCGTCGACGCCGGGCAGCGCGTCGGCGAACACGAGCGCCATCAGGCACAGCCGCCAGCTGTGCTCGGCCGTGCTTTCCGCACGGCCGGCCGACGTATGGCCGCTGCGCAGCACGTCCTTCAGGCGCTCGGCTTCGCGCAGGAAAGCGAGCCGCGCGTGGATCGTATCGGGATTCATGATCGGCGTCCTTGCGATGAACCGCCAAGCGTACGCCGGCCGGACGCGCTTCGTCCACGCATGAAATATGCGCGTGCGTCAGCGCGCGTCGAGCGTTTCAACGAGCCGCACGGCCGAGCCGTCCGACAGCGTCATCCGCGTCCACCGGCACCGGCTGCCGCGAATCGGCACGACGCGCGACGCATTCGCGCCGGTGTCGAACTCGACGCTCGGCGGCCCCGCGCGGTCGTGCCAGCCGAGCGGATCGAGCGCGGCTTCCATGCGGACGATTTCCGGTGTCGCGTAGCGCCACAGCGACGTGCCGAGCAGTGCCGAAACCGGCTGCGAGAATTCGGCCGCGCGCGCCGGCGAGCTGGCCAGCAGACGGTGCGTGAGGTCGCACACGAGATGCATGCGGCCCGCGCTGCCGGCGATCAGCCGCGCGAGCGCGTGATCGCCCGCGGAGTCGAGGCGCGCGGCGAGCAGCCGTTCGGCCGTTGCGCGCTCGTCGGGCGACATCTGCTGAAGGCCGGCCTCCCAGCGCGAGATCGTCGATTGCGCGACGCCGAACAGTTCGGCTGCGTGGCTTTGCTTCACGCGGTGCAGCGCGCGCCAGCGCCTGAGTTGCGGGCCGAGCGGCGGGGGATGAAGCGGGGAGGCGGGCATGGTGGTGCTCCGGTCGATGCTGCCGTCGCGCGGCGCACGTCGCGACGGCTACGCCGTCCGTGCGGTTCGCTTCAGTTCAGTGGCTTTCGCCCTCGGAAGCCGGATTCTCGCGTATCCGCCGCACGTTGTCGAACCGGAAGTCTGCCGCGGCAGCGGGCGCCCGCGTGCGTTCGCGCCCGTCGAAAACGTTTTCGCGGCGCTTTCTCCCGGCTCCGTCATATCTTATTATTCGGCCAGAGCGGCGCGTGCCGGCCGCTATCGGTCATGTCGACGGCATGACGCGCCGGCAACGATGACCGCCATCCGGCAGGCGCGTCGCACCATGCGCGGCCGAAACGACCGGGAACGCGAGGCCGCGCGTATCCCGAAAAAACGAGGGCGCAATGGTACGACTGGTGTTGCTGCTGCTAGGCATCGAATATCTGCGAACCCGCTGGCGCGGGCTGACCGTGCTCGGCTGGCTGTGGGTGGCCGCGGGCGTCGGCATTTTCATCGACGCGCTGGACGGCGCGCTGCATTTCCCGATCGAGCTGTTCGCGTGGCTGTTCCTGATCGAAGGGCTCGCGACGCTCGCGGTGGCCGGCAGCGGGGTCGGCGGGCAGCGCATCCTGCGCTACGTGAAGGGCGTCGCGGTCGTGGTGGCCGCGGGGCTCGTGTTCGCCGGCCATCATCACGGCCACTTCCTGCTGTCGATGATCTTCGGCACGCTGTTTCTCGTCGACGGGCTGCTGCAGTGCACGTCCGCGTGGATGGTGCGCTATCGCCGCTGGCACGTCGCGTTCGCGTGGGGCGTCGTCGAGATCCTGCTGGCGATCTTCTTCTTCCAGCCGTACCCGACGCACTACGCGGGCACCGTGCCGTACTGCCTCGGCCTGCTGCTGATGTTCGGCGGAATGCACATGCTGAGCCTCGCCGCACGCGTGCGCCGGCTGACGCGCAACCCGGCGTTCGCGACGTCGCCCGCGCCGGCGCTCGCGCCGGATCTCGACGATGCGCAGGGCCTGCCGCAGTTCGCGCAATCCGAATGGGACGGCCCGCCGGCCGACGGCGAGCGGGCGCTCACCGTGCACGTATGGACGCCGACCGGCACGTCGAAGGCCGAAGCGCAGCGCTATCCGGTGATCGACCGCTACATCGCGGCGGTGGACGTCAACGGCGTGATCTCGACCGGCCATGCGGCGCTGGAATCGCCGGAGGGCATCTACATCAGCCTGTATCCGGGCGTCGAAATCGATCGTTCTCCGGACGAATTCACGCGCATCCTGCGTGCGACGCGCGAGAACGACGTGCCCGGCCTGTTCCAGCCCGACTATGCGACCGAGTCGAAAGCGTGGTGCCCGTCGACCGTGCGCGTGCGCATCCGCAACTACGATCCGGCCAAGCTCGACGCGTTCTGGTCGTCGTACCGGCAGAACACGACGTACAACCTCACGCACCGCAACTGCTCGAGTACCGTGTCGAATGCGCTCGAGGCTGCGCTCGACGGTGCGGTGTGGCGGCTGAAGGGCGAGCGGGCCGGGTGGGGCGCGTTCGTGCGGCTGCTGCTCACGCCCGAGCTGTGGGTGGCCGCGCAGATCCGCAAGCGCGCGGTGACGATGGCGTGGACGCCCGGCCTCACGCTCGACTATGCGCGCGCGCTCAGCATGCTCGCCGATCCGCGCCCGTTCGCATGGTGGAAGGTCGCGCGCTCGGCGGTGAGCGCGATCATGGCGTCGCGCCGCGCGTGGCGCGAGCAGGACAGCGCGGCGTTGTCGCCTGGCGGATCGGAGGCGGCGTCGATGAAGTGAAACGCGTGGCGCCGGCCGCGGGCCCGGCATCACAAGGGGCGCTTGCGCACGGCCCGGCGAGATTGTCCGCCATCAGCACCCACGGATGACACAACCATGAACGAGACGAGGGCGTTCCGCATCCTGATTCCGGCCGCGCTGGCGCTGGCGAGCGCGGGCCTCGCGCAGGCGGACACGGACGAAGTGCTGCGCATGAGCGACGACGTGTACCGGACGTCGGTGTCGTTCTGCTCGAACGTCGCGGCCGCCGAGAAGATCGCATGCCAGGGCGACATGATCGCCGCGGGCAGCCGGATCGTCGCGGCGATGGGCGGCCTGCCGCCGGCTTCCGCCACGGCGATCGACGAAGGCGCGCGCAACAGGCTGCCGCCGGAAGAGCGCAACGGGCTCGCGCCCGTCGAGCCGGGTGCGATCGACAAGGACGACGTTCTGGCCGGCCTCGCCGGCATGGTGCGCCTGTGCGACGTGTACGAGCCCGAACCGGCGTCGCGCGCGCGGCACCATGCGGCGCTGAAGCAGAAGGCGCCCGATGCCGCGCCGCGCGTCGAGGCGTTGCTGGCCGACGCATCGACGGCGGCGCGCCGGCGCGTCAGCATCGGCGTGTGGCAGATTCTCGCGCTCGAAGGCCCGCAAGCATCGGCGCGGGCGTGCACGCAGCTCGGCGCCTGAGCGATCCCCGCATTCTTTCGTGCACCTTCACATTCGTGCCACGTTGCGGCAGCAACAATCGCGAGCAGACATTCGACAACCTTGCGGCGCATCCCGCGCCCGCAAGCCCTTTCCGAGGAAACACGCCATGCTCAAGACGCTCGCCCGCGCCGCTGCCGCACTCGCCGTCGCTTCCGTTTCACTGCACGCCGCCGCGCAGACCAGCTACGACTACCTGTTGCTCGCCGCATCGTGGGAGCCCGGCTTCTGCGCGTCGCACGACACGCCGGAATGCACGAACCTCGCCGGCTCGTATGCGGCGACGAGCCTGTCGCTGCACGGGCTGTGGCCGAACCGCTATGACGGCAACCAGCCGTTCTACTGCGGCGTGCCGCAGAACGATATCGATCTCGACAACGCGCACCAGTGGTGCAGCATGGACGCGTACCCGATCAGCAGCGCGACCCGCGACACGCTGTCGACGTACATGCCGGGCGTTGCGTCGTGTCTCGACAAGCACGAATGGTTCAAGCACGGCACCTGTTCGAATTCGGCGACGCCCGATGCGTACTGGAACCAGGCGTCGGGCATGATCAGCCGGTTGGGCAACACGTCGTTCAACGCGTTCCTGCAGGCGAACGCGGGCAAGACGGTCACGCGTAACCAGTTGCTGTCGGCGTTCGAAGGCGCGTTCGGCAGCAACACGCGCAGCGCGGTGTCGCTGAAATGCACGAAGACGAACGGCGTGAGCTACTTCACCGAAGCGTGGATCGCCGTGAAGACGAATGCGACTGCGCAGTTTCCGAGCGCGGCGTCGCTCGTGACGGATGGCAATACGCAGGGCACGTGCCCGACGTCGGGGGTGTTTATCGCGAAGTGAGGCGGACGCGGCCGATGTGCGCGATGTCGCGCACGTCGCGGGTGGTCCGGGCTGCGGCAGGGCGGATCGCGTGGGCGTTCGAGAATGTCGGGCGTGCCGTTGATGGCGCGCATGGAGATTTGTCGGTCGGCAGCTTCCTGCGTCGGGCGGCGGCGCTCAATTTGCCGCGCGCGGCGTGCCGAACCATCGTGTGAGCGCATGCGTGGCGGCGTCGATGTCCGCGTCCACGTCGTCATCGCACGCCCAGGCGACGAAACCGTCGGGGCGCACGAGCACCGCGCGCAATCCGAGCCGGTCCTTCGCGTCGCTCGCGATATAGGCGACGCGGTCGCGCCAGCGGTTTGCCGTCGCGTGAAGTGGCCGGCCGACATCGAACTCCAGCAGCACACCCTTGCCACGCCTCGCGCGTTCACCGAGCCGCGTGCCATCAGTCAGTTCGAAATCCGGAACGCTGCGGCCCACGAGCGGATGGCCGCCGCCGAGATCGTACGCGAGCGACACGCCCCACAGGCGTTCGGCGAAGTACGTCGCGCCGTCGCGCGTATCGACGAGATCGCGCATGATCGCCGCGAGCGCGCGCGAACCCGAGGACGGCCGCATCAGCGCGACCTGCGCACGCGACCAGTCGAGCACGCGCGCGCCCACCGGATGCCGTTCATCCGTGTAGCTGTCGAGCAGGCCCGCCGGCGCGTCGCCGCGGATCGTCGCGGCAAGTTTCCAGCCGAGATTCATCGCATCGCCGAGCCCGAGATTGAGCCCCTGGCCGCCGAGCGGCGAGTGGATGTGCGCGGCATCGCCTGCGAGCAGCACGCGTCCGTTGCGATACGTCGCAGCCTGATACGCGCGGTCGGTCCACGTGGCGGCGAGCCGAAGCGTGTTCAACGTGACGCTGGCGCCGGACACGCGACGCAGCACGGCCTGCGCATGCTCGAGCGTCACCGGCCCGCTGCGATGGAACGCACCGCCGTCGAACTCCACCAGCGCGACGGTACCGGGCGGCGTGTACGTGTACATGCCCGCCGGCGTGTAGTGACGGCCCGGCGGCAGCGCGCCCGGATCGGCGAACCCGGCTTCGATCGAATAACCGGTGAGCTCGGCGTCGGTGCCGGTGAACGCGAAGCCGCCGGCCTTGCGGACCGCGCTGCGGCCGCCGTCGCAACCGACGAGCCAGCGTGCGCGGAAAGTCTCGCCGCCCACGCGCAGCGTGACCGCATCGGCCGACTGATCGAAGCCTTCAACCGCCAGGCCGCGGCGAATCTCGACGCCCGTTGCGCCCGCACGGGCGGTCAGCACGGATTCGACGCGCGCCATGTCGGTCGCCATGTGCGTGCCGGCCGGGCCGGGCAGGTGATACGGCCACCGCGACGCATCGATGTCGTCGTGGAAGAACTGGATGCCGGCGAAATGGCCGGCCGGACGACGTGCTTGCTGCATCCAGTGCGCGGTGTCCTTTGCGTGGGCCGGCAATGCGATGCCGTCGAGCAGGCCGCGACGGTAGAGCGCGTCGATGGTCGGCGCGGACAGGCCGCGCATGCCGAACGGGAGACGCTTCAGCGGAGATTCGGAATCGTCCGTCTGCTCGACCACCAGCACGGACACACCGGCGAGGCGCAGCTCGCATGCGAGAAACAGGCCGACAGGGCCGGCTCCGGCAATCACGACATCATGGGTCACGGGCGGATTCATCGGTGGCTCGGTTTCAGGCCAGGGCGGCCCGGTGTGATCGAGAACGCGGTACCCCCGGCATCGCGCCCGCTTCGGAAAAGTAATGGAACGGTGTTCCATTGGCGAGATATTGGAACGATGTTCCAGATGTGTCAAGCTGACGCGCATGAAAACCAGCAACCGGACCGAGCGGCGCGCGGATGCGTTGTCGAAAGAGCGGATCGTCGAGGCCGCGATCGGGATACTCGACCATGCAGGCGAGGGCGCGCTGACGTTTCGCTCGCTCGCGGCACACCTGGCGACCGGAAGCGGCGCGATCTACTGGCACGTCGCCGACAAGGACGACCTGCTCGCGGCGGCCGCGGATCAAGTGATCGCAGCTGCGCTAACGGACGTGCCGACGGAGCATGACGGCGATGCGGCGCACGCGCTCCGGCGCATCGCGCTGCGTCTGTTCGACGCGTTCAGCGCGCATCCGTGGGTGGGGGCGCAGTTGTTCCGCGAACCGTGGCAGCACGCGGTGCTGCGGATCCTGGAGCGCGTCGGCGGGCAGCTTCAGGCGCTGGGCGTGCCGGAATCCGCGCAATTCGACGGCGCGTCCGCACTGATGCATTACATCTTCGGGCTGGCCGGCCAGTACGCGGCCGGCGCGCGGCTGCATCCGCGCGAGACGAGGCAGCCGGAGATCGTCGCGGCCGTTGCCCGGCGGTGGGCGCAGCTCGATCCGGCGCAGTACCCGTTCGTGCGCAAGGTGGTGGCGCAATTGGCCGCGCACGACGAGCGCGCGCAGTTCCTGGCTGGCATCGATCTCATTCTGGCGGGAATGGGCGCGGCGGCTCGGTAAGCGGCGTCCGGCGTACGGTTCCGAACGGCGGTGCCACGAGTCCGCCGTTACGCCAGCAGCCGCAGCGCATCCGCGAGCGACAGCACCGTCGTGCGCGATTCGAACGCGGTGGCGAACAGATGCTCGTGGACGATCGGGTCCGGGTCGTAGCAGCAATCCTTGACCGTATAGAGGCGGAAATCGGCGTCGCTCGCGTGAGCGATCGACGACAGCATCACGCCGGTCGACGCGATGCCGACCATGATCAGCGTATCGACGCCTCGTGCGCTCAGCCGCGCCTGCAGATCGGTGCCGAAGAAGACGCTCGCGCGGTGGGCGATGATCAGCGGTTCGTCGGGTTGCCGGGCCAGTTCGGGACACGGGCCGTCGTCGATGAACAGGCCGAGTTGCTTGATGCCCTGGCCGTTCTTGTTCAACGGGCTGACTTCCGGATAGCCGGGGCTGAAGCGGAGGTTCGCGAACCAGACGCCGACGCCGGCCGCTCGTGCGGCGTCGCATAGCTTGCGCGTATTGGAGAGCAGCTCGGCCGCGACCGACGGGAAGAGGCCGAGGATGTCGGTCTGGTAATGCATGACGAGCAGCGCGGTTCTGGATGGCGCGACGGCCGGGATCGACGCGGATGCGCCGCTGCCGGCGTGTATGGGGGAAGAAGCGACGAGTTCCGATGCGTTGTCTTGATCCATGCGTGGCGTTCTCCGGTAATCGCTGCGGAAGGTCGGACACCCAAAACCGATTCGGCCCGCTCAGCCTTGAACAGTACATCGGCGGAGCGGCCGCAGCTGGCCGTGTTCGGGAAAGTGATATGTGTCTCAAAAATTCTACATTCCGGAGCCAAACAGGGCGTGTGGCGAAAATCGTGTTGCAAATTGGAGACGTTTAGTATCGCACGGACGTCTACTGTCACTTGTCGATGATCAGTGGATTAACGGCGGTGAGGAATGTCAATCGTCCAGATTTTGATATTTCCTATCTCAGTATTAAGGGTGGTTTTTGGGATTTTCGTAAGAACGATGAAGTCTCGCAGGGCGATTCCACGGAGATGTGCCCGGTACTCCTTGTTGATTTGCGAGTGGTCTAAATAAATCAATGATTTATTGAGTTGATGTGGGGGCGATGGCGCCTCTTTTGCCTGGCGGTCTCCCTAGAGAAACTGCTCTGTTTTTGATGCGTGATTTTTATTGGATAACCTTTTCGAAGTGTCAATTTTTTTGCTTTTTAGAGGGATTGACTTGTGCATATCTGATTGGAGTACGCCGCGATCGCCGATCATGCAGCCACGGCGGGTGAACATTCACGGCTGAGGATATTGGTACGGCATTGCAATTTCTGACACTGTGCTTTCGAGTGTTTTGATAAATTGCGGCGCGAGAGACCAATCATTACGCGGCTAACAAGTGAAGAAACGAGAAACTTCGGCAGCGTTGATTTCGGCGTTGGCGAGCGTTTCTACATTCGCGCAAGGCGTTCCGCCGTCCGAGATCACGTCTGGCCCGCAAATCCAGCGTTTGCAACAACAGCAACTGGACGCGACGAAGGAATTGAATCCTCGTCCGACCGTCCTGACGCCGACGGGCGAGAAGGCATCGACAACCGGCGTCGACAACTTGCCGCTCGATAATCCGTGCTTTCCGATCAAGGCAATCGCATTGGAAGACAATGCGTTCGCATGGCTTGCGCGTTTTCTGCAACCGGTCGTCGGCCAGTGCGTCGGCAAGGCCGCGCTCAAGCAGATTCAGGACGCGGCCAATAACGCACTGATCGACCGTGGCTACGTGACGTCACGCGTGCTCGTGCCAGTGCAATCGCTGCAAGCCGGAACGCTGACGCTTCGTGTGGTTCCCGGGCGGATCAGCGACATCCGCGCCGGCAAACCGACGATCGGCTGGACGCGCGCGGCATTGCCGGCATCGGCCGGTGCGTTGCTGAATCAGCGCGACATCGATCAGGGGCTCGAGAACGTGCGCCGTCTCCAGTCACAGTCCGATGCGACGTTCGACATCGCACCCGGCATGAATCCGGGCGACTCGGAGCTGGTGTTCCATCCGGGCACCGGCAAGCGCTGGCATGCCGTCATCGGCGCGGACAACGCGGGTCTCGATTCGACCGGCAAGTACGAGCTGTCGGGCTCGTTCACCTTCGATTCCCCGTTTCACTTGTACGATCAACTGCAGATCGCAGGCACGACGAACGCAAACATTGGCGCATCCGCGAAGGGGAATCAGTCCGTCTCCGCGAACTACAGCGTGCCGATCGGTTACGCGATGCTGACGCTGAACGCGAGCCGCTCGCGGTACAAGCAGACGGTCGCGGGTTTTGACGAGCCGATCGAATACAGCGGTGTTCAGTCTCAACTTCAGGCCGGGCTGTCCGGCGTGATCTATCGGAACGCGCACGCGCGCACCGAAATTCACGGCAACCTGTTCCACAAGATCAGCCGCAACGCGATCGACGGTGTCGACATTCCGGTGCAGCATCGCGACATCATCGGTTACGAACTGGGTATCGCGCATCGCCAGTACATCGGCAATGTCGTGCTCGACGGCTCATTCGCGTGGCGCGCATCGTTGCCGGGCGTCTCCAGCCATTCGGGCACGGTGGTCGGCACTCCCGACTTCGACGGCAAGACGCAGGTCGAACTGGCAAGCCTCGGCGCTCAAGTTCCTTTCAGGATCGGCAGTCAGGCGTTCTCGTACCAGTTCGGCTGGAACATGCAGAACGCACGTACGCCGCTGACCCCTTCCGACTATTTCACGATCGGCACGCGTTACGCGGTGCGCGGCTTCGATCAGCAACTGACGCTCGCCGCCGAGAGCGGCTGGGTGGTTTCCAACGAACTCGACTGGTACGTGCCGACGCCTGTCGGTACGCAGGCGCTCTATGCCGGCATCGATGCCGGGCGCGTGCGGGGACCGGCCGCCCAATACCTGCTCGGCGAAACGCTGGTCGGCGCCGTCGTCGGCATGCGCGGCAATCTCGCACCGAAGAACGTGCTCGGCGCCGCGCTGAACTACGACGTATCGCTCGGCTTCCCGTTGTCGAAGCCGGAAGGATTCAAGACGGGGTCGCCGACGTTGCTGTTCCAGGTCAGCACGTTGTTCTGAGCGTAGCGGGGCGGGCCGAGCGGGGTGTCGATCTCGACTCGGTGTCCTGTTGATCGTCAATCAGATCGTCAATCAGAAGAAGGAGTAACCATGCAGCACCGGTACGAGAAGCATCGGCTTTTGCAAGCCGCGACGGCAACGTTTGCGGTGGTGGCGGCGCTTGGCCTAAGCGCATGTGGCGGTGGTGACGACGGTGGTGGCGGTGGCAGCGCGGCATCGAATGGTGCGTCGTCGAACGGAGCGCCGTCGGGTAGTGCGTCGTCTTCGACGGGGATTCGCGTGGAAGGGCAATCCCAATCGATCTCGAGCCAGGTTTCGACGGTCCGCATTCTGATGCCGCCGGCATCGTGGAACGGTGGACAGATGCCGAACGGGAATTACACGCTCAGAGCCCTGTCCCAGCCGACCGCGTCGCTCAAGGAGCAGGCGCCAGGCGCCTATGTCGCGATTCCCTACGACTCGTCGGGCACGATCAAGACCCTGACCAAAGGCACCGTGACGGATCTCGCCGGCAATGGCGACATCGCCATCGGCCGCTGGGCGGACGGCGCCGATTCGGCAGGCGCGACGTACAACGCCAATCAGGGGCAAGTATGGGCAATCGGTGTGCCGGTTGCGATCGATACGACGTCGCCCGTGCAAATGCAATGCTCGCTGGCGTTCGCAACGCGTCCGACGTCGACGGACGGCAATACGGCGCCGGGCTCGCTGAATGGCGCCACGGCGACGCTGACGAGCGGTACCGACACCTTTGGTCATCCGGCCATCAACTACACGCTGAATCTGCAGTACTCGATCGGCAGCGACCAGAACCAGTCGTTCGTTGGAACCTCCGCGATTGGTCTGGCGGAGCTCAGCTCGAAAACCAGATCGGCGCTGATGAGCACGGTCATGGGCACGGACGCGAAGCAACCGTATCTGGTGGTGTCGTACGGCATCCCGGCCGCGACGACGGGCAACATCAACGGTCTGGCGGCACTGAGCTGCAAGTAACGTGAGTAGCGGCCGGTCATTCTCGCGATGCGTGGACGGCCGGCTCGACATGCATTCAAGAATAAGACGATCATGAATTCCGGAATCTTTCGCTTGGTCTTCAGTGCCGTGCGCGGCATGCTGGTAGCGGTTGACGAATACGCATCGGCGCACGGGGGCGGTGAACGCGCTCGCGTGCGGCCAGCCACTCGACCCGTGTCGGTGGATTCCGGAATCTCGATCTGGTTTGCGGCACGCGCAACCGCGTTCGCCGCGCTCTGTACGTTCGGCATGCAGCCGCTCGTCGCCGAAGCGCAGGCAACGCTGCCGATCACGCCCGATCGAAGCGGTCCGACCCATCCGGTCGTCGGAGTGTCGGCATCGGGCGTACCGCTCGTCAACATTACCGCACCGAAGAACGGCGTCTCGCTGAACAACTTTACGCAGTACAACGTCGGCACGAAGGGGGCCGTGCTGGTCAACAGCGGCCGGGATTCGCGGACGCAACTCGCCGGCTGGGTGCAAGGCAATCCATTCCTGGGCAACAACGCCGCGCGCGTGATCGTCAACCAGGTCACGTCGGGCAACCCCAGTCAACTGCTCGGGCCCACCGAGATCGCCGGCAATCGCGCGAATCTCGTGATCGCGAATCCGGCAGGCATCACCTGTGCGGGTTGCGGCTTTCTGAATGTTCCGCGTGTCACGCTGACGACGGGCGTGCCGACTTTCAATCCGGATGGCACGTTGGCAGGTTTCAACGTGACGCAGGGGCAGATCGGCATCGCCGGTGCGGGGCTCGACGCGCATGGCAGCGCGATCGACCTGATCGCACGCGCGATGACGATCAACGGCCAGGTGTGGGCGGATTCGATCACCGCGGTGGCGGGGACGAACCGGGTCGACTATGCGAGCAACACCGCGCAGGCGCGGAACGGTACCGATGCCGCGCCGGGCGTCGCGATCGACGTGCAGGCGTTGGGAAGCATGTTCGCCAATAGCGTCCGGATGATCGGGACCGAGGCCGGCGTGGGTGTGCGCGATGCCGGTTCCATCACGTCACTGACTGGCGATATTCAAGTCTCGAACAACGGCGATGTGACGATTGCGCCGACGGCGCGTCTTCAGTCGGCCGCGAATACCCGGATCGATGGCGCCAACGTCGCCCAGCAAGGCACGATTGTCAGTACGCAGGCCACCGATCTGAACGCGTCTCGGGCGCTGTCGAACGCCGGAACGATTTCGTCGGCCGGCAACACGAACCTGACAGCCGCCACGTCGTTCAACAATAGCGGGCTGGCATACGCGGGCGCGGATTCCGCACGCAATCTCGTCGGCGGTGGCTCCGTCACGGCGCGCGCCGCGAACGTGACGAGCAGCGGCACACTGGCCGCGGGCGACAACGTCAATCTGTTCGCAAACGACGTCACGCTCGACCACGGAACCGTGAACGCGGCCAGCGCGGTCAACGTCACGACGAATGGTACGTTGTCGAATGTCGCCGGCACGATGAGCGGACAGAACGTGACGCTGAGTGCGGGGCAACTGGTCAACGACTCCGGCACCATCAGTTCGCACAGCCTCGCGAACGTAACCGCGCAATCGGTTTCGAACCGGTCGGGGACGTTGGCGGCGGACGCACTGTCCCTGAACTCGGCCGGCGCGCTAGACAATACGCAGGGGCACATGACTGCACGCACGGCGCAGATCGCGGCAACCGAGCTCACGAACGTGGCCGGCGAGATCGGCACGTCGACGGGCGCGTTGACATTGACGGCGACCGGGAACGTGTCGAACGACAACGGGAAGCTCGCGGGCGGCAATGGTCTCACGCTGACGGCGAATGCGGTTTCCAACGCACAGGGCCAGATCGGGTCCGTCGCGGGCGATACCTCGCTCGACGTCACGCAATCGCTGAACAACGCAAACGGCAAGGTCGCGTCCGCGAACGATCTGTCGATTCACACGGCCCATCTCGACAACTCGGCTGGATCGGTGAGCGCGCACGCCGCACGGATCACCGCGACCGATGTCGTCAATACGGGCGGCAAGATCGGCACCACCGATATGCTGACCGTGACGGCGACGGGCGCGGTCTCGAATGAGTCCGGCGCGATAGTCGGCGGCAATGGTCTGTCGGTGACGGCAAACAGCGTTGGCAATGCGGCGGGCGTGATCGGATCGGCCGCCGGCGACACGGCGCTGCGTGCGACGAAGTCTCTGACGAACGTTGGCGGTACGGTAAGTTCGGCCAATGCGCTCGTCGTTGCAAGCGACACGATCGACAACTCGAACGGCAGTATGACGGCCGTGCGCGGCGCACAGGTCCAGGCGGGGGATCTCGTCAATGCGGGCGGTCAGATCGGGTCATCGTCTGATGCGTTGTCGTTGACCGCAACCCGCACGGTGTCGAACGACAGCGGCAAGCTGGTGGGGGCGAGCGGGCTGTCCGCGACAGCCGGCATCCTCAATAACCGTGCAGGCCAGATCGGCGCGTCCAACGGCGACATGACGCTGATCGTCTCGCAGGTACTCGACAATACCCAAGGCAAGATTACCGCTGCCGGTGCGCTGAACACGCAGGCCGGCACGTTCGACAATTCGCAAGGCGCGGTTTCAGCGGACGCAGCGAAGCTCAATGTTGCAGGCGCATTGACGAATGCAGGTGGCACGATCGCGACGACACACGACACGACCGTGGCGGCGCACACCGTGACGAACCGCGGTGGCACCATCGGCTCCGTCTCCGGCGCATTGTCGGTGGCGACATCCGATACGACGGACAATGCGGGCGGCAAGCTGCTGGCCTCGGGGGACGCGACGCTCACCAATTCCGGCTTGCTGAACTCGGGCGGTACGATCACGGGGGCGAACGTCACGCTCGCGTCCGGACAAGGTGCGATCGACAACACGCTCGGCAACGTGGCGGCGAGCCAATCGCTGACGAGCCGTTCGGGGGCGTTCGATAACCGGTCGGGATTGGTGCAGGCGACGGGATCGGTCGATCTCGATACGCACGGCCAGACGTTCGACAACGGCATACTGACAGGGCAATCCACGGGTGGTCAGGTTCTCGGCAATGGCGTCACGCTGACAACGGGAGCACTGAGCAACGCAGGTGGTGCGATTTCGTCGAGCGGTGCGGCAACCGTCAACGCTGCTTCCGTGACGAACGATGCGGGTTCGCTCGTGGCGGACGGCGTACTGACGGTGCGAAGCGCCGGTACGGTGTCGAACGTGGCCGGCCAGATCGGCGGCAACAGCGATGTCACGGTGTCCGGTACGACGGTCGATAACACGCGCGGTGCCATGCATGCGCGCGGCGCGCTGTGGGTGACGGGCGATACGATTCGCAATGCGCAGACTGCCAATTCAACGCTGCCGACCACCGCAGGCGTGCCGGGGTTGACTGCCGGGATGGAAGGCGCAAGCGTCACCCTTGATGCGAATCAGGCGATCGACAATACGTCCGGCTCGATTCGAGCGGACAGGAATGCGAAGCTGACCGCACCGATCATCGACAACACGTCGGGCAGCATCCAGTCGAAAGGCTCTGCAACGTTGACGGCAGCGAATACGCTGGTCAACAGCCAGGGCGACATCAATGGTGGTCAGAAACTGACGGTCTCGACCGGGACTTTGAGCAACGACGGCAAGCTCCAATCATCGGGCGACGTCAACGTAACGGCGCAAGGTGACCTGACCAACACCGGCCGGATCGTGGCCGGTCATGATCTGACGACCACGGCCGGCGGCACGCTCGACAACAGCGGTACGCTGTCGGCGGGCAATGTCGCCAATGTGAGCGCCAATTCGATCCGGAACCGTGCGACCGGTGAGATTATCGGTGGCAACGCGACCAACATTCACGCGAACCAGTCGATCACGAACGAAGGTCTGATCGATGGCGGCACAACAACGGTGACGGCCGGGGACACGATCACGAATGCCGGTGGCCGGATTTACGGCGACACGGTCGCAGTGGGCGCGAACACGGTTGTCAACGACCGGAATGCCCAGGGTGTCGGTGGCGTGATTGCTTCTCGCGGTGACCTCGACATCGGGGCGCAGACGCTCATGAACCAGAACAACGCGCTGATGTACGCGAGCAACGACATTCGTGTCGGCGGCGCGCTGGACGCGAACCATCAGGCAACCGGCGCTGCGCAGACCGTGACGAACAACGGCGCGCAGATCGACGCCGGTCGCGACATCACGATCGGCGCAAACCGGTTCGAGAACCTGAATTCGAACTTCCAGACCACGACCGTCACGACCGACAGCGGGAATCAGCTTTGGTATCAGGTGCCGGGCTCGACGGAGAAGATCGACCCGTCGACGGTCTACCTGTACCAGAAGAACAGCCAGGAAATCCATCCGGGCACGGATTACCAGTGGGCGCTGGACGACGATCAGAAATTCATCCTGCTGCCGTCGACGAAATATCCGTTTGCCGAGTATGCGAAGTACACGATGAACGGGGTGGCGGGCAAGATCGATAACACGGCGTATGCCGCAATCAACTTTGGTGGGGGCGGCGCAGCTACACAAACTGGTGCGTATCGGACGGTCCCGGCTGACATCTGGGCGACGTTCGGCGTAGCGCCGCCGCCGGACGCGAATCCGGCATGGATGACGTCGGGGCCGTTCGCCATGACTGCGGGTGCTGGACTGGTTACTGGCAGACGCGGCGTTGGCAGCGATTGGTTCGCCATCAAGCCCCCTACTGAAGCTGATGTGACGGGCGCAAAACCGCCTCTCTTCAGCCCACCGAGCCCTTCATGTCTGACCTCGACAAACGCGGCATGCGCACCGTTCCAACAGTGGTACAAGGCCACCGTCGCGGCCTACCAAAATCTGAATCAGGCGCTCGTTGGGTATAACGGGGATGTCGCGAGCCGGCTCGTCCAGACCTATACCGTCTACACGGTAGACGTGAAATCGACCAGGGACGTTGTAACGGCTTCGCAACCCGGCACGGTTACCGCTGGCCGTCATATCACGATCAACACGCCGTCCGGCGTCAACGACAAGAGCCAGATCGTGGCCGGCGACGGCAACCATCCGAGGAACGTGCAGAACATCGGCGCGACCGGTACTGAAACGTTCACGGGCTCGGGCAAGGCGATCTATACCTGGGTGCAGTCCGGCGGGGCCTTCAGCGGTGACGAGCGCGCGACCTCGACGACCAACTACTCGCCGGCTATTCCGTCACAAACGATCGATCTGCCGGTGGTGCTGGCCGATCCGGGCAAACCGTCCGATCCGATCAAGAGCGTGGCGGCGGCGACATCCGCTGCGCAGGGCGCAAGCGGTACGGGCGTGACGCCAGTAGCGGGCAAGGAAGTTGGCGGGCAAGTGTTGGTCGGCTCGGGTGTGTCGGGCGTCGGCGTCGGGACCGTATCGGCCGTGAAGGCCAGTGTCGGCGATGTAGTCGTGCGCACGGTCACGCCGAATACGCGCCTGCCGAACAACGCGCTGTATCGGGTGACGAGCGACCCGGGCAGCCACTTCCTGATCGAGACGGACCCGCGCTTTACCGATTACAGGAAGTGGTTGTCCAGCGACACGATGCTGGATGCACTCAAGGTCGATCCGAATACGGTCCTCAAGCGCATCGGCGATGGCTTCTACGAGCAGCAGCTCGTTCAGCAGCAGATCATCCAGACCGCCGGCCAGCGGTTCATCGGTGACTACACGGACAATCAGAAGGAATACGAAGCGCTGATGGCGAACGGCGTGAAGGCGTCGCAGCAGTTCGGGCTGAATGTCGGCACGGCGCTGACCGACGCGCAGATGGCTGCGCTGACGAGCGACATCGTGTGGCTTGTGAATCAGACGGTGACATTGCCGAACGGCAGTCAGCAGACGGTGCTGGTGCCGCAGGTATATCTGCGCGCGAACGCGGCGGACGTGACTGGCGAAGGCACGATCATCTCCGGCAAGAACGTCACGGTCGATGCCAACGGCGCGTACAAGAACTCGGGCACGATCGCTAGCCGCAACGTCACGATCATTCATGCCGATTCGATCGACAACAGCGGTACGGTGTCGGGTGGAACCGTGCTCGCGAGTGCGAACCAGGACCTCAATAATCTTGGCGGGTTGATTCAAGGCAACACCGTAGCGCTGTCGGCTGGCCGCGACCTGAACCTGACGAGCACGACCAGCTCGGCGAAGGCCGCGAATGGCAGCGCGACCGGCATCGACCGTGTATCGACGGTCAATGCGGGTACGCTTCAGGCTGTTGCCGGTCGGAACCTGAACGCCAATGCGGCGGTGATTGCGACGACCGGCGATGCCGTGCTCGCGGCGAACAACGACGTCAATTTGAATGCGGTTCGCCAGAGCAGCCAGGATGCGGTGAAGTGGGATGCGCGCAATCATGCCGAGCATTCGGCGTCGAGCGACACGGGCACGCAGATCGCGGTGGGCGGCAATCTGGCGATCGTGGCGGGCCATGACGTGAATGCGACGGCCGCGTATGCGAATGCGCAAGGTGCGATTGGCGTGAGCGCCGGGCACGATGTCAATCTGCATGCCGGTGAACAAAGCGCGAGCGCAAACGACGAGCACTATCGCAAGGAAAACGGCTTCCTGTCGTCGAAATCGACGCACACGATCGATTCGAGCAGTTACACGAACGCGGTGGGCACGACGTTGTCGGGTAACAGTGTCGCGGTGCAGGCAGGCAATGACCTGACGGCGAAGGCCGCGACGATTGCGGCAACCAACGATGTGAGTCTTTCCGCGGGTCACGACCTGACGGTTACGACAGGGGACACGGCCTCGAGCGAATATCACTACAAGGACGTGAAGAAGTCGGGCCTCGGCAGTGCGGGCGCGGGGATTTCGTACGGCACGAACCAGACCATCGATACCAGCCGCGACACGGTGAAGGGTTCGCAGGGCAGCCTGATCGGCAGCACCGACGGCAGCGTGTCGATGGTAGCGGGCAACAAACTCCACGTGACGGGCTCCGACATTGTCGCAGGCAAGGACGTGACGGGCATCGCGAAGGAAGTGACGATCGATGCGTCGCAGACGGATCGCCATCACGAAGAAACGCACGAGGTGAAGAGTTCGGGTTTCACGCTGGCGGTGAAGTCGCCGGTGATCGATGCGATCCAGAACGTGAATCAGCAGGCGCAGGGTGCCGGCGGCAGCCAGGACGGACGTGCCGCCGCGCTGCATGCGATCGCCGCGGCCGGCGGCATGGCCGATCTGGTCGGCGCGACGGGCAATATGACCAAGGCGCTGAGCGATCCGAACGGCAAGCCGGAGGCGAAGATCGAACTGAGTTTCGGCTCGTCGCACAGCAAGACGACGTTCACCGAGGACAGCAGGCAGAACAACGGCAGCAGCGTGAAGGCGGGCGGCACGGCGGCGTTCGTCGCGACGGGCGACAAGAACGCGGGCCAAGGGAACGTGACGATCCAGGGATCGGACGTGAACGCGAAGGACGTGCTGCTGCAGGCGACGAACAAGGTCAATCTGGTCAACAGCACGGATACCGACAGCACGCGCAGCACGAACGAATCGAAGAGCGCGAGCGTGGGGGTGTCGTATGGCACCGGCGGATTTGGTGTCTCGGCGTCGATGTCGCGTGCGCACGGCGATGCGAATTCGGATGCGGCGACGCAGAACAATACACACGTCAACGCGAGCAATACGGCGACGATCATCAGCGGCGGCGATACCAATATCGTTGGGGCCAACGTCAACGCCAACAAGGTGATGGCGGATGTGGGCGGCAACCTGAATCTCGCGTCGGTGCAGGATACGAGCCGCAGCGAGGCCCACCAGAGTAGTTCGGGCGGCGGGTTCAGTGTCAGCCAGGGTGGTGCGAGCGCCAGCGTCAGCATGCAGAACGGCCATGCGAGCGGTAACTATGCGGGTGTGAACGAGCAGGCGGGGATTCAGGCCGGGGACGGTGGTTTCGACATCAACGTGAAGGGCAATACGGACCTGAAGGGGGCGTATATCGCGAGCACGGCGACGCCGGACAAGAACCAGCTGACGACCGGGACGTTGTCGTTCTCGGATATTCAGAACAGTTCGAGCTACAACGCGAGTAGCTTCGGGATCAGTGCTGGTGGTGGTGTGGGTGATGGGGGCAGCAATTACGCGACGCACGGGCCGACGAGCGGGAAGAATACCGGTGGCGGCCAGCCGCTGTATGTGAGCGAGAGCGACAGCAGCAGCGCGAGTACGAAGAGTGCGATCAGTACCGGTACCATCACGATTACGGATCAGGCGAGCCAGAAACAGGACGTGGCGACGCTCAATCGTGATACGTCGAATCTGAATGGCACGGTCAGCAAGACGCCGGATTTGCAGCAGGTGTTGAGCAATCAGTCGGATTTGATCAACGCGGCGCAGGCAGCGGCGGAGACGATTGCGAAGCAGATTGGGAGCTATGCCGATAAGAAGCGGGAGGAGGCGCAGACGAAAGCGAACAACGCGACCGATCCGACGCTCAAGGCACAGTACCAGCAGGAGGCCAACAGTTGGGCCGAGGGTGGTGACAATCGTGTTGCGCTACACATTGCCGGCGGTGCGCTGACGGGTGGGTTGACCGGCGGTGGCTTGGGTGCGGTTGGTGGCGCTGCCGGTGCTGGTGTGTCGGCGAAGCTTGCTCCGCAACTGAATGAGATTGCGCAGTCGATCAAGGATTCAGGGCCGACGGGTAACAAGAACGTCGACGAACTGCTGGGAAATCTGACATCGAATGTGCTGGCTGGTGGAGCTGGGACATTGGTCGGTGGCGGGACTGGAGCGTTGACTGGGGCGAGTGCTGATCGGTTTAATCGGCAGTTACACGAGGACAGCAAAGCGAAGGAACAGACGCTAGCGAAGAAACTGGCGGCGGAGAGCGGCGGGAAATATACGGAGCAGCAGATTCAAGAGCAGATGGCGCAAATGGATCTGGTGATGAGCGATGGTGGTGTGCTGCCGGGCAATGTACGCGTTGCATCGGGCGACCAGCCGCAAGACGGGACGGAGTGGACACGGTACGGCGTGAACAAGGCCGGTCAGACGGTGTGGACGCAATCGCTGGGGCCGGGTGATCCGGATTTGCAGGCGTATATTGTGAAGGGAGCGCAGGGTAGCGGGTTCGCGTATCACGCGACGACGACGGGCAAGAATCCGGGCTTGGCTCGTGCTCCGGACTTCGTGAACTTCCAGATTGATTATTTCGTGGGTAGTGTGTGGGGGACGTTCTCGCGAGATGGGAACTCGTACTTTGGTTACGGCGTGAACAAGGCACTGCCAAATTCTGTGAATGCCGCTGCAAGTGTGCAATTCGGTTGGCTTAACCAAAGCTCGGTGCGGCCGGGACAGACAAACAACTTTTTGTCTGGGTACGCTGGTAATGGGACGGGTGCCTTATCGGTCATCGGTGGTGGTATCGTGTATTCGCCGGGTAATGGAACTGCGACAGTCATTGGTATTGGTGCTGGCGCAAACCTTGGTAAAACTAGTAACCCGGCATCGGCCGGGATGGGTTATACAGTCGACCAAGGTAAAACAGGAGTTAGGTGGTAATTATGATGAGCTTCCCTGGGCAAACGCCGAAGACGCGAAAGCAGAAGATCATCTGGTGGTGCTGTTTCACTGCGATGATGAGTTTCATTGTGTACGTGGTGTTGAAGAACATCTTCTTTAGCTGAATGCTGCTGGTCGGAACCTGAACGCCAACGCGGCGGTTATTGCGACGACCGGCGATGTCGTGCTCGCAGCGAACAACGACGTTAATTTGAAGGCGGTTCGCCAGAGTAGTCAGGATGCGGCGGAGGGGGACTCTCGCAACCACGCGGAGCATTCGGTGTCGAGCGACACGGGAACGCAGATCGCGACGGGTGGCAATCTCGCGATCGTGGCGGGCCGTGACGTAAATACGACGGTCGCGTACCGACAGCACGTGCAGCACGAACGAATCGAAGAGCGCGAGCGTGGGCGTGTCATATGGCACCGGCGGATTCGGTGTCTCGGTGTCGATGTCGCTTGCGCGCGGCGACGCGAATTCGGATGCGGCGACGCAGAACAATACACACGTCGACGCGAGCAATACGGCGACGATCGTCAGCGGCGGCAATACCAACATCGTTGGGGCAAACGTCAACGCCAACAGGGTGATGGCGGAGGTGGGTGGCAACCTGAATCTCACGTCGGTGCAGGATACGAGCCGTAGCGAGGCCCGGCGTTGATGCAGGAGGCGTAACGAAAATACCAAGCATGGGTGGCGCTCTTGGGGTTGGGAACGGAGCAAGAATAGGAAAGGTTCAATAATGATGGATGATTTTTGATGAGACTGCTAAAGACTTTGATTGCTAGTGTATTGCTGTCGGCGGTGGCTTATGTTTTTTTTGCGAGGGTGCTGATTAATATTCCTATGGATACTGTTGAAAAATATCGGCAGATGAAGTCTGATATCAATGGAATCCTTGGGCAAGGTGGGCTGGTTGTATTTTATAAAGAAAGCGAACGAGGTAGTGCTGCGCTGATTATGGTGAGTATGGACTCCCGGTCGGTGGATGAAAAATTGCTGGCCGCTTATCGAGATACTTTTGCTTATCAAGGATGGCGTGTCATTGACTCAAGTTCACAAAAAATTTCGTATTGCAAAGAAGAGGTGCTGGCGAAGCTGAATCTCGTTCCGGAGTGGTTTCCGGGAAAGCGGATGAACGTTTATGGTTTGACCATGGAGTACAACTCGGGAACGACGGCGGAATGTAAGCAGTGAATCTCGAATACGGTATTGCGGCAGATCGGGGACTATACAGGATGGGTGACTAAGAACGCCGCAGCCAATGGTGACCAGGCGGCCTCAAGAATCAGGTGCAACGGTTATCCAATCCGGCGACAGCCGATTCCATCGCCATAGCCTCTTCAGGGGGGCCGTTCGAGGGTTTGGCGAGGGCGGCCGTTCATCAAATTGGTAATGTCGTTCAATTGCGTCTGGGTGACGCCTGACAGGTCCGCACCCTTGGGCAGAAACTGGCGCAGCAGGCCGTTGGTGTTTTCGTTGTTGTCCCGTTGCCGAGGGGCGTAGGGATCTGCGAACCAGATGTCCAGATTCAGAGACCGATCCGTGAGGGCCTGTCAGGAATTTCGTGTTTAAGGCATAACATGCTCTCAAGGAGAGTGCATGCCTCGCAAACCGAAAGCCCAGCCGGTGGAGCTGCCGGCGGTTCCGGCCGAACTGCTTGAGCAGTTTGGCAACGGTCCGATGACAGCAGAAGCCATCAATGCCGCGACGCTGGCGCTCAATAAGGCGCTGATCGAGCGAGCGCTGAGCGGCGAGATGAATCATCATCTTGGCTACCCCTCCGGTGGAGCCTATCCGAACCTTTGTGTGTGAGGCATAAACTGATGGCCAAGGAGCCACGTTATGCCACGCAAACGTAAGGAA
>NZ_LFZP01000050.1:0-101317 GCF_002925705.1 Burkholderia anthinoferrum
TTCCTTACGTTTGCGTGGCATAACGTGGCTCCTTGGCCATCAGTTTATGCCTCACACACAAAGGTTCGGATAGGCTCTCAACGCCGTCACCGGTGTCGCAGGCAACGGCGGCGCGCTGATCACGCCGATCACGAGCATTGTCGGCAATCTCGGCGGCTCGCTGCCGATCGGCGCAGCCACCGGTGCAATCGGCGCAACGTCCGGCGCGATAACCGGCATCGCCGGCAGCGGCACGGCGGCCATCACACCGATCGCCTCGACCGTCACGTCGCTGATCGGATCCGCCACCGGCGGCGCCGGCAACGTCGTCGGCTCGGGAACCGGCGTCCTCTCCGGCGCAACCGGTGCGACGGGATCGCTCGCGACGGTCACCACCGGCCTGGCAGGCTCGCTCGCGCACACCGTGACCGGCACCGCCGGCGCGGTCGCCGGAACGCTTCCGGCACTCAGTGTCGCGCTCAACGGCGGCACGGCAGCCGGTGCGGTCGGCGGGGTGACGAACGCCGCCGGGGCGCTCATCTCCGGCGGTGCGACGATCGCCAACGCGGCGGTGCAATCGGTCGGTTCGGCCGTCGGTTCGGTGGCCGGCATCGTTCCCGCGCTGGCGGTTTCGCTGAACGGCAATTCCGCGCAAGGGGGTGGTAGCGCGTCGGGCGGTCTGCTGGCGCCCGTGACGTCGCTCGTCAGTTCGCTCACCGTCCCGGTGATCAAGAAGTAGTCGACGTCGATACCGCGGCCGCCGCATGCTCGGGCGGCCGCGAATCTTCACGCGTCACGCGCGTCGCCCACGACCCCGGCGGAACGACGAATCGTCTCGAATCGCGCGGCGTCGTTTCGGTGACGCGTCCTTTTGTGTTTCGGGGAACTGCGGCTTCGGATGCGGCCATCCCGCACTTCCCGATCTCTTCCCGTCCGCATCGGATTGCCGCGCGTCGAAGGTCGCGATGTGCCGCTTTCCGCCGTCGTCGTCGAATGAGAGAACGGAACCCGCGCGACCGACGCCACGTCGTTCATTCCCGACGCATACGCCGCACGCCGCATGCACAAGCGCGTGCGTATCGAACCGTCAGTCCGGCGCCGTCCCGGTCGATTCGCGCACGACGAGCTCGGGCGCGCCGATCGTATGCACGGCCACGGCCGGCTCGATCCCGTCGATCATGTCGAGCGTCAGCGCGATCGCCCGCGCGGCGATCTGCGCGGTCGGGAACCGCACCGTGGTCAGCGCGGGACGGAACTGGTGGGCGAGCTGGATATCGGTCATGCCGACGACCGACAGATCGGCCGGCACGCGCAGGCCGAGATCGGCGGCGGCCTGCATCGCGCCGATCGCCATCAGGTCGTTGGTCGCGAACAGCGCGGTGAGGCCAGGCTGCTCCCGCAGCAACGCGGCGGCCGCTTCGTAGCCGCCTTCGATCGAGTCGTGCGCCGATACGGTCGTCAGCGCATTCGCGGGGTGGCCGCGTGCCGCGAGTTCGTCGGCGAAACCGCGCAGCCGCACCGACTGCGGACCGCCCGACCCCTTGCCGACGAGCGCGCCGAACGCCCGATGTCGCAGCCCGGACAGATGCGCGGCCGCCAGCGCGCCCGCCGCCGCGAAATCGACGGTCACGCACGGCAGCGTACGCGACGCATGCACGTGTTCCCACATGCACAGCACGATCGATGCGCCGTGACGCGCGATGTCGGCGAGTTCGGCTTCGGCAAGATCGGTGTTCATCACGATCGCACCGGCCGCGAGCGTCCCCGCGATCCGCTCGAGGTAGTTGCGGGTGATCGCCGGATCGTCGTCGGTATTGGACACGAGCAGGTAATGGCCGCGCTTGCGCGCCTCGCGCTCGGCTGCCAGCACGAATTCCGGATAGAACGGATTCGTGATGTTCGACAGCATCAGCGCGAGCGTCGACGTGCGGCCCTCGGCGAGCGCGCGCGCGGTCAGGTTCGGCCGGTAGCCGAGTTCGCGGATCGCCGCCATCACGCGTTCGACGGTCGCCGGCTTCACCTTCTGCGGATTGCGCAGCACGTTCGAGACGGTCGCCGCCGTGACGTTCGCGCGCTGCGCGACTTGCGCGAGCGTCACCATACGCGGCCTCCGATCGGCCGGCTGGCGTGATGCAGCGGAAGTGAAGCGGGAGAGTGTCTGCTCATATTCTGGGAGTGCGTCCCACAAGTTGCACGGGGGCAGCCGATACGCTAATTTCTCGATACATCAGAGGAAGGAGACGACATGGTACGGCGAAGCGGGCGAATCGCGCCATCAAAATTTAAGCGTTTAAATTTTCCGATCCGATGCGTGTGATGGACGACAGGAGAGCGCGATGACCGCCATTTCAATGAAGGACGTCTCGAAGCGCTACGGCGACCATGCGCCGGTGCTGCGCGACGTGAACCTCGAGATCGCGTCGCACGAATTCTGCGTGTTTCTCGGTCCGTCGGGCTGCGGAAAATCCACGCTGTTGCGGATGATCGCCGGGCTCGAGGACGTGACCGAGGGCGAGCTGCGGATCGGCGGCGCACGGATGAACGACACACCGCCCGCGGCGCGCGGCGTCGCGATGGTGTTCCAGAGCTATGCGCTGTTTCCGCACATGACCGTGTTCGACAACATCGGTTTCGGGTTGCGGATCGCCGGCACGCCGAAGGACGAGATCCGCCGCCGCGTGACCGAGGCCGCGCGTGTGCTGCAGCTCGAAGCGCTGCTCGATCGCAAGCCGAAGGCGTTGTCCGGCGGGCAGCGGCAGCGCGTCGCGATCGGCCGTGCGATCGTGCGCGAACCGCGCGTGTTTCTGTTCGACGAGCCGCTGTCGAATCTCGACGCGACGCTGCGCGGCCAGACGCGGGTCGAAATCGCGCGGCTGCACGCGCGCTTCACGCAATCGAGTTCGGTCTACGTCACGCACGACCAGATCGAGGCGATGACGCTGGCCGACCGGATCGTGCTGCTGCATGCGGGCGACGACGTCGCGCGCTTCGGCAGCATCGCGCAGGCCGGTGCGCCGCTCGAGCTGTATCACCGGCCGGCCAACCGCTTCGTCGCGGGCTTCATCGGCTCGCCGCGGATGAACTTCCTGCCGGCAGTCGTCGACGCGGGCGAGGTGCACGGCTGCCGGCTGACGCTGGAAGGCACCGGCGAAACGCTGACGCTGCGCGATCGCGCGTTGCCGCGCCACGTCGGCCGCGGTGCGCGCGTGACGCTCGGGATTCGTCCCGAGCACCTGATGCTCGCCGGGTCCGGCGATGCCGGCTTGCCGTCGATCGTGCGCGACATCGCGCTCGTCGAGCAGCTCGGCGAAGCCGCATACGTGCATCTCGACCAGCCCGACGGTGTGCCGCTACTCGCTAAATTGCCGGGGCAGGCCGCGTTGCGGCGCGGCGAACGGCATGCGTTTCTCGTGCCGCCGTCGAGTTGCCATCTGTTCGACGAAGCCGGCATCGCGTTGCCGGCCCTTCACGCCGAAGCGGCGTTCGCGTAGCGGCGCCATGCCGACCGGCCGCGTGCGACGCGGCATTCAACACACCAATATCAGGAGACAACGATGAGATTTCGTGCGAGCCGACTGCTGCTTGCCCTGACGACTGCCGCGGCGTGCGCCGCGGGCGCGGCCGACGCGGGCACGTTGAAAGTGAACGTCGCCGCGCGCGGCAACCAGCGCGCGACGTGGCAGGCCGCGTTCGACCAGTTCCACAAGGCGAATCCGGATATCGACCTGAAGGTCAGCTACGTCGGCGAGGAGGCGTACAAGGTCCAGATGTCCGGCTGGCTCGCGACCGATCCGCCGGACGTGCTGAGCTGGAACAACGGCGAGCGGCTCGCGTATTTCGCAAAGCGTGGGCTGATCGAGGATCTGAGCGCGGACTGGCGGAAGAACGGCTGGAACGACACGTATGCGTCCGTCAAGCAGTCGTCGACCTACGGCGGCAAGCTCTACAGTTTGCCGCTCGGCTATGACGCGTACGGGCTGTTCTATCGCAAGGACCTGTTCGAGAAGGCCGGCATTCACGGCGAGCCGGCCGACTGGCCGCAGTTTCTCGACGCGTGCCGCAAGCTGAAGGCGGCCGGCATCGCGCCGATCGCGGTGGCCGCGCGCGATGCATGGACGCTCGCCGCGTGGTTCGACTACCTCGACCTGCGGATCAACGGCTATGCGTTCCACCAGAAGCTGATGGCCGGCGACGTCGCCTATACCGATCCGCGCGTGCGGGCCGTGTACGCAGCATGGAAGAAGCTGATCGACGACAAGTATTTCATCGACAACGCATTGTCCTACGACGTCGATTCGCTGAGCCCGTTGATCGTCAACGGTCAGGCCGCGATGACGCTGATGGGCACCTGGTATTCGGCAGGACTGCTGAGCGCGACGCGCAACCCGATCAGCTTCTTCCGCTTTCCGGTGATCGACGCGTCGGTGCCGCTTGCCGAGGACGGCCCGGTCAACGTGCTGATCGTGCCGGCGAAAGCGCACAACAAGGCCGATGCGCGACGCTTCCTCGCGTTCATGGGGCAGCCGGCGGTCAGCGGCGAGTTCGCGAAGGGGATGGGGCAACTGCCGTCGAACAACAAGGCGCCGGAGCCGCAGGACCCGATCTCGAAGATCGGATTCCATACGCTCGCGACGACGCCGGGCGGCATCGCGCAGTTCTACGATCGCGACATGACGAAGGAAATGGCGGACGAGGGGATGAAGGCGATGCAGCAGTTCCTGTCCGATCCGACGCAGCTCGATGCGATCCTGCAGCGCCTCGAGCAGACCCGCAAGCGCATCTACCGGAAGTAATGCGCCGCGCGGCCGGGCCGGCGAGGATGTCGGCCCGGTGCTGCGTCGTCACCGTCACGTTCGTTTCATCGAAGGTCATCTCATGTCAACCAGCCTGTCCGAAAGCGCCGCGCGCCGCGATGCCGGCCCACGGCGGCCTGCGCGCGCGTCGCTCGCGCGGCGGCGCAATCGCGCGGCCCTGTGGTTCGTGCTGCCGGGTTTCGCGCTCTTCACCGTGTTCGTGCTGTACCCGATCGTCAGCAGCATCTGGCTGAGCTTCCATCAGTGGGACGGGATGACGCCGATGACGTTCGCCGGGCTCGACAACTATCGCGAGCTGCTGCAGTCCGATACGTTCACCGTCGCGCTGAAGAACAACGTGTTGTGGCTCGCGCTGTTCCTCGCCGCGCCGCCGCTGGGCCTCGCGCTCGCGCTGTACCTGAACCAGAACGTGTTCGGCATCCGGCTCGTGAAGTCGCTGTTCTTCGCGCCGTTCGTGCTGCCGGGCGTCGTCGTCGGCCTCGTGTTCTCGTGGTTCTACGACCCGACGTTCGGGCTGCTGAAGCTGATCGTCGGGCACGGGATTCCGGTGCTCGGCGATCCGCGCTATGCGACCTACGGTGTGATCGTCGCCGCGCTGTGGCCGCAGATCCCGTTCTGCATGATCCTGTACCTGACCGGGCTCACCGGCATCAACGGCGAGATCGTCGAAGCGGCGCGGATGGAAGGCGCGCGCGGCTTCACGCTGCTGTGGCACGTGATCCTGCCGCAACTGCGGCCCGCGACGTTCATGGCGGTCGTGCTGACCGTGATCGGCGCGCTGCGCAGCTTCGACCTGATCTCGGTGATGACGGGCGGCGGCCCGTTCGACAGCTCGACCGTGCTCGCGTACTTCATGGTCGACCAGGCGATCAAGTACTACCGCGAAGGCTATTCGGCCGCGATCGCCGTCGTGCTGTTCGCGATCATGCTCGTCTATATCGTGTGGCAGCTGCGCAAGCTGGTGCGCGTCGAATCGTAAGGATCGCAAATGTATCCGATGCCCGTGTCCCGCTGGGGACGTCCCGCCCGCCTGCTGTACCGGCTGTCGCTGCCGTGTGCGCTCGCGCTGTGGCTCGTGCCGCTGCTCGCGGTGCTCGTCACGTCGATCCGCTCGACCGACGAGATCATGGCAGGTCATTACTGGAGCTGGCCGAAGCAGTTCGCGCTCGTCGACAACTACGGCGCCGCGCTCACGCAGACGCCGATGCTCCACTACTTCGCGAACAGCCTCCTGATCACGGTGCCGTCGGTCGCCGCGTCGATCCTGCTCGCGTCGCTCGCCGGGCACGCGCTCGCGAACTACCGGTTCCGCGGCAATCTCGTGCTGCTTGGGCTGTTCGTCGCCGGCAACTTCGTGCCGATCCAGATCCTGATGATCCCGGTGCGGCAGATCATGCTCGCCGTCGGCCTGTACAACACCGTATGGGCGCTCGTGCTGTTCCACACCGCGTTCCAGACCGGCTTCTGCACGCTGTTCCTGCGCAACTTCATCCGCGAGCTGCCGTTCGAGCTGATCGAGGCCGCGCGCGTCGAGGGCGCGTCCGAGTGGGCGATCTACTGGCGCGTCGTGCTGCCGCTCGTGCGGCCCGCGCTCGCGGCGCTCGCGATCCTCGTGTTCACGTTCGTGTGGAACGACTACTTCTGGGCACTGTGCCTCACGCAAGGCGACGACGCGGCGCCGATCACCGTCGGCGTCGCCGCGCTCAAAGGGCAGTGGACGACCGCCTGGAACATCGTGTCGGCAGGCTCCGTGCTCGCCGCGCTACCGTCGGTGCTGATGTTCTTCGCGATGCAGAAGCACTTCGTCGCAGGGCTCACGTTCGGCGCGACCAAGGGCTGACCCGTCCATCCTCTTTCTCCAAGGAATCCACGATGCACCTCGGCGTTTGCTACTACCCCGAACACTGGCCGCGCGAACAATGGGATCGCGATGCGCGGCGCATGGCCGAACTGGGCCTGACGCGCGTGCGGATCGCCGAATTCGCGTGGAGCCGGATGGAGCCGGAGCCCGGCCGCTACGACTGGGCATGGCTCGACGACGCGATCGACACGCTCGCACGCCAGCAGTTGAAGATCGTACTCGGCACGCCGACCGCCGCGCCGCCGAAGTGGCTCGTCGATCGTCATCCGGAGATTCTGCCGGTGGGTGTCGATGGCGCGGTGTGGCAGTTCGGCTCGCGTCGCCATTACGACATCGCGAGCCCCGTGTATCGCGAGCACTGCGTGCGCATTGCCGACGCGATGGCGCGGCGCTACGGCGTGCATCCGGCGGTGATCGCGTGGCAGACCGACAACGAACTCGGCTGTCACAACACGTTGCCGAGCTATACACAGGCGGCACTCCAGGGTTTCCGCACGTGGCTCGCCACGCGTTATGGCGATATCGACGCGCTGAACCGCGCGTGGGGCAACGTGTTCTGGAGCATGGAATATCGCGGCTTCGACGAGATCGAACTGCCGCGTCATACGCCGACCGACGCGAATCCCGCCCACCTGCTCGACTTCCGGCGCTATCAGTCCGACGAGGTCGCGCGGTTTCATGCCGCGCAGGTCGACGCGATCCGTCCGCATGCGCCGGGTCGCGACGTGCTGCATAACTTCATGGGTTTTTTCGCCGAGTTCGATCATTACGCGTTCGCACGCGGTGGCCTCGACGTCGCCGCGTGGGACAGCTATCCGGTGCCGCGCACCGAAGTGCTGCCGCTCGATGAAGCGGACAAGCAACGCTGGGCCCGCACCGGGCATCCGGACGTATCGGCGTTCTCGCACGACCTGTATCGCGGGGTCGGCAACGGCCGGATGTGGGTGATGGAGCAGCAGGCAGGGCCCGTCAACTGGGGGCCTTACAACCCGGTGCCGCACGCGGGCGCGGTGCGGCTGTGGACGTGGGAAGCGTTTGCGCACCGCGCGGAGCTCGTGTCGTATTTCCGGTGGCGGCAGTATCCGCATGCGCAGGAGCAACTGCATTCGGGACTCAACGCGCCGGACGACCGGCTGTCGCCGGGCGGTCACGAAGTGGCGCGCGTCGCACGCGAGATCGCCGCGCTGGATCCCGCGCTCGTCGCCGGCGAGCGTGACACGGCCCGCGTCGCGCTGCTGTTCGACTACGAGGCCGACTGGATGATCCGGATCCAGCCGCACGGCGCCGATTTCGACTATCAACAGCACGTGTTCGACTGGTATCGCGCGCTGCGCGAGCTGGGCCTCGACGTCGATATCGTCGCGGCTGGCGCCGACGTGTCGCGTTATGCGTTCGTCGTCGCGCCGACGCTGCCGGTCGTCACGGATCGCATCGTCGAGCAGGCCGCGAGCGGACACGCCCACTGGCTGTTCGGGCCGCGCACGGGTTCGCGCACCGCGGAATTCGCGATCGCGCCGGGTCTCGCACCCGGCAAGCTGCGCAACGTGCTACCGGTTCGGATTGGCCAGGTCGAGTCGCTGCGGCCGTCGCTCGCGCCGCGTGTGTCGTTCGACGGCGTCGATGGTCATGCGCTGAAATGGCGCGATCACGTCGATATGGACGCGGCGCCGGGCGTCGACGTACTGGCCGCATGCGACGACGGTGTGCCGGCGCTCGTGCGGCGCGCTCACGTGACGATGGCGACTGCCTGTTTCGATCGGACGCTGTTGCGCGCGATCGTTGCCCGCTGCGCACGCGATGCGGGGTTGCAAGCGTACGCGCTGCCGGACGGTGTGCGGTTGCGTCGACGCGGGCGCGTCACGTTCGCGTTCAACTACGGTGACACGCCATGCATGCTGCCCGCGCCGGGCGGTGCGCGCTTCGTGCTCGGCAGCCGCGACCTCGGCGCGGTCGACGTGGCCGCCTGGGTCGAGCCGGACTGACGCGATGCAGTCGTTGCGGTCGCCGCGGTTGCATTTCGCGCGCCTTGCGGGAATCGCGTACTTCGTGCCGCTTTCCGCGGCGGCGCTGATGCTCGGCGTCGCGATGTCGTTCACCGCGCCGTACCTGTCGCTGTTCGGCGTCGAGGCGGCGGGGATGTCGCCGTTTCTGGCCGGCGTCTTCCTGACGATGATCGCGGCGAGCGGCGTCGTCGCGAGCACGTGGGCCGGACGCTGGTCCGACCGTCGCGACCGGCACCGGCCGCTGCTCGTGGTGTCGCTCGCGGCTGCCGCGCTCGGCTTTGCGCTGCTGTGCGTGCTGCGCGCGCATGGGCCGGTGATCGCCGCCGGCACGATCCTGCTCGGCGCGGGCGCCGTGTCGCTGTCGCAGATCTTCTCGTTCGCACGCGCGGTGCTGCCCGTCGCCGACGATGCACAGCGCGAGCTTGCATCGGCCGCGCTGCGCACGATGCTGTCGATCGCGTGGGTGTTCGGTCCCGCGCTCGGTGCGCTGATGCTCGCGCAGACGGGTTTTACCGGACTCTTTCTTGCGGCTTCCGCGGGCTTCGTCGCATGCGCGGCGATCGTCGCACGGATTCCGGAGCCGGCGCGGCGGCCCGCGGCCGTGCACGTGCGGGCAATGGATCGCGCCGGGCCACCGCGTGACGATGCGCGTGCGGCGATGGCCGTCGCGCCGCGCGCCAGCGTGCTGCGCACCCTCGTCGCGCTCACGCTGATCGGGCTCGCGGCGAACGCGACGATGATCGTGCTGCCGCTCTATATCGTGCGCGCGCTCGGCGGCACGCCGGCGAACGTGTCGGCCGCGCTCGGGCTGGCCGCGCTGCTCGAGATTCCGATGATGCTGTGGCTCGGCATGCGCTCGACGCGCCTCGACAAGGCGCGCTGGCTGACCGCGTGCGCGCTCGTGCATGCCGCATATTTCATCGGGCTCGCGGCGGTGACGCGCGCGAACCTGATCCTGCCGCTGCAACTGCTGAGCGCATGCGTGGTCGCGATCACGTCGTGTCTCGGGATGACGCGCGTGTGCGACCTGATGCCCACGCGCCCCGGCACCGCGACCGCGATGTTCTTCAGCACGGCGCGGGTCGGCTCGATCGCATCGGGGGTGCTGTCGGGCGCGTGCGTCGATCTGTTTGGCTATCGCGCGACGTTCGCCGGATGCTGCGGGCTCGCGCTCGTGGCGTGCGCGCTGCTCGCCGTGGATGCGTACGGCGAGCGGGGCGGCGCCGACGGTGAGAGCGGTACGGGCAGTGCGCGCCGCGGCTTCGATTCACCGCACTGACGCGGCATGCGCCGGTGCGGTGAAGCAGCGATGCCGTGACGCGTCAGCGCTGCCGGAATGCGTCGAGCGACGGCAGTGCGTGACCGTGGAAATCGAACAGCGTGTTGTTGTCCCATTGGTCGCCCGCACCGAGCTTCCAGCCGACACCCGGCGTCGGAATCCATTCCGGCTCCCACCAGAATACGCCCTTACCGCGATTGCCCGGCACGCCCTTCACGATATCGACGACCGCCGCGAGGAATTGCGCCTGGCCGGCCGGCGACGGCGGGAAGGTCGTCGACCCGGTGTTCGTCATCGCATTCGGCTCCGAATCGCCGTCGCTCGTGGTCCACGGATAGGCGGTCTCCACGACGATCAGTTCCTTGTCGTAACGCACCGCGAGATCGTTCGCGTTGTTGCGCAGATCGTCGAGCGCGCCTTGCCATTGCGGGTAGTACGACAGGCCGATCACGTCGAACGCGACGCCGCGCTGCGTCGCGCTGTCGAACCACCAGCGGCTCTTGCCGTTGTCGCCGCCGCTGTCGATGTGCAGCATCACCTTGATGCGGGGATCGACGGCCTTCACCGCGTCGTGGCCGGTTTTCAGCAACTGCGCGAGGTTGTCCCACTGGTCGTAGCGGCCGAGCGGCCACAGCATGCCGCCCGTGATCTCGTTGCCGATCTGCACCCACTCCGGGCGCACGCCGGCGCGTTGCAGCCGGCGCAGCACGTCGGTCGTGTACGCCGAGAGCAGCGCGCAGGTTTCGGTCAGGCTCTTGCCGGCCCATGCATGCGGCGGATACTGCTTGCCGGGGTCGGCCCACCAGTCGCTGTAGTGGAAGTCGATCAGGATGCGCATGCCGAGCGCGGCTGCGCGCTGCGCGAGCGCAACGGCGTGCGCGGCATTGTTGTAGCCCGCTGCAGCGCTCTGGTTCGCGGGGAAGAAATCCGGATTGCCGGGATCGTTCCAGACCTTGATCCGGATCGAGTCGACGCCGTGCGCGCGGAGAATCTTCAGGCAGTCGCGCGGCGCGCCGCCGCGGTCGAAGAAGGCCGCGCCATGCGCTTCGAGTTCCGGCAACGTCGAGATGTCGGCCCCCATCGCGAATGGGCTCGCCGCCGCACGGCGCGGGGCGGGTTGTGCGAAGGCGGGCAGCGGGCCAGCCAGGTCGAGGCACGCAAGCGCCGCGCTCGACATGCTCCAGCGCAGCATCGATCGTCTGTTCATCGTCATCCTCCGTGTGATGGACCCCGCCGGACGCGGGGTCGGCTTCTGGGTGTTTAAGCGCTTAAATTTTGACCCGCGATACGAGGTCGAATGGAGCGTAGCGCACCTGTCGCCGCCGATGCAAAGAACGCACGCGTTGCCTACTATCTGGCGCGCGCCGTCGCGCACCGCGCCTCATCGCACCGCGGCCCGACGCATGGAACGCTTGGCGCGGACGCGGCCGTCGGCGTGCATCCGGCACCGCACCGCGGTCAGCGTGGTCACCGCGATCAGCGAGCGCGTGGCATGCGCGCCGCGCTACGACCGGTCGCGATTCCGGGCGCGCGTCGCGCCCGTGATGACCGCGATGCCGAACAGGATGACGGCCACGATCTCGATGACGTACTGCGCGACATGCAGCGTCATCAAACCCCAGGCGACGCCGCCGATGAAAATGATCCATCCCACCAGATAGATAAGCAGGGTCATCGCTTTTCTCCTTGCAGTGTTGGCCCATGGCGCCGGTTACCGGTCATGCAAGATTTACCGGGCGCACACGGCGGGCGCGATGAAGGGCGCGAGCCGGGAGAGCCGGAGCATATTGCGCGCCTGCCCGCGCGGTGCCCGGACGGCATGCCCGATGCCCGCGGCGCGCCGAGCATTTCATTCGGTTACCGCATCATGCGCATGCAGCCCGAGCCGCGCCATCAGCCGCCCGGCATCGAACGGCGCCTGCGTTTTCGTGTCGTTGTCGAAATAACAGTACACGTCGCGCGTCTGCGCACGCGGCGGTTGCAGCGCCGGTGCGGCGAGGCGCGCATCGTCGGGCTGCGTGCCCCGGCTCCACGCTTCGATTCTGCGCGCCCATCGTTCGAGCGCCGAATCGGCGTATTCGCCCGAATACTTCGTTTCGGTGCCGTGCAGCCGGATGTAGACGAACCGCGCGCTCAGATCCTCGAACTGCGGCCACGCCTCGGTCGAATCCGACACGACGAGCGCGACCTTGTGGCGACGCAGCAGCTTCACGAATGCCGGGTCCACGAAGCTGTCGTGGCGGACTTCCACCGCATGACGCAACGGCCGCTTGCGGTCGATCCGCAAATACGGCTCGCGCACCCGCCCGTCGTGCCGGCCGGCGAGTGCGAGCGCGGCCTCCGTGTCGGGCGGCAGCAGGCTCAGGAAGCGCTCCATGTGCGCCGGGTCGAACCGCAGCGACGGCGGGAACTGCCACAGCAGCGGCCCGAGTTTCTCCTTCAGCGCGAACAAGCCCTGAGCGAAAAAATTCGCGCACGCGATCGTGGCCGTTTCGTCGCGAAAGCGGAGCATGTGCGTCAGATAGCGCGATCCTTTCACGCTGAAAACGAATCCGGGCGGCGTATCGGCATACCAGCGCCGCCAACTGTCGGGCGCTTGCAGGCTGTAGTGCGTGCCGTTGATCTCGATCGTCTGCATCCGGCCCGACGCGTACCGCAGCTCGGCCGCCTGCTTCAGGTCGTCCGGATAGAACGTGCCCCGCCAGCCTGCGTAGCGCCAGCCCGAAATGCCGATGTGAATTTTGCCGGATGTGCGTGTCACGTCGATGCCCGGCTGCGCCGGGGTGCCTGATGCGATCGCGGCGATGCGCAAGATGCGTGCCGCGGCGCGCATCTTCCGCGCGACGGGCATGGGTTGTTCCGCCGGCGGCCGGTGCGGCGGGCCACCTGCGTGAACCGGCGACCGCGATGACGCCGCCGCCCGCATGATCGACAATGCGCCACTTTGAACCTGCGGGCAGTGCCGACCGGATTATTTTTTAAAGACCGCGTCACGTTCGGCCGGTATGATCGCTGCGCTCGCGAACGACGCAATCGGCCCGTGCTTGCCGGGCCACGCGGCAGCGTCATCGCGAGCACGACAATCACGACATCATCGGGCGGCCCTCCGGCGACATACGGTCCGCCGATCCGGCAGAACGGGCCAACCCAGCACGACGGAGTATCGACACGATGTGGACGGAGACAGGAGCGCGGCGGCGCGCGCGGGCGATCGCGGCCGGCGGGGCATTGTGCGTGGCCGCCGCGGGCGGCGCGCACGCGCAGGCATCGGCGCCGGGCGCGGCGGCCGTGCTGCCGGCCATCGACGTGCGAGGGCCGACGGACGCTTCGTCCGTCGGGCTCGTCGGGCGGCGCACCGCCACCGGCACGAAGACCGACACGCCGATCGACGAGATTCCGCAAACGATCAACCTCGTGACCGCGCAACAGATCGACATGACCGGCGCGGCCGACCTGAACCAGGCGTTGCGCTACGTGTCGGGTTTCGCGACGTTCGGCGCCGACAGCCGCACCGACTGGTATGCGGCATTGCGCGGCTTCACGCCGACGCTGTACGTCGACGGGCTGCCGGCGCCGGACACGGCCGTGATCGCGAACTGGCGGGTCGATCCGTACACGATCGATTCGATCGCGGTGCTGCGCGGGCCGACGTCGGTGCTGTACGGCGCGGGCGAGCCGGGCGCGATCGTCGACGCGCACACGAAGCTGGCCAACGGCGAGCGCGTGCGCGAAGCCGGCGTGCAGATCGGCAACGATGCGCGCAAGCAGGCCATGCTCGACGTCGGCGACAGGCTCGACCCGGACGGCAAGTATGCGTACCGGTTCGTCGGCGTCGCGCGCGACGGCAATGCGGTGACCGGCCCGAACGGCGACCGGCGCGTCGCGCTCGCGCCGTCGTTCCGGTGGCGGCCGAACGCCGACACGTCGCTGACGTTCTCCGCGACGTTCCTGCAGGATAGCGGCGACATCTCGTCGAACTTCCTGCCCGCGTCGGGCACGGTGCTGCCGAACCCGAACGGCCGCCTGTCGCAGGACCTCTACATGGGCGACCCGTCGTTCAACGACTATCGCAAGAAGCAATGGTCGCTCGGCTACGCGCTGGAACACCGCGTGAACGCGATCTGGACGCTGCATCAGGACGTGCGCTGGTCGCATCTGTCGCTCGACGACGCGACGGTGTTCGGCAACGGCCTCGCGCCGCGCAGCACGACGAACATGATGCGTTTCGCGGGGCTGTTCCAGCTCAACTACAGCCGGCTCGACGTCGACAATCACGCGCAGGCGCGCTTCGGCACGGGGCCGCTCGAACACACGCTGCTGTTCGGCGTGCAATTCGACCGGCAGACGACGACCAACAGCGTATGGCTCGCGCTCGCCCCGTCGCTCGACCTGTATCACCCCGTCTATCGGCCCGTGACGGCCGCGATCTTCGCCGGGCCGACGTCGCTCGGCCACGTCGATCAGTACACGGCGATGAACTCGGTTGGCGTGTACGCGCAGGACCAGATCCGCTGGCGGCGCTGGACGCTGACGCTCGGCGGCCGCGAGGATTTCGTGAATGCGCGCTTCGACGACCGCACCGCCGGCACGCATGCCCAGCAGGACGTCAGCGCGTTTTCCGGGCGCGTCGGGCTCACCTATCGCGGCGACGCCGGGTTGTCGCCGTACGTCAGCTATTCGACGTCGTTCGATCCGGTCATCGGCGTGCGGATGTTCGGCGGCGGCCTGCCGAAGCCGACGCGCGGCGCGCAGACCGAGGCCGGGCTGCGCTGGGAGCCGTCCGGCTGGAACCTGATGCTGAATGCGGCCGTGTATCAGATCGACCAGACCAACGTCGTGACGCCGACGCCGGCGACTCTCGACCCGACCGCCACGACGTCGGTGCAGACCGGCAAGGTGCGCTCGCGCGGCATCGAGCTGAGCGCGGTCGGCAAGGTGACGCGCGAGCTGTCGATCGTCGCGTCGTATGCGTATCAGGACGTCAAGAACGTGCAGGCGAACGACGCGTCGCTGAACCACTGGCCGGTGTCCGTGCCGCTGCCGCGGCAGATGGCGTCGATGTGGGCCGACTGGACCTGGCGCACGGGCGCGCTGGCGGGCCTCGGCGTCGGCGGCGGCGTGCGCTACCAGAGCGCGTCGGCCGGCGCACCCGACAATTCGCTGACGGTGCCGAGCGCGACGCTTTACGACCTCGCGATCCATTACGACCTGCCGCGCTGGCGTTTCGCGGTGAACGTCGCGAACCTGTTCGACCGGCGCTACGTGAGCGGCTGTCAGTCGTATGCCGTATGCGTGTTCGGCAACGAGCGGACCGTGCTGGCCAGCGCGAAATACAACTGGTAGGCGTGAGCGTGCCGCATCGGGCCTACGCGCGGCGTTGCGGCTGCCGGGTAGCGGCGCGCGCGCCCGTATCGCGCTGGCGCCGCCATTCCGTTGGCGTGATGCCGAACCGTTCGCGGAACGCGGTCGCGAAATTGGCCGGCGTGGAAAAGCCGATTTCCTTCGCGATGCTGGCGATGCTGAGCGTGGTCGAATCCAGCAGATCCTGCGCGATGCGCAGCCGTTCGTAGCGCAGATATTCGAACACCGTCTGGCCGAGATTGTCGCGAAACGCGCGCGACAGGCGCTTCTCGTGCGTGCCGACCGCGCGCGCCAGTTCCTCCACCGTCGGCGGATCGTTCAGCCGGCGCGACAGGTGGCGAATGGCCGCGCGCACGATGATGTCGTCGTCCTTGCCGCCGGCGAACGGGTTTTCCGCCGGTTCCGGGTCGGCCGGCCGTTCGCGTCGCGTCCGCGAGAGCTGCACGCGAATCCGCGCGATCACCTCCGCTGGCTCGAACGGCTTCACCACGTAGTCGACGCCACCGATCTCGAGCCCCTCGAGCCGCTCGTGCAATGCGCCGGCCACGGTCAGGAAGATGACGGGGATCGCGCACGTCAGCGGATCGGCGGCCAGCAGGCGGCACGCGGTGAAGCCGTCCATGCGCGGCATGCGCACGTCCATCAGGATCAGGTCGGGCCTCAGCGCCTGCGCGCGCTGGCACGCCTGCGCGCCATCGAATGCGATGCTGATTCGGCATCCCGTGCTGCGCAGGATGTCGGTCAGCAACCGGAGCTGGTCGGGTTGATCGTCGACGATCAGGATATGCGCGTCGCTCAATGCGGAGATCGATGAAGGCATCGTGCACCTGTGGTGAAAAGGCGGTTGGCTGCGTTTCCGCGGGTGGCCTGCCCGGTGCGGAGGAAACGTCGGAGCCCGCTCTGTGGCGATGCATCCGTCGCATCGCACGCTCGCATCGATTCCGGCACGGGCGGACCCGCGCGGCACGCAACCGTTCGACGTATCGCGCGGCGTTCGTCGTCTGGATCGCCGAGCCGGTCGGGACGCGAGGGATTGCCGTGCTCGCGTCGAGAATGGCCGCGGCTGCCGGAATCGGTGCGAGCGGAATTGTAGGAGCATATTTCGAATCCGGCCAGCCATGGCGGCGCCATTCTCGCAATTCCTCCTTTTCGATTATCGAAAATGGCGGTTTTCGACAGGAAACATGAAGCGTCGATGCGCGTCGCGCCTCGTGGTTTACGCGTATTTTTCGTCGCGAATGCGCAGCTGCGGCCGGCTTGTCGATTGTCTATTTCAGAAAAAACATCATTTGAATCCGCTTGGGCAAAGTATTTATCCGCTCGATAAAAGATCTGGATTAATTGCATCGTCGCGAAATCGTTTGCGGAATGAGCGTATTTAGTCTAACTCATTGAATATTTTGAATTTTACAATCTATAAAGAATGCCGCCTTTAATAATTCAGGCACGTGTCTCATAATTCGTCCGAACTTTGAATGACGGGTGGAGCAGGGCAGCGCAAGCGGTGACGGACGTTGCCCGACCCGGGGGGCTGCGCATCGATTGATGACGGTCCAGGCAAGTGCTCGCCGCACGGCAATGAAACTCCGGTTTCCGGAGATGAAATAAAAGAAGCGGGGTAGGTCGCGGTCGGCGCGGCAAAAAAATCGGAGATGTCACGACGGCGGATTGAATCTCGGGATTCAGTCGGGGAAAAAGCTCGTCCACAAGAATCAATATGTATTCCTGATGAAGTTGTCGAATTAACGGAACGGAGCATCGATCCGGCGTCATGCCCGGGGCCCTCGAACGCCCCGCCGAAACGGGTGCTCGATACGCGTCGTGTCGACATGGCCAGCCCGGCGGCGGAATCCGTTTCAGAACCGAAGTCGCAATCGAAGTCGAAGCTGTCAATAAAAGTAAGTAGTCCGTATTCAAACCAGACGCTACACAACGGAGCAGAAGACCATGAAGAGGAAGCAGATTTCGGCGCTCGCCGCCGCGATGTTCACCGGCGCGGGTGTGCTGATTGCCGGCGCCGCCCACGCGGACAATTTCGTCGACCGCGGCAACCCGGACAACGCGCTGAACGGCCAGTGCATCGACGGCACCAACCCGCTGTGCGTGGCGACGAAGAACGGCAGCTACGTGGCCGTCAGCACCACCAACGTGACGCAAGGCACCAACGCGAAGGCCGGCGCCAGCGGCATCGCGATCGGCGACCAGTCGAACGCGGGCAGCAAGGGCAGCAGCGGCAGCGGCGGCGCGATCGCGATCGGGGTCGGCTCGCAGGCGCTGGCGAACTCGGCCACCGCGATCGGCACGGTGGCGGTGGCACAAGGCAATACGTCGCTGGCGGTCGGCCGCCAGTCGGCGGCGGTCGGCGATTTCTCGATGGCGCTCGGCAACGTCGCCGATGCGCACGGCACGAGCTCGATCGCGCTCGGTCACTCGGCGCTCGCGAGCGGCGACCGCTCGGTCGCGATCGGCGGTGCGAATCCGACGTCGAGCGACGGCGTATCGGCCGGCGCATCGTACGACGCGGCCACGCAGACGCGCGCCGGCGGCACGCAGTCGGTGGCGATCGGCGCCGGCGCGCAGACGAACGACAACAACCAGGTGGCGATCGGCTCGGGCAGCATCGGCGCGAACAACGGCGGCACGCCGGTGTTCGGCGGCACGGCCGCGCCGGTCGGCGGCGCGGTCTCGTTCGGCGCGCTCGGCAGCGAACGCCAGCTCAAGAACGTCGCGGCGGGCGCGGCCGATACCGACGCCGTCAACGTCCAGCAACTGAAGAACGTGAACAGTACGCTGAGCACGGGCATCGGCAACGTCGACGCACGCGTGACGTCGGTCGGCAATGCGCTGTCGACCACGATCTCCAACGTCGACCAGCGCGTGACCAGCGTCGGCAACAGCTTGAGCACGAGCATCGTCACGGCGACGCAGAACGTCGTCAAATACACCGACGACTCGCATGCGGCGATCGCGCTCGACGGCGCCACCGGCACGACGATCGGCGGCGTGGCTGCCGGCGTCGCCGATACCGATGCGGTCAACGTCGGGCAGTTGAAGGGCGGCATCGAGCCGCTGCAGACGTCTCTTTCGACCGCGACGTCGAACATCACGAACCTGCAGAACAGCGTGACCGGCATCAACGGATCGCTGAGCACGGCGGCCTCGAACATCGCCGGCCTGCAGGCGGCCGATACTCGCAACGTGAAGTACGACGGCGCGAGCGGCTTCGACTCAGTGACGTTCGCCGGCCGCGACGGCACCACGCTGCGCAACGTCGCGGACGGCAAGGACGCGCACGATGCGGTGAACGTCGGCCAGTTGAACGGCGGCCTCGCGTCGCTGAGCACGAGCGTGACGAACAACCTGAGCACGACGCTCGGCAACCTGAGCACGTCGATCGCGAGCCAGATCGGCAACGCGACGAAGAACGCGGTGCAGTACGACGACGATGCGCACGGCGGCGTCACGCTCGGCGGCACGGGTGCAACGGCGCCGGTCGGCCTGCACAACGTGGCGGACGGCGTGGCCGCGAACGATGCGGTGAACGTGGGCCAGCTCGGCAAGGCGACCGACGCACTGAACCAGTCGATCACGGCGGTCGGCAACCAGGTGACGACGAATACCGGCAACATCGCGGCGCTCCAGCAGGACGCGCTGCAGTGGAACCCGGCGCTCGGCGCGTACGATGCGAGCCACGGCGGCCACGGCCCGCAACTGATCAGCAACGTCGCGGCCGGCAAGAGCGGCACCGATGCCGTCAACGTCGATCAGTTGACCGCGGCGATTCACGACGGGACGAGCCAGCTCGACGCGCTGGCGGTGAAGTACGACGATGCGAGCAAGCAGCAGGTGTCGCTCGGCGCGGGCAACGGCGGCAGCCCGGTGCGCGTGACCAACGTCGCACAAGGCAACGTGGCGGCCGGCAGCACCGATGCGGTGAACGGCGCGCAACTGCGTCGCACGACCGACGGCGTGGCGGCCGCGCTCGGCGGCGGCGCGACGGCGAACGCGGACGGCTCGATCGGCGCACCGGACTACAGGATCGGCGGCAACGCGTTCAACAACGTCGGCGACGCGCTGACGAACCTCGACGGCCGTGTCGGCAGCAACACGACGACGCTCGCGAATCACGAAACGCGCCTCGGCAATGCCGAAACGAACATCGCGGGCAACACGGCCGCGATCGCCGGGCTGCAACAGGATGCACTGCAATTCGACCCGACGCTCGGCGCGTTCAACGCCGCGCGCGGCGGTGCGCCGACGAAGCTGACGAACGTGGCCGACGGCAACCTCGCAGCAGGCAGCACGGACGCGGTCAACGGCGGCCAGTTGTCGGGCGTGAAGACCGCGCTCGAACAGCAGATCACGAACGTGTCGAACCAGACTGGCGAAGCGGTGAAGAACGTCGTCAAGTACGACGTCGACCCGAGCGGCAACCGGCTGAATTCGGTGTCGCTCGTCGGCGGCGACACCACGTCGGCGGTCGTGCTGAAGAACGTCGCGGCAGGCACGAGCGATACCGACGCGGTGAACGTGAAGCAGTTGAAGGACGTGCAGTCGAACCTGAACCAGCTCGGCGCGCTCGCGGTGCAGTACGACGACAGCTCGAAGAGCACGATCACGCTCGGCGGCGCGGGCGGCACGCGCATCACGAACGTGCAGGCCGGGACGCTCGGCGCGACCAGCACCGACGCGGTGAACGGCTCGCAGCTCTACGCGACCAACCAGCAGGTGGCGAAGAACACCACCGACATCTCGAACCTGCAAGGAAGCGTGACCAACATCGCGAACGGCAAGGCCGGCCTCGTGCAGCAGCAGGATCCGAACGGCGCGATCACGGTCGGCAAGGACGCGGGCGGCACGAGCGTGAACTTCTCGGGCACGGCGGGCGACCGCGTGCTGACCGGTGTCGCGGCGGGCGTGAACGACAACGACGCGGTCAACGTAGGCCAGTTCAACAACGCGCTGAAGAACGTGGCGGCCAACGACCGAATCCGCGCGGTCGCGACCGATGCGAATACCACGTGGATCGCACGTGCCGACGCGGGCGCGATCGGCTCGACGGCGACGGCAACCGGCAAGAACGCGGTGGCGGTCGGCCAGGGTTCGGTCGCCGATCGCGACAACTCGTTCTCGGTCGGCGCGAAGGGCAGCGAGCGCCAGATCACGAACGTCGCGGCCGGCACGGCGCCGACCGATGCGGTGAACGTGCAGCAACTGAACGACAATCTCGCGACGGCGTCGACGCAGGCGAAGGGGTATACCGACCAGCGCATCGGGCAGGTGTACAACGCGTTCAACGACCTGAAGAAGGACATGTACGGCGGCGTCGCATCGGCGATGGCGGTGGCCGGCTTGCCGCAGCCGACCGGCGCGGGGCGCTCGATGGTGTCGGCGGCGACGTCGAACTATCACGGCCAGCAGGGCTTCGCGGCCGGCTACTCGTACGTGACGGAGAGCAACCGCTGGGTCGTCAAGGCATCGGTGACGGGCAACACGCGGTCGGACTTCGGCGCGGTGGTCGGCGCGGGTTATCAGTTCTGATGCAGCTTGCATCGCGTTGAGCGATGCGCGGTGCCGGGCAACGCATGCGACGCCCGGCATCCGCTGTCGATCCGCGGCCCGGGATTCGTTCGCGAATCCCGGGCCGTCGTCGTTCGTCGTCGCCGGCCGATCGCGCATTTCGCACCGACGATGCCGTCGCGAATGCGAGCAGCGCCTTCCGCCGTGCTCGTCGCCATCCCGTAACGCCCGGCCCCGCAAGGGTTTGCACGCGCCCGCGGCGGAACGTCCAATGCGAGTTGTGGAATGCGAGCTTGCGCTCGTATTCTGAAGTCCTCGGGCGGCACGGCATGGGGCCTGCGCCCATCATCGCATCGGAGCACGCGACAATGACCGACACCACACAGACGATGAAGCTCAACCACCTGAGCTTTCCCTCCGCCGACACGCTGGCGACGGCCCGATTCTTCGAGCGATACCTCGGCTTCACGATCGCGGGAAGCTGGGACAAATCCTGGATCCTCAAGCGCCCGGGCTTCGACGTCGTGATCGATCACGTCGGCGACGGCGTGCCCGCGTGGCCGACCAATTTCCACGTCGGCTTCGAGCTGCCGAGCCTCGATGCCGTGCAAGCGCTGTTCGCGCGCTTCAAGGAAGAGGGCGTCGCGATGGAGACCGACGTCTTCAACAACGGGCGCGGCTCGCGCTTTTTTTGCCGCGCGCCGGGCGGCGTGATGTTCGAACTGAACACGCGCGCGGATGCGGCGCCGGAATATCAGGGCACCTTCGACGACTGACGCGACGCGGTTGCGGCCGCGCATGGGCGTGACCACGGGCAGAAGGTGAAGCCGCGCGGTATGCCCGATGCGCGACGGCCGCCACGCGGCCGTCGTCGCTCGTCGCGACGTGTCGCGCCGTCAGCGCGGCTGAAAGCGGATCCATGGCGTCGAGTTGTTGGTCGGATAGACCACCCACCAGTGCGCGTACACGTCGACCCGCAGCTCGTTGGCCAGCGCCTGCGCGAAACCGAAGCGGCCTGCCATCCCCGCGAAGCAGGTGACGAGCTTGATCGGCCTGCCCGACGCCGCGGGAAAGTTCGTATCGGCCGCGCCGTAGCCCTGCGCGCGCAGGAACCGCGCCAGCGTGGACGCGGAGATCGGCCGGTTGATCTGCACGCCGTTGTTGCCCGTCCACTCGACCATCGCGCTGCGCGAGATGCCATGCGTCGCCACGACGTCGACGTCGAGGTTGCCGATCCGGGTGAGATTCTGCGCGAACTGCTGTCGCTGCAGATCGGTGGTGAACGCATCCCACCTGCGTTTCACGCTGGTCGTGACCGGATCGTTCGGCATCAGGATCCGCACCTTCCCCACCAGGCCGCTCTGGCCGGGCTCGCTCGGCAGGCCGGGCGTGTTCGGCGGCGGATAGTTCGGGATTTCGCCGGCGTTCTCCAGCGGCGTCGGGTTGACGCCGAGCGATTCCTTGCCGGTGAAGAACGTGAGGTGCGCGCCCGCCGCCATCAGCCCGGCGCCGCCGCCCGCCACCGCGCCGATCGCGATGTTCAGCGCGGTCGCGCGGCTGAAGAACGGCTGCCCGGTCATGCCTGCCGTCACGCCGGCCCCGGCCGCCCCGCCGGCCACGCCGCCCGCGATGCCGGAGACGAGCGACACCGACAGCGTGGTGGCCACCTTGCCCGCGCTCAAGCCGAGCGCCGCGCGCGCGGTCAGGGCGCCGGCGCCGCCGCCGGCCAGCGCACCGGCCGCGCCCGCCGCCGCGCCGGCCAGCGCGTCGATGCCGAACTGCTTCCAGCTGATCTGGTCGCCGGTGGCCATGCTCATGAGGTCGCCGGCCATCGACCCGACCGCGCCGGCCACCACGCCCACCAGGATCGCCGCGCCGATGCCGGTGCCGAGCAGCACCACGCCGGCCACGCCCACCACCAGCGTGACCAGCGCGCCGACGATGATGCCCCACACGTTCATGCCGCTCGGATCGGTGAAGACGAGCGGGTTGTTGCCGACATAGACGTACGGCGACGGCGTTTCCAGCATCGGATCGACGCTGAGATAACGGCCGTATCCGGGGTGGTAGAAGCGCGCGTTGCAGTCGTAGAAACCGGAATCCGCGTCGTAGTTGTGGCCGGTAAACAGCCGCGGCCACGCAAGCGGCGCGGCCACGAGCACGGTGGGCTGGCCGTATACGTCGTACTGCCACGCGCCGACGGTCTCGCCGCTCGCGTCGAGCAGCACGCGCACGCTGCCGAGATGGTCGAGCAGCCCGAAGTAGAAGCGCCCGTCGTGCCACGCCACCTGGACGTCGAGCGCCGCGATGAAGCGGGTCGGCTCGCTCGCGCCGTTTGCCGTATCGATCACGACTTCGCCGTCGGGCATCGACATCTGGAAGCGCTGCGTGGTCGCGCCGCCGCTCGTGCGGGTCAGCGCCGCGCGATTGCCGTCCGCGTCGCGCAGGATCGACAGCGACACGCCCGGATTGGCGTAGCTGACGGGGCGCCCGGTGCCGGCGTCATAGCCGATCTGCCAGCGCGCCGCACCGGCGCCGTCGCTCGCGCCGACGATCCCGCCCGCATGGTCGTACGCGAACGTGGTGGTGTCTTGCGCGGCCGTGTAGCCGGTCAGTCGGTTGGTGCCGGCCGCATACGTGTAGCCGGCCGAATCGGCGCCGCGCGTGTGCCGCTCGAAGTTGCCGTTCAGGTCGATGTCCCAGCGTTGCGCGTCTGCGCCGGCGCCGAACGCGGTCAACTGGCCGAGCGAATCCATGGTGGTGCAGGCCGGCCCGAGCGACCCGCCGGGTACGTCCGCCGTGACGGTCTGACTCGCGACTTCGCCATTGTAGTAGCCGCCGCCCTGACAGGCGCCGGTGTCGTAGCCGAGCGTTTCCCTGAGCACCGCCCCCGCATCGCTGAGGGTGGGCCAGCCGGGCGGCGTGTACGCGAAGCGCCGGGACAACATCGCCGAACCGTTGCCGTCGGGCAGCAGCCGGGTGAGCGCCGGCTTGCCGTTCGGCTCGTACTCGTGCGCGATCAGCACGGTCGTCGTGCCGCCGGTGTCGGCCGCGACCTCGAGCACGCGGCCGAGCGCATCGTAACGGCGCAGGCTGACGAGCCCCGTGGCCGAATCCGTGCTCGACAGCAGGTTGCCGCCGGCCGACCACGTATTCGCGATGACGCAGTCGCCCGCGGGCATCCCGGCGAATTGCCGGCGCCGCGCGAGCACGCGCCCGGCCCGGTCGTACGCGACCGTCTCGGTCAAGGCGGCCAGCCCGGCGTTGCCCTGGTTGACTTCGACCTTCCAGAGCCGGCCGACGAGATGGTCGTCCTGCGTCGCATCCGAGCCGTCGCCGTCGTAGTGGCGGCGCACGCTCCAGGTGGGCGGCGACGGCGGCCAGTCGGGGTCGTCGGCATGCTGCTGAAGCTGCGTGCGATCCCACGCGACGGCGAAGGTGCCTTCCTCGATCACGCGGCTCAGCGTGTCGTATTTGCGATAGGCGACGTAGCCGCCGTTCAACGCATTGCCGTCGGCGAGGAAGCGCATCAGCCCGGCGCTGCTGTAGACGATCTGCGTGGTGCCGCTGTCGGGGTCGGTCGAGCTGAGCCGATGCCCGGCGAAGTCGTATTCGGCGGTGCTGCTGCCGGCCGGCACGGTTTTCGTGCCGGCGCCGCCCGCCGCGTACGACGCGGGCGGCACCGACGCGACGGTGCGGCCCTGCGCGTCGTGGATCTGGCTCATGCGCCAGTCGAGGCTGTCGTCGGTGGCCGAGTTCTGCACCACGCGGCCGATCAGGTGCTCGGCCGTGTCCGACCAGGTTTGCGTGAGCGCGCCGTTGGGATCGACGTCCACCGTCAGGTGGTATTCGCCGAGCGGCAACGGGTACGCGAAGCGCCCCGCATCGGTATTGACGCCATAGCCGCGCGTCGCGTAATGGGTGTTGCCGGGCCGGATCGCATAGTCGTAGCCGGGCTGGCCGAACGCCACCGGCCGGCCGAGCGGCGCGTTTTCGTACGCGGTGCGCGAGAACGGATAGCCGCCGGCATCGGGGTGCCAGGCGGCCAGCGCGCCCTCGAGCGGCGCGCCTTCCCAGAGGCTGCCGCCGGCGCCGCCGTTGGTCACCAGGCCGTCCTGGTAGACGAACAGCGCCTGGGCGCCGGACACCGTGACGCGGCTCGTGAGCGCCTGGATCGCGCTGTTGCCGCGCTCGTCGTACACGCCGGTGTCGAGCACGGCGCTATCGGCCGATTCGAGCTTGAGCGTCTGCAGGCTGCGCGCGAGGCCGTCCCGGTACTCGACGCTCAGGGCGACGTCCTCGGCCACGGCCAGCGCCGAGAAACTGCCGGGCGCCGTCATGCCGAGCTGCAGGCCGAACGGGGCGGCGACCGCGGCGTTCGCATATTCGAACACCTTGCGCCCGTCGGCGAAGAACAGCACGCGGCCCGTCACGGCCACCAGCAGCCATTCCCGTGCGGCCGGCGCGCCGCTGTCGGATTGCAGCAGCACCGCGTTCGCGCCGTCGAGCCGCCACAGACGCCAGCCCTGCGCCTGGCTGAAGCCGACGAACCACGTGCCGGTGCCGAGCACCGCGTCGCCGAGCGTGGCGCGATCGACCAGCACGCGCGCGGCGATGCTCGTCGCCGCGAAGCCGGTGCGTTCGAGCCGCGCGCCGAGCGGCCCGCCGGCCTCGCCGTGATAGCTGAGCAGGCCGCCGCCCGCGGTCCAGTCGGCCGCATTGCCCGACGCGGCCGTGTAGAACGCCAGCGCGCCGTTGCAGAAGCCGTCGTACACGCCGGTCCCCTGGCCGGTGACGTTGATCGCCGCGTTCGGCGTGGCGTGCGGAAACGGGGCGGCCGGGCCGATCGTCGTGTCCTGCGCGGCGAACCAGGTCATGCTGATCAGGCTCGGGTTGTCCCAGGGGCCGACCGTCACGGAAGGCTCGGCGAACGGGTTGTAAAGCGTGCGCGAGCGCACGCCGTTCGGCGCGGTGGTGCCGAGCGTGCGCAGCCGTGCGCCGTCGTAGGCGATCGACTGGAACTGGCAGTCGAGCGGCGTGAAGAACACGTCGTCGAGCCGCAGCCACGCCGCGCCGCCCGCCGGCAGTTCCGCCTGAATGCCGAGCGTGACGGCGGCGTTCGCGCCGAGGCCCAGCGACGACGGATCGACGGTCCATTGCTGCGGTTGCCACTGGCCGGCGGTGGGCGCGAGGCGCCGGCTCACCTGCGCGCCGCCCGGCGCGGTGAGCGTCAGCGTCACGGCGAAGTCGCGCGCGGTCGCGCCGGGCGGGCTCTTGAACCAGAGGCCGAACAACTGCCGCGCGCGGCCGTCGGTCAACGTCACGGCGCGGGTGAGCGTCGCCGACGCGGTGATCTGCAGGCACGCGGTGCCGCTGGCCGCGTCGTCGCGATAGACGGCCGCGCCGGCCGGCAGGCTCCAGGTCGGCCGCTGGTAGTCCTCGAAACTGTCGTACGCATTACCGCTGGCCGAATTGACGAAGCCCGCGATCCGAAAACGCCCCGCGTCGTCGAACAGCGAAGCCATCGGCCGGCCGGTGACGTCGTGCGACAGCAGCACGTTGCCTTCGCCGTCGCGGGTGTCGATACGCTCTTCCAGCAGCCAGCCCGCGCCGGGCTGACCGCCGTTCCACGCGGCGAACGGCGGCGCATCCGCGTCGACCGCGACCCAGCTGTCGGCTTCCGCCAGATAGGTGGTGCCGTCGTCGCGGGCCCAACTGCGGAAGGTCTGCGCCTTCGCGGCCTGCAACAGCCAGCCGCCGTCCGCCTGCACCCGCGTCGACGCACTGGCCACCGGCGCGAGAATGTGCGCGCTCCACATCGCCGGGTAGACCTCGAAACCGAACAGCGACGTGCGCTGCGTGACGTTGAGCTCGCCCCGGCTGTCGTAGTAGGCGGTCTGCACCGTGGCCGGATAGCCCGAGGCCGCGTTGTACGCATAGGTCATGGTGCGCTCGACGCCCTGCAGGCTCTCGATCGACGTCGCGATCTGCGGCACGGCGTCGTAGAGATTGCGCAGCGCGGTGCCGTTCGCGTCGCTCGCGACCTGGTCGGTGTAGGTCCAGTCGCTGGTGGTGGACGACAGCAGCGTGCCGTCGCGGTCGTACACCGAGGTCGACAACAGCAGGCCGGCGGCGAGCGAATACGCGTCGTCGACGGGCGCGGCCGTACCGCATGCGCCGGCGCGGACGCGGCAATCGTCCGGCAACTGCAGCGTGCGCGCGGGCAGGCCGTTGTAGAAATGGCTCGTGGTCCAGCCGTAGCGCTGCGCCTGCGGCGTCTCGCACGCCTGGTATTCGGACACCGTCGAGAATTGCACGATGCTGCCCGACGGATCGGTGTTGGCCGACACGTCCGCGTACGCATAGCAGCGCAGCATCGTGTCGTAGCCGCTGTCCATCGCCAGCGCGGTCACGACGAAGGCCGCGAGCGGCGCATGCAGCGAGTGATTCGCATAGCGGTGCAGCGTGACGTGGGTCGATGCGTCGATCTCGTTGCCCGACGGGAAGGTCACGAAGCCCGACGGAATCGCCGGCAGCTTGCCCGAGATGGCCGTCTCGTACTGCAGCGTGCTGTTGAGCAGGCGGAACATCTGCTGCCCGGGGAACCGCTCGACCACCGGCTCGCCCTGCGCGTCCCGCAGCAGCCCGCCGTTGCTGAAGAAGCGCACCTGCGTGTCGAGCGGCGCGCCGTCGGCGTCGAGCGTCATGAACGCGAGGAAATCCGGCGCCTGGTTGATGACGGTCGTGCTGTCGAAGCGATCGACGGTGATTTCGCCCAGCCGGAATCCGGCGATCGGGTTCCACGCGGGCCAGACCGAACGGCCGTAGAGGTCGCGGTTCTGCGACAGGAATTCGCCGGCCAGCGTCGGGAAGCCCTGCGTCTGGCGATCCGCGGGCGCCGGATCCTCGTCCTGCAGCAGCTGGGTGACCCAGGGCGTGTCGGCATCGGGATCGAAACTGTCGAGCGCGGAGTAGAGCGCCGACGTCGTGTTCTCCGTCTTCAGCACGCCGAGCGGGTCCCACGCGTACCAGTAGAACTGGCGGTTCGCGTCGCTGCCGGGCGGGTACTGGATGCCCGCGAAGTGGTAGGACCAGCTCACGCCGTCGAACACCAGCACGTTCGGGCCCGAGCCGATCAGACTGTTGCCGGTGATCACGGGGCCGAGCGTCTGCATGAACGCGGGCGACAGGTTCGTGAAGCCCGGGCCGTCGAATACGTCGGGCAGCGGGCGCAACGCGAGGTTGCCGTAGTCGTCGTCCCACGCGGGCACCGCCAGGCGGTAGTCGAAGGCTTTCACCACGCCGCCCGACGACGCATAGCGGTCGATCCACGCGGCTGCCGCGAAGCCCTGGCCCATCGACAGCTGGAAATACGACGTGGCGCCGACGGCCGGAATCGTGATCGCGTCGGTGTCCAGCGTGCTGCCGAGCCGCCACGCGAGCGTCGCCGCATCGCGGACCATCAGGCTGAACCGGCCGCGTGCCGTGTCCGCGTCATAGCAGAACACCAGATAGTGATTCGTGGCCGCCGCCACGTACGATTGCGTATTGATGCTGCCGGACGGGCAGCACGTGCCGCTCGCGAGCGCGGGGGCGACGTCCCAGCCGCGCGTCTGCCAGTTCAGCGCGTAGCGGTCGACGCGGCGATCGTCGTTGTCGATCACGACGAAGAAGTCGGCGCCGTTGGCGATTCGCAACTGGCTGCTGGCGTAGCGGTACGGCGTGGGCGCGCCGGGCTCGCCCGCGAAACGCCAGTCCGCGTTCGCGACCGGCCGGCGCGACGCGAGATAGAGCGTCGATTGCGTGTCGTCGAGGCTCGCCAGCACGAGCACGAAGCTGTCGGCGCTGGTCGTGGCCACCGTCCGGTCGAGATCGAGCGCGCCGTCGAAGCGCTGCCAGTCCGTCCAGGCCGGAATCCAGCGGCCCAGCCACGTGTAGACGTTCACCAGCAGCGCGTTCTCGCTGGCCTCGTACCACGCGACGACCACGTAGTCGGCGCCGTACCAGATGCGCGGCGCGCCCGGCCGGCTCGCGCCGAACGGATTGTCGACGGTGAGGTTGCGCGAGCCCGGATCGACGTTCTCGTCCGCGCCCACGTCGATCTCGGCGTACGTGTAGCGCAGCACGCCGCCGGTGGGCAGCGTCATCGACGTCATCGCGCCCGGGTTCGGCGCGCCGCCGGCATCGAAGTTGTAGTCGAACGCGATGCCGGGGCGGGCCGCGCCGCCGCTGAACGTGTCCGTCACGCTCTTCAGATAGCGTTTGTAGCAGGCGCCGGTGGCGAGCGGATTGGCGGCGTCGCGCGGCGCGAGAAGGGTCAGGTCGTACCAGTCGAAATCGAGGCGCGTCTGCTGCGCGCCCGAGCCGTCGATCACGTCGACGTGGTCGAGATAGCGCGTCTCGTAACGGTCCTGCCACGCGTTCGGCTTGTCGCCCGGCACCTGGGTCGGGTCGCCGTGCGCGGCCAGGTATTCCTTCGGCGCGTCGAGCGAGCGGGTGTCGTAGGTCATCGGCTGCCACGCGAACCGGCACGACCAGCCGAGATCGTTTTCCATGCTCGCGATCTGGCATTCGCGCGTGTAGGTCAACGTGCCGTCGCCGACCGCCTGCTCGATCGTGCTGTACGAAAATTCGATCCAGTGCCCGAGCGTGTTGCGCAACTGCGCGAGATTCCACGCCACCGCATAGCGCTGCTGGTTTTCCGCGCGGCGGCTCGGGCCGACCCAGTTGCCCCAGCGGATGCCCCACTGGATCAGGTTGCGCGCGGCGGCGGCCGCATCCGAGCCGCCGTAGGTGGCGACCGTGCCGTCCGGGCGGACGACTTCCCAACTGTCCCAGGCCGGGTAGTGCGTGATCTGCCAGAACTGGTAGGGCGCCGTTTCATAGGACTGGCCGTCGGTGGTCACGGCGATCGTGCCGTCCGCTTGCCGGCGCAGCAGATGCGAGCGGCGCAGCGGCGCATCGTCGAGGCGCCACTCGCCGGGGCGGCCGGTGGGCGACACACGCGCGTCGCCCGACGGGCGCCAGCCGTATCGCTCCAGCGCGGACGCGAGTGCCGCCGGCACGCGATCGCTCGCGAACGGCGCCGCGCTCGCGGCGTCGTCGAACGCGTCGGCGGCCAGCGTGCCGCGGCCCCACGCTGTCGGGATCGGCACGAGCTGCATCGCCTGGCCCTGGCTCATCAGGTAGTACTGCACGTCGAGCGGGCTGCCCGTGCCCTGCGTTTCCGCGACGATGCGCTCGAGCGGCATGCTCCAGCCCACGCCGAGCGCGCCGCTCGGGTTCGTGAGGTTCCATTGCGAGACCTGGTCGGCGACGTTGCTCTGGTACAGCAGGGTCAGGTCGAACGCCAGCCCGCCACGCGCCGGCAGCGTCAGCAGCTTGAGCGGGAAGGCGAGATTGCCGCGGAACAGGTTCACGGCGGAACCGAAGCTGCCGGCGTCGAACTGGAGCACGCCCAGGGCGGGAATGTCGGCCTGCTGGCTGGCGGTGGTGGACATGGCGACTCCTCGAGAAAATGGTCCCCGGCCCGAACGCCGGGCGGAGGACCACGAAAGGCACGACCGCAAACCAGGCAATGGAAAAGACGCCGCCGCCCATCGCGGCGACGCGGCGGCGAACGCCGCTTATTGCGCCCAGGCAATCACCGACGCGATCAGCGAGCAACTGCTCGGATTGAGCTCGTTGCTGCTGTTGTCGATCAACTGGAGCGAGCCCGTGATGGTCACCGTCGGCGAATTGTTCTGCGTCTGCACCTGCACGCTCGCGCCTACCGTGCGCAGGTGGTGGTCGGTGTTGCCGAACGAGACCGAGTAGCTGGCCACCGACGCGCCGGCCGCAATCACGTTGGTCGGGAAACTGTAGGTGGCCTGGGCCGTGATGACGCCCGAATCGGACGGCTTGGCGTCGCTCAGGGGAATCGAGATGTTCTGCACGTAGACGGACGGCATGAAAGACTCCTGTCGATCGGTAAGGTGGGGAAGACACGCTGCGCGCCGGATGACGCGCACGGGCCGTGCGACTGCCGATTGCCAACTGCCGCGGCGCGGCGGCCCGTCCCGCGCGCGGAACGCGGTTCAGGGCAGGGTGACGCCGTGAGAATCGTTCTCGCCGGTCACGCCCGACTGCGATTCGCTGTTGCGGGTCCAGAAGATGTACAGGTACTTGCGCTCGCCCGGGGCCGGATCGCCCCATTGGTTGCTGGCCGTGAATACGCGCTGGCCGTTCTGGTAGGCCGCCGCCACCTGGCTCGTGACATCGATGGTCGAGTTGTAGACCCCGTAACCGGCATTTTCGATCGTCGTGGTACTCATTTTTATTCCTTCATCAATATATGAAATATCGAAGCGACAGATTTAAGAAAATCCCGAATTGATAATGCATCGCCGGTGAAATTCGGGATCCACCGGATTTTTAAAATGGATATTCCGCGAACATGCCGTCTCGCATTGAAACCCGACGCATGCGCGATGCGATTCGGGTGGGCGACGCGCGTCACGGCACCGCCCCCGGTTCTATCGGAAAACCGGCGGCAGGCCTGCGGGGTCGGATGGCTGAATGGCGGGAATCAACCGCCAGGCGGCGGTTTGGTGGTAGCGGACATGGATGTGGCCCCCGGTCGGATCAAGCCTGTTTTACTTCTCGGTCTTGCATTTCGCCGACGCGTATTGCTGCGCGCCGCTGCAAATGCAACTCTCAGTCCTGTTTCTCGTCGTGCGTTTTTTCGTATTGCATCGATTGCAATGGCAGTAAATACCACGCGATTCGGCATGTCAAGGATGCGTTTATGAAAAGCGTTTGTAATCGGCGGTAATTGAATATGCCCGTTTTTTCGGTGGCTCGGCGGGCGTGGTGGGCGCGCCGTCGCCGGTCGCGCATTCTCCAACGATGCCGATGTGAAGCGGGTGCCCGAAGGGCGACGCGGGGGCTGATTCGTGCCGGTGAACGCCGGCGCCTCAATCGAGCGGCGGCACCGCGCCATCCTGCAAGGTCTTGATGAGCCGCGCACGCCGCTTTTCCAGATCGGCGATCTGACGGTCGATCGCTTCGAGGCGTTCGCGCTGAACCTCGGAGATCTGATCGCACGAACGCGCGCCCTCGATCAGCAGCATGCAGTCCGGAAAGCCGCGAATGTCGTCGAGGGTGAAACCGGTCGCGATCATGCGCTGGATCTGTCTGACCTGCGTCACCGCGTTGTCGGGGAACATGCGGTAGCCGTTGGCCGCGCGCACCGACGCGAGCAGGCCGTGCTCGTCGTAGTGCCGGATCGAGCGCACGCTCGCGCCGGTGAGCTGCGCGAGTTTGCCGATGGTCAGCAGCGGCTGCGGAGGCGGGTTTTTCATGCGGGGCAGGTTAGCACGATTCGCTTGACTCTCACATCAGTGTGAGGGTTGAGACTGTGCGTCCGTTCATGCCTGGAGGAAAAATCGTGACTACCCGAGTGCTGATCCGCTGGCTGCTGGCCGTGGTCTGGTGGGCGACGCCGTTCGCGTTGGCGTACGACGCGGCGGCCGCGCCGCTCAGCTATACCGTGACGTCGACGGACGGCGTGAAGCTGGCCGTCCAGGAAAGCGGCGACCCCGACGGCGTGCCGGTCATCCTGATTCACGGCCTGCTCGGCAGCCGCCTGAACTGGGACGCGCAGGTCGCGAGCCCCGAGCTGCGCGGATTCCGGATCATCACGTACGATCTGCGCGGCCACGGGCTGTCGGACAAGCCGTCCGGCGCGCGGCCGTATCGCGACGGAACCCGCTGGGGCGACGATCTCGCCGCGGTGATCGACGGCGCGCATGCGCGCAAGCCCGTCGTGGTCGGCTGGTCGCTCGGCGGCGTGGTGATCTCGAACTACCTCGCCAGATACGGCGACGGCGCGATCGCGGGGGCCGTGTACGTCGACGGCGTGGTCGAGCTCGCGCCGGGCCAGATCGTCGATCACCCGGACGTGTACCGCGACATGAATGCGCCGGACCTGAAAACGCATCTCGACGGCGAGCGCACGTTCGTCGGTCTGTGCTTCAACCGTCGGCCGGATGCCGCCACGTTCGAGCGGCTGCTCGCCAATGCCGCGATGGCGTCGTGGGACATGCAAAAGGCCATCCCGACGATGTCGGTATTCGCCGCGGCGGGGCTCGGCCACGCGCGCGTGCCGCTGCTCTTCATCTACGGCGGGCGCGATGCACTGGTCGATACGCCCACGACGCTGGCTCGCGCGGCCGAGCTGAATCCGCGCATCGCCAGCAAGGTGTATGCGGAGTCGGGGCACGCGCCGTTCATCGAGGAAGCCGAGCGGTTCAATCGCGATCTGGCCGCGTTCGTGCGGTCGGTGTCCGCGCGATGAAGTCGTGTGCGGTGCGGGCCGGCGATGTCAGTCCGGCGTGGCCGCCGTGTCGCCGGCCGCGCGATCGTGAAAGCGCTGGAACGCATCGAGCAGCCGCGCGCGCAGCGCGGCCAGCGACGGATCGCGCCGATCGCGCGGCCGCGCGATGTCGACGTGGAGTTCGTCGTCGACGCGGTCCGGGTTCGGCGCGAGCATCAGCACGCGATCGCCGAGATACAGCGCCTCGTCGAGATCGTGCGTGACGACGGTCGCGGCCATCCGGCGCCGCTGGACGACATCGAGTAGCAGCGTCTGCAGGCGCATCCGCGTGATCGCGTCGACCGCGCTGAACGGCTCGTCGAGCAGCAGCAGGTCCGGCTCGCCGAACAGCCCGCGCGCGATCACGGCGCGCTGCGCCATTCCGCCCGACAACGTGGCCGGCAGTTGCCGCGCGACGCCGGCCAGACCGACTTCGTCGAGCAAGCGCGCGACGCTCGGGTCGCGTCCGCCCCGCGCACCGGCCGCGAAGCCGACGTTGTCGGCGATCGACAGCCACGGCAGCAGCCGCGGCTCCTGAAAGATCACGCCGACGCGCGCGGACGGCCCGGCGAGCGCGCTGCCGTCGAGCGTCACGCTGCCGCGGAAGTTCGCGTCGAGGCCGGCGACGATCCGCAGCAGCGTGCTCTTGCCGCAACCGCTCGGGCCGACCACGCAGACGATCTCGCGTGGCGCGACCTGCAACGCGATGTCGGCGAGGACCGTGCGATCGCCATACAGCTTGCGGGCGATCCGCCGGTCGAGCAGCGGTGCGGCGAGGCCGGCCGCCGGGCGGCCGGAAGGAGATAGCACGGCCCGCGCAACTTTATGACGCACGCCGATTAATTTATCGGTTTATATCGCTTGGGATTGCCGGGCCTGGAGAACAGAATTTCCGGTGCCGGCAAGCGACGCATTCGACGACGGCCGGAACGCATTCGTTCGACGGCCCGGGCCGCGATGCCCCTGTCGCGGCGGCCGGCATCCTGCAAACTTCGCCGCTCATTCGCCGGCCATCCGGCGACACACTAAGGAATCCGATGAGTTCGATCGACCTGAGCCCCGTTACGCCGGTTTCTTCCCCCATCCGCTCGGCCAGCGACGTCGCGCGCCTGATCAACACGGTCGACAGTTCGGTCAGCCATGCACGGATGATCGTGCTGCTGGCGCTCGGCGGCGTGTTTCTCGACGCGTACGACCTGACGACGCTGTCCTACGGCATCGACGACGTGACGCGCGAATTCGGGCTGACGCCCGCGCTGACCGGGCTCGTCGGGTCGGCGATCATGATCGGCACGATCTTCGGCAGCCTGATCGGCGGCTGGCTGACCGACCGGATCGGCCGCTACCAGGTGTTCATGGCCGACATGCTGTTCTTCGTGGTCGCGGCGATCGCGGCCGGGCTCGCGCCGAACGTCTGGGTGCTGATCGCCGCCCGCTTCGTGATGGGGCTCGGCGTCGGCATCGACCTGCCGGTCGCGATGGCGTTTCTCGCGGAATTCTCGAAGTTCAACGGCCGCGGCAACAAGGCGTCGCGGCTCGCCGCGTGGTGCCCGATGTGGTACGTCGCGTCGTCGGTGTGCTTCCTGCTGATCTTCGGCCTGTACTTCCTGCTGCCGGCCGAGCATGCGGGATGGCTGTGGCGCGCGTCGCTGATCTTCGGTGCGGTGCCGGCGCTCGTCATCATCCTGTTCCGCAACCGCTTCATGAACGAATCCCCGCTGTGGGCCGCGAATCAGGGCGATCTGGCCAACGCCGCGCGCATCCTGCGCCAGTCGTACGGCATTCACGCGCACGAAGCGCAGGACGTGCGACGCGAGCCGAGCCCGCCGCCGGTGCGGATTCGCGTGCTGTTCCGGCGCCCGTATCTCGGGCGCACGATCGTCGCCAGCGTGATGAACCTGTGCATCCCGTTCGAATACACGGCGATCGCGTTCTTCCTGCCGTCGATCCTGTCGCAATTTCTCGGCGCGGGCGTGTTTGAGACGATCGCGGCATCGCTCGCATTGAACGTGCTGTTCGCGTTCACCGGCGGCTTGCTCGGCATGCGTCTCGCATATCGGTATGCGTCGCGTCATGTCGCGATCGCGGGGTTCGCGCTGCAAACGGTCGCGCTCGTCGCGCTTGCGCTCGCAGGCCATCCGCACGGGGCGATCGCGGTCGGTGTCGTGTTGCTGATGCTCGGTACGTGGTTGTTCGCCGAAGGCTTCGGCCCCGGCGCGCAGATGATGATCTATCCGACGCTGTCGTATCCGGCCGCGATCCGCGGCACCGGTGTCGGCTTCGGGCGGTCGCTGTGCGGCATCGGCCAGGCGCTCGCGCTGTTCGTGCTGCCGATCCTGCAAGCCCGCCTCGGCACCGACATGTTCTGGGTCGTCGCGATCAGCGCGGTCACGCCGATCGTGTTCCTGCTGATCGTGAGGTATGAACCGACGGCGCACGACGTCGACGACGAAAGCGCGGCGTAAGCGCTGAGGGGGCGCTCGCCGTTGCCCCGGAAAATACGCACGGCTTCGTCGGACTGCACGAAGCCGTTTGTGCTGAAGCTGAAGCCGGTCGCCGCGCGAATGCGGACAGCCCGGCTTCGACGTTGTTGGACGTGCAGTTAAGCGCTGACCGCTTCGCGCTCGGCCGCGCGCTTGACCTGTTCGATATCGCGAAACTGGGCGGCCGGATGCTCGTCAGGCAACCGCGCCGAACCGCCGAACAATTTTTCGCGCAGCGTGCCCGGCGCATACGCGGTCGGATACACGCCGCGGCGCTGCAACTCCGGCACGAGATAGCGCACGACGTCCTCGAAGGTTTCATGCGCGACCGCATACGCGAGATTGAAGCCGTCCACGTCGGTCGCGGCCACCCATTCCTGCAGGATGTCCGCGACGGTCGCCGCCGACCCGACGAACACCGGGCCCATCCCGCCGATGCCGCCCCAGGCCGCCAGCGCCTCGATCGTCCACGCGGTGTCGCCGCCCGACAGGTGCTCGACCGCCGACACGATCGCGTTCGTGTCGACGCGCCGGACGGGATCGGTCGGCGCGTACTGGCCAAAGTCGATGCCGGTCCAGCCGGACATGAACACCAGCGAGCCGTCGTACGACACATAGCGGCGATACTCGTCGAACTTGGCCTGCGCCTTCTCGTCGGTCTCGTCGACGATCACCGTCACGAGGTTGTAGATCAGCACCTTCGCCGGGTCGCGCCCGGCGGCCGCGGCCTGCGCGCGCACGTCGGCCACGTAGCGCGCGAGCTGGTCGCGGGTCGGCGCGGCGACGAACACGCATTCGGCGTGCCGCGCGGCGAACGCCTTGCCGGGGCCCGACGCGCCGGCCTGGAACAGCACCGGCGTGCGCTGCGGCGACGGCTCGCACAGGTGATAGCCGGGCACGTCGAAGAAGCGGCCCTTGTGGCCGATCTCGTGCACCTTCTCCGGATGCGTGAACACGCGGCCGTCGCGGTCGCGCACCACCGCGCCGTCTTCCCAACTGCCTTCGAACAGCTTGTACAGCACCTCGACGTACTCGGCCGCGACCGCATAGCGGTCGTCGTGCGTGCGCAGCCCGTGATCGCCGACGTTCTTCGCGCCGCTCTCCAGATACGACGTGACGATGTTCCACGCGAGCCGGCCCTTCGTGTGATGGTCCGCGGTCGACAGCCGGCGCGCGAACGTGTACGGGTGCTCGAACGTCGTCGACGCGGTGATGCCGATGCCGAGATGCTCGGTCGCCATCGCGATCGGCGCGGCCAGTTGCAGCGGATCGTTGACCGGGATCTGCGCGGCCTGGTGCAGCGCGTGATAGTTGCTGCCCTTGTACACGTCGTAGTAGCCGATCACGTCCGCGATGAAGATCGCATCGAAGATCCCGTGTTCGAGCACGCGCGCAAGGTCGGTCCAGTAGTCGAGATCCTTGTACTGCCACGAGCGGTCGCGCGGATGCGCCCACAGGCCGGGCGACTGGTGACCGACGCAGTTCATCTCGAACGCGTTGAAGCGGATGGTCTTGCTCATCGCGCGGCTCCGGTTTCCGCACCGGCGCCCGCGCCGTTACCCACGCGCCACACGAACGGCGGCGTGCGGCCGTTGATGATCCAGTCGCCGACGATGCGCGCCTTGTACACGAGCGGATTGTGCGACGACACCGTGCGTGCGTTGCGCCAGTGGCGATCGAGCGCGGTCGTGCTGCGGGTCGCGGATGCGCCGAGCGCGTCGAACAGGCGCGTCGCCGCGCGCAGCACGAGTTCGGACACGACGAGCTGGCTCTGCGCGGATTCGATTTCGGCCGCGACGTTCGCGGCCTGCTCGGCCGCTTCGTCGCCGCCGAAGCGCGCTTCATAGGCTTGCTGAAGCGGCTGCGCGGCGCGCAGCGCGAGCGCGTCGGCCGCATACGCCCATGATGCGATCTCGCCGATTACCTGCTGCAACTGCGCATCGTCGCCGGCACGCTGCGCATTGCCGTGGCTGTACACGCGCGTGCGGTTGCGCACGAGCTCGCCCGCATCGCGCACGATCGCGTGGCCGATCCCGGCCAGCGTCGCGACGTGGAACAACTGGTAGAACGCGGTCTGGTACTTGAAGCGGCGCGCGAAATCGATCACGTTGTCCGCATCGACCGCCGCATTCTCGAAACGCGTCGTGCCGCTGCCGGTGGTGGTCTGACCGAAGCCGTCCCAGTCGTCGTCGCGGATCACGCCGGGCTGCGCGGTCGCGACGGCGACGATCACGTCGCTGCCGTCGTGCGCGCGCTGCGCGAACACGTCGATCCAGTCGGCGAACAGGCTGCCGGTGCTGTAGAACTTCCGGCCGTTCAGCACGAGCCGGCCGTTCTGCTCCGACACCTTCGTGACGGTCTGGCCGAGCGGCACGTCGCCGGCTTCCGACCACGCATTGCCGACGAGCTGGCCGCTCGCGAAGCGGTCGAACCAGGTCGTGCGCCGCGGCCCGGCCGGCGCATTGAGCCAGTCCTCGACGAACGCGAAGTGCCCGCGCAATGCCTGCGGCAAATTGGAATCGGCGGCGGCGAGCTCGGTCAGCAGCCGGAACAACTGCGGCAGCGATGCGCCGGCGCCGCCGGCGCTCACAGGCAAACGTATCGCGCCGAAGCCGGCCGATTTGAGCCAGCCGATCGCCTCGTGCGGCAATTCGCGGCGGCGATCGCGCTCGGCGGTGCCGGCGGCAATGCGCTCGAAGATCGGCCGGAACCGGCTCGCGAGTGCATCGTAATCGGTACCGGTGGAAAGGTCGGGAACTGCGTGCGATGAAGTCATGCGGATTTCCTCGAAGAGCGTGGCCGTTTGCGCCGGGAGCCCAGTATAGGAAGCGCGACGCGGGCGTTCCAATAACGGATTCTCGGATCGTTATCGTCGCTGCGTATTACCGTCGCCGCGCGGCGCGTATCGGCGTTCCTGCATCGATTGCGACGTCAGAACGCGCAATCGCCTTCGCCATTCGCGCATCGTTTGTGATCCAAAGGAATATCGTTTCGAGAATCGCTCGGTTTTCCCGCCCGCGCGGCGCTGCTAGATTGACTGCTTTGACTATTCGACAGGAGAGCCCGATGTCAGACACGAGCGCGACGATTCAGGAACGGCCGGCCGATGCACGACCGCAGGCGACCCGCGTGATCGCCGACGATGCGGAGGCGATCGAGGTCGCGCAGGCGCTGGCGCAACGCCTGGCGCAAGGGGCCGCCGAACGCGACCGCGAACGCCGCCTGCCGCGCGAGGAAATCGAATGGTTCTCGCAGTCGGGGCTGTGGGCGATCACGGTGCCGAAGGCATACGGCGGCGCGGGCGTATCGCATGTGACGCTCACCGAGGTGATCAAGATCGTCGCCGCGGCCGACGCGTCGCTCGGACAGCTTCCGCAGAATCACTTCGGGCTCGTCGACGTGATCGCGCTCGTCGGCACCGACGCGCAGAAGCGTCATTTCTTCGCCGAAGTGCTGAGCGGCAAGCGGTTCGGCAACGGCTTCTCGGAGAAGGGCACGAAGCACGTGCTCGACCTGAAGACGCGCGTGCGCCGCGACGGCGACGACTATGTCGTCGACGGCACCAAGTTCTACTCGACGGGTGCGCTGTTCGCGCACTACGTGCCGGTGCTCGGGCTCGACGACGCGCGGCAGGCATGGCTTGCGTACGTGCCGCAGCCGACGCCCGGGTTGACCGTGATCGACGACTGGTCGGGATTCGGGCAACGCACGACCGCGAGCGGCACGGTCGTGCTCGACGCGGTGCGCGTGCCGGCGTCGCACGTGCTGCCCGCGCAGCGCGTGTCGGACGTGCCGACGCTCAACGGCCCGCTGTCGCAGATCATCCAGGCGGCGATCGACGCGGGTATCGCGAAGGCGGCCATCGACGATACGCTCGCGTTCGTGCGGACCCGCGCGCGGCCATGGGTCGACAGCGGCGTCGAGCGGGCCGCGGACGACCCGCTGACGATTCGCGAAATCGGCCGGCTGCACATCCAGCTGCATGCGGCCGACGCGTTGCTCGAACGCGCGGCACGCACGCTCGACGAGATCACGGCAAAGGGCGACGTGACCGAGGACGACGTCGCGCGGGCGTCGGTGGCGGTGGGCGAAGCGAAGGTGCTGACGACCGAGGTCGCGCTGCTCGCGGGCGAGAAGCTGTTCGAGCTGGCCGGCACGCAATCGACGCTCGCCGAGCACAACCTCGACCGCCATTGGCGCAACGCGCGCACGCACACGCTGCACGATCCGGTGCGCTGGAAATATCACCTCGTCGGCAACTACTATCTGAACGGCGCGCGCCCGGCGCGCCATGCGTGGAATTGACACGCGGGCGGCAAGCGGCTCGTCCGGCCGCCGCGCATCGCGCTAGCGGTCGGACGCCAGCAGCGCGCGGGTCAACCCCCGCGCGATGCCGTCGAGCGTGAAGCCCAGTGCGCCGATCACGACGATCACCGCCGTCAGTTCCGCATACGCGAGCCGGTCGCGCGTGTCGAGGATCAGGTAGCCGAGGCCCGCGTTGACGCCGAGCATCTCGGCGGGCACGAGCACGATCCACAGGATGCCGATCGCGAGCCGGATGCCGTTGAGCAGCGGCCCCGCGATGGCGGGCAGCACGATGTGCACCAGCAGCTCGCGGCGGGTGGCCGCGAGGCTTGCGCCGAGCTGCAGCCAGCGCCGGTCGATCTGCGCGACGCCGGCCGCCGTGCTCATCAGCACCGGCCACAACGCGGCGAACCCGAGCAGGAAGTAGATCGCGCGATCGCCGATGCCGAACGACATGACCGCGAGCGGCATCCACGACAGCGGCGACACCATGCGCAGAAACTGGAACGTCGGCGACAGCATCCGCTCGACCCATCGCACGCGGCCGAGCAACAGCCCGAGCGGGACGCCGGCCAGCAGCGCCGCGCCGAGCCCGACGCCGATGCGTCGCAGGCTGACGAGCGCGTGTTCGACGAGATGATCGTCCGCGCACAGCGATCGCAGGCTGGTGAACGCGCTGTCCGGCGCGAACTGCCGGCCGAGCGAGCCGGGCTCGGTCAACACGTGGATCGCGGCCCACCAGACGACGATCGTCGCCACGAGCCCGGCGACGCCGAGCCATCCCGCGGCAACGCGTGCCGGGTAGCGGGAGCCGCCGCTGCGGCGCGTGTCGGGTGCGGCCGAGCGGCGGGTGGCGAGCGCGTCAGACAACGATGATCTCCTCGCGCTGGAACGCGCCCGACTGACCGAACGCGGTCAGCCCGCCGACCGCGTCGATGCTCTTGCGCACGAACCGGTCGTCGACGAGATCGCGGGCCGCGAACGCCGGGTCCAGCGACGCGAGGAAGGCGCTGTCGCCGTCGACCACCGTGCGCTTGAGCCGCTGAACCAGCGCCTCGGTATAGCTCGGGAACGGATACGGCTGGAAGTCGATCCGCTTTGCGTGCCAGTCGGCATGGCGGATCGCGCCGCTCGCGCGATAGGTGTCGGCCAGCGACGACGACGGCACCAGCACGCGGTCGAGCGACGCGAGCGTATGCGGCGAATAGCGGTGCGTGCCGTCCTTCGACAGCAACTGCGCGGTTTCCTGCGGATGCGCGCGCGCCCACAGCTGCGCCTTCACGATCGCGTTGACGACCTTTTGCGACCACGCGGGGCGCTGCGTCAGATCGTGCTCATGCATGAACACGACGCAGCATGCATGGTTCTTCCAGACATCGCCGGTAAAGCGCAGGATCTTGCCGATCTTCATCAGTTCCGCGGTCGCGTTGAACGGCTCCGCGACGATATACCCGGCGATCTGGCGCGCGGCGAGCGCGGGCAGCATGTCCGACGGCGCCATCACGACGAGGTTGACCTCGTTCGCCGCGGGCGTCCCGCGCCGCTTGAGCACGGGCACGAGCCCTTGCTGACGCAGCAGGTCCAGCAGCACGACGTTGTGAATCGAGTACCAGAACGGAATCGCGACGGTCTTGCCGCCGAGATCGCGCAGCGAATCGATGTCGGGCGCGACCGTGATCCCGGAGCCGTTCACGTGGTTCCAGGCGACCACCTTCGCCGGTGCGCGGCTGCCGTAGCGCGCCCAAAGCGTCATCGGCGACAGCAGGTGCACGACGTTGACCTGGCCCGACAGGAATGCCTCGACGAGCTGCGCCCAACTGCGCAGCAGCTTCGGTTGCTCGACGGTCAGGCCTTCGGACGCGAAATAGCCGTTGTTGTGGGCCACCAGCAACGGGGCCGCGTCGGTGATCGGCAGATAGCCGATCCGGACCGGCGCATCCGGCTCGGCCGCGGCGTGCGCGTTCGCCATCGAGAGCAACGGGGCGGCGCCCGTCGCGGTGAACAGGGCCGCGAGCTTCAGCCATTCGCGGCGCGACATCGGAATCTGGCACATGGATAGGCGGGTCAGGTCAGTTCAGGGAATGAAGTTCGGACGCGTGCGGGCGCTTCATGCCGGCCTGCAACGCCTTCAGGATGTCGATGCGCATCGCGCCGAGTTCGCTGACGAACGCGTCGCGCGGATGCGGGAAATCGACCCGCCACGCGTCGATGAAGCGCCCTTGCGTGCCGAGCAGCACGATGCGATCGGCCACGAGCAGCGCCTCGTCGATGTCGTGGGTCACGAGCACCGTCGCGCATCGCGTCGTCGATACGATGTTCACCAGCAACTGCTGCATCGCGGCGCGCGTGACTTCGTCGAGCGCCGAGAACGGCTCGTCGAGCAGCAGTGCGTGCGGCTGACGCGCGAGTGCACGCGCCAGCGCCGCGCGCTGCGCCATCCCGCCGGAGAGCTGGGCCGGGCGCAGCGACGCGGCGGCTTCGAGCCCGACCGCGCGCAGCGCCGCGCGGACGCGCTCGCGTTGCTGATCGCGCGTGAGCCGAGCCTGATGCGCGAAGGCGAGGCCGAACGCGACGTTCTTTTCGGTCGACAGCCACGGCAGCAGGCACGGATCCTGAAACGCGATCGCGATCCGCGGGTGTGGGCCCCGCAGCGTCGTGCCGTCGAGCGACACGGTGCCGGATTGCGGTTGCTCCAGCCCGGCCAGTGCGCGTAGCAGGCTCGACTTGCCGGTCCCGCTCGGGCCGATCAGCGCGACGATTTCACCGCGATCGACCGACAGCGACACATCGGCAAGCACGGGAGTGCGCCGTTCGCCGCCGTAGCCGAGCGTCAGATGGCGCGCGTCCAGCAGCGGCGGCGTCATGCGGCGATGCTCCGCGTCTGCGCGGCGAGTTGCGCCTTCAGTTGCACGACGCTCGGCGTGACGATCGGAATGAACGCCGCTTCGCGCCAGCGTCGCTCGAAGCCGAGCCCCGCGTCGCGCAGGTAGCCGCGGCCGCCGCTCGCCTCGAGTTCGAGGTTCACGGCCGTGGCCACGTGTGTCGCGAGCGCGATGCGCAGCTCGAACAGGCGGTTCGGGTGCAGGCGCAGGCTGCCGTCGGCGATGCCGGACGACAGTTGCGCGCATGCGGCGGCCAGTCCGGCCGCGCAGGATTCGACTTCGGGGCCGAGAATGCCGCGCGTCGTCTCGGCCGCGCGTCGCGCTTCGGCCAGCGCGCGCCGCGCGAGTCCGATCGACAGCCCGCACTGCAAGCCGAGGAAGGCCGGTCGCACCGCGGGCAGGAACGTTTGCGCATCTGGATGGATCAGCCACGCGGTGTCGCTCGGCACGTCGTCGAGATGCAGCGCGGCGGTGTTGCTGCCGCGCAGCGCGATCAGGTCGAGATCCGTGCTGCGTGTCAGGCCGGGCGCGTCATCGGGAATCGCGACGATCGCGGACGGCCTGCCGTCGCCGAACGCAACCGCGGCCGCCACGACGAACCGTTCCGTGCGCAGGTTCGTCACCCACGCCATCCTGCCCGTCAGCCGCCAGTCGTCGGCGCTTTCCGCGTGCGGCGTCGCGTCGATCTGAAGCGACTCGATGCCGGACAGATACTTCATCGCGTTCGACAGGCCGCTCGCGCCCGCGCAACGGCCGTCGAGCAGCGCCGGCAGCCAGCGCTCGCGCAGCGCGGCGTTCGGGCTTTGCAGCAGGTATTCGATGAAGCTGCGCTGGCCCCACAGCACGAAGGCCGCGGTCAGCGAACGTTCGGCCACCGCCGCGATGCCCGCGATGGCGTCCGTGGTCGTCCCGCCCGCGCCGCCGAGGCTCGCCGGCACGCCGGTCCGGAACAGGCCGGCCGCCGCGAGACGCGGCACGACGTCCGCTTTCAGCGCGGCGCTCGTGTCGAGCTGCGTGGCGTTCGCGTCGAGCCAGTCGGCGAGCGACGCGTCGAGTGCGGGCGCCGTCAGGCGGCCTGTGTCCGGGGTTCCCATCGGTATGCGGCCAGTTCGGGGTTGAGTTCGTTGCGCGCCAGGTTGTTCGCGAAGTTGCACAGCGTCGCGAGGCTCACGCCCAGCACCACTTCGAGCGCGTTCGCTTCGGTGAAGCCGGCGGCCAGGAATGCGTCGAGCGCGTCGTCGGTCACGCCGCCGCGCGTCGCGATCACGGCGCGCGTGAAGGCCGCGACCGCGTCGAGCCGCGGATCGGCGACCGGCTCGCCGTCGCGCAGTGCGTCGACGTCGGCGCGATCGACATGGGCTTTCTTCAGCGCGGCGGCGGTGTGTCCGGCCACGCAGAACGCACAGCCGTGGACGGCGGCCGCGGTGATCTGCACGGCTTCGCGCTCGGCGAACGTGAGGCCCGCGCGGCTGTTGATCTCCGCGACGGTCAGATAGGTTTCGAGCGCGACCGGCGCATTCGCGAGCGAGCGCACGAGGTTCGGCAGGAAACCGTTCGCGCGCTGCGATTTTTCCAGGAAAGGCTGGCTGGGTGCGGGCGCGGTTTCGACGGTAGGCAAGGGCAGGCGGCTCACAGGATTCTCCGGAGGGGCAGTGAGAGCATTGTCGAGGCGGCACCCCCGCCGGACAATGCGCGAACATCCGCGATTCCTGTGCGTTCGTCCCGCGTCGTGCGTTTCGACGGCGCGCCGGCCCGTCGGCTAGTGCAGGCGCGCCGCCGATTGCGACGCGTCGTCACGCCCGCGCCGCCACGCGCCGGGCTGCATGCCCATCGTGCGCTTGAACGCATGCGCAAAGGCCGACTCCGACTGATAGCCGACGAGTTCGCCCGCACGCGAAATCGGCAGGCCCTGTTCCAGCAGGTCCGCCGCGAGCCGCATCCGCACCAGCGTGACGAACTGCATCGGCGGATGGCCGGACGCTTCGCTGAAGTGCTTGCAGAACGCGGTGCGGGACATGTTCGCGAACGCGGCCATCGAGTCGGTGGTCCACGCGTCGGCGGGTGCGTCGATGATCGCGGCGACGAGCGTGCCGAAGCCGGTCCGCTGCATCAGCGACGCGAGCCCGCTGGCCACGGTATCGTGCCCGGCGGCGTCCCGTACCGCGTAGAACAGCAGCAGTTCGACCAGCTTGTCGATCAGCGGGGACGGCGCGTCGACGCCGTGACGGCCTTCGGCGCGAATCAGCTCGAACAGCCCGCGGATGCCGCGATAGGCGTCGTCGCCGCGCCGCACGATCAGGTACTCGGGGAAGAGCGACACGATCGCGCGCGACACGGTGGAGTGGAATTCGATGAAACCGCAGGCAAGGCCGACGCTGCCGTCGACCGACGCGTCGAGCGGTTGCATCGACCCGCGTCGCTTGAGCGGGTGGCTGCCCGCGACCGCGCAGGCCTGCGGGTTGACCGGGCTCGGCGACAGCCCGTGCGGCACGTCGCGCAACAGAAAGACGGCTTCACCGGCGGCAACCGGAATGCTGTCCCGCCCGTCGGCGAAGTGAAGCCATGCCGATCCATGCAGGAGGATGTGGAAGCTCGCCTTCGCACGGCCGGCGGTGGACGCCTGCCAGTCGCCGCAATACTGGCCGACGTGGAAAAGCTGGCTTTTCGGCTCCAGGCTGGACAGCAGCCAATGGACGACCTTGTCTGTTTGCGCGGACATTCCGATGCTGGAGGATGGGTGACGCGCCCATGCTACGGGCTGCGCCGCGCCGCTCAAACCAACGAATCGTAGAAAGCATTTTCCTGCCGTCGCAATGTCACGCGAGGCGGCGCGGCATCGCGATCGGCCGGAATTCGCACGGCGTTACCCGGGCGCCGGCGATGCAGCCCACCCGCTATGCATGCACCCCCACCCGATACCGCGTGGTCTGTCGATACACGTCGCCCGGATGAACGATCACGTCGTCGCGCAGCCCGTCCATGTTGACCTGATTCGGGAACCCGCCCGCCTCGACGCACAGCGCCGCGTGCCGCACGCACGGCGTGCCGCCGCTCACGCGCAGGCCGTCGAGATAATTGCCCGTATAGAGCTGCAGGCCGCGCTGATCGGTCGATACGGTCAGCTCGCGGCCGCTTTCCGGATCGTAGATTCGCGCGACGGGCCGGACTTCGCGCGCGCCGTTGCCGACGACGTAGCAGTGATCGAAGCCGCGCGCCCGCGCCAGTTGCGCATGCGGCCAGTCGAGGCGCGCGCCGAGCGGCGCGCTTTGCCGGAAATCGAACGCCGTGCCCGTCACGTCGGCCGTGCCGGTCGGGATCAGCGCGTCGTCCACTTCGAGGAATGCGTCGGCGTCAATGTGCAGCAGATGGCCGCGCACGTCGCTGCCCGCGCGCCCGTTCAGGTTGAAGTAGCTGTGATTCGTCAGGTTCAGCGGCGTCGGCGCGTCGGTCCACCCCGTGTAGTCGATCGTCAGCGTGCCGTCGTCGTCGAGCGTGTAGCGCACCTGCACGCTGACGTTGCCGGGGAAGCCCGCGTCGCCTTCCGGCGAATCGAGCCGCAGCGTGAGCCCGCCGCCATCGTCGAGCACGTCCCACCGCGCGCGATGAAAGCCGTTCGCGCCGCCGTGCAGCAGGTTGCCGTTCTCGTTGCGGTCGAGCAGGTAGTCGACGCCGTCGAGCGTGAAGCGCGCGCCGGCGATCCGGTTCGCCCAGCGGCCGACCGTCGCGCCGAGATAGGCGCCGGATGCGAGGTATTCGGCCGGCGTGTCGTGCGCGAGCACGATATCGGCCAAGCGCCCCGTGCGGTCGGGCGCGAGCCACGACACGACGGTCGCGCCGAGGTCGCTGACGACGACGCGCATTCCGTGCGCATTGCGCAGCGTATAGCGCCGCACGGGCTCGCCGTCGGGCAACGTGCCCCACGGCTCGGCGTGCACGCGTGCGACGCCGGGCGTCAGGTATGAGGAATCGGTATCGATATGCATGAGTGGAGGTCGGGTGGGCGGCGGGCGTCAGTTCGTGGCGGCCGCGCGTTCCTGATATTCGCGCGGCGTGCAGCCGAGTTCGCGCCGGAACACCGCGTACATGTATTGCAGCGACGTGAAACCGCAACGGATCGCGACTTCGGCGCTCGACGCCTGCCGGCCGGCAAGCAGCGCCTGCGCGGCTTCGAGCTTGTGGCGCAGGATCTCCTGGTGCACGGTGCGCTGCAGTTCGCGCCGGAAGTGCTCCTCGAGCAGCGAGCGCGACACGCCGACATAGTCGGCGACCTGTTCGGTCTTGATCCCCTGGCACGCGTACTGGCGGATGAAATGCCGCGCGCGCATCACGTGCGGGCTCGCCAGCGGCTGGTGGCGCGTCGATTCGAGCACGTTGATGCCGACCGGCGGCACGAGAATGCGCTGCCCGGGAAAGCGTGCGCCGCGCAGCATCCGGTGCAGCAGATGCGCGGCGGTGCGGCCCATTTCCTCGGTGCCCTGGATGACCGACGACAGCGGAATGCGCGTCAGCGTGCGCGTGAGCGGATCGTTGTCGATGCCGATGATCGCGACCTGTTCCGGCACCGCGATGCCGGCGATCAGGCAGGCCTGCAACAGATGCCGCGCGCGTGCATCGGTCACCGCGATCACGCCGACGGGCTTCGGCAGCGCATGCAGCCAGCCGATCAGTTGCTCGATCGCGTGATTCCAGCCCGACGCGCTCGTCGACAGCCCGCGATAGATCGGCGCGTCGAGCCCGTCCGCGCGCGCGAGCCGGTCGAACGCGAGCTCGCGCTGCTGCGCCCAGCGGTTCTCCTGCGCGACCGGCAGGCTGTACATCGCGAAGTGCGCGAGCCCCGCGCCGATCAGGTGCGTATACGCGAGCGACACGAGCTTCGCGTTGTCCGTCGCAATATATGGGACATCGTCCGGGTATTGCGCCGGGTCCTCGTACGACGAGCCGATCGCGACGATCGGCAGCGGCGAGCCGGCGAGCGCGTCGGCGACGGCCGGATCGTCGAAGTCGGCGATGATGCCGTCGCCGTCGAAACGCTCGATGCCGGTGAGCCGGCAGCGGAAATCGTCTTCGAGGAACAGGTCCCACACGACGCGCGTCGTGTGCAGGTACTGGCCGATGCCGCTGATGATCTCGCGGTCGTAGACCTTGTTCGCGTTGAACAGCAGCGCGATGCGGTGCGGTGTCTGGGCGGAAGGGGCGCGTGTCATCTGGGTGTCGGGGCGCGCCTTGCGGGCGCGGTGCCATTGTCTCCGGGGCGCGCCCGGGACGGCGGCGCGCGGGTTGGTGTACGGCGATTGTAGGACGGAACGCGCGCCGCACGCAGCGGCTGGCAAGAAACATCAAGCGTGCTGCGCAATTTCGCAATTGCCGGGCGGCAGGCGCGGGGGCACGATCCAGCCAACCGAATTCGGCCGCGTGCGTCGTCGCGATGCACGTTGCGCCGCAACAAGAACCTGCACGGAGACGCCATGTCGTATTTCGAACACATTCCCGCGATTCGCTACGAAGGCCCGCGGTCGGACAACCCGCTCGCCTATCACCACTACGACCCCGAGCGGCGCGTGCTGGGCAAGACGCTCGCCGAGCATCTGCGGATCGCGGTGTGCTACTGGCACACGTTCGTGTGGCCGGGCCACGACATCTTCGGGCAGGCCGCGTTCCAGCGGCCGTGGCAGCAGCCGGGCGACGCGCTCGAGCGCGCGCGGCAGAAGGCCGATGCGGCGTTCGAGTTCTTCACGAAGCTCGGCACGCCGTTCTATACGTTCCACGACACCGACGTCGCGCCGGAAGGCGACAGCCTGCGCGAATACGCGGCCAATTTCGCGCGCATGGTCGACTATCTCGGCGAGCGCCAACAGGCGAGCGGCGTGCGGCTGCTGTGGGGCACCGCGAACCTGTTCTCGCACCCGCGCTTCGCGGCCGGCGCCGCGACGAACCCGAACCCCGACGTGTTCGCGTGGGCCGCGACCCAGGTGTGCCATGCGCTCGACGCGACCCACCGGCTCGGCGGCGAAAACTACGTGCTGTGGGGCGGCCGCGAAGGCTACGAAACGCTGCTCAATACCGACCTGAAGCGCGAACGCGAGCAGTTCGCGCGCTTTTTGTCGATGGTCGTCGAGCACAAGCACCGGATCGGCTTCAAGGGCGCGCTGCTGATCGAGCCGAAGCCGCAGGAGCCGACCAAGCACCAGTACGACTACGACGTCGCCACCGTGCACGGCTTCCTCGTGCAGTACGGATTGCAGAACGAGATCCGCGTGAACATCGAGGCGAATCACGCGACGCTCGCGGGCCATTCGTTCCATCACGAGATCGCGAACGCATTCGCGCTCGGCGTGTTCGGCAGCGTCGACGCGAACCGCGGCGATCCGCAGAACGGCTGGGACACCGACCAGTTCCCGAACAGCGTCGAGGAACTGACGCTCGCGTTCTACGAGATCCTGCGCCACGGCGGCTTCACGACCGGCGGGATGAACTTCGACTCGAAGGTGCGGCGCCAGAGCATCGACCCGGAAGACCTGTTCTACGGTCACGTCGGCGCGATCGACGTGCTCGCGCTCGCGCTCGAACGCGCGGCGGTGCTGGTCGAGAACGACCGGCTCGACGCGCTGCGCCGGCAGCGCTACGCGCAGTGGGACGACGCGTTCGGCCGCAAGATCCTGTCGGGCGGCTATACGCTGGAGTCGCTCGCGGCCGACGCGCTCGCGCGCGGCGTCGACCCGCGGCACGTGAGCGGCGCGCAGGAGCGGCTCGAGAACATCGTGAACCAGGCGATCTACGGGCTGCGCTGACGCCATGTACATCGGACTCGATCTCGGCACGTCCGGCGTGAAGGCGGTGCTGCTCGACCGCGACGGCGCGGTGCGCGCGAGCGCGAACCGCCCGCTGACGGTGAGCCGGCCGCAGCCGCGCTGGTCCGAACAGGCGCCGCGCGACTGGTGGGACGCCGCATGCGGCGCGCTCGCCGCGCTCGTGGCGGATGCACGCGCGGCCGGCATCGACCCGCGCGACATCCACGCACTCGGGTTGACCGGGCAGATGCACGGCGCGACGCTGCTGGATGCGCATGGCGACGTGCTGCGCCCCGCGATCTTGTGGAACGACGGCCGGGCGGACGCCGAGTGCGAGGAGCTCGAACGGCTCGCGCCCGCGCTGCGCACGGTGGCCGGCAACGTCGCGATGCCGGGCTTCACGGCGCCCAAGCTGCTGTGGGTGCGTCGGCACGAACCCGACGTGTTCGCGCGCATCGCGTACGTGCTGCTGCCGAAGGATTATCTGCGCTACCGGCTGACCGGCGCGTTCGCGACCGATCCGTCGGATGCCGCGGGCACGTTGTGGCTCGACGTCGCGAAGCGCGACTACGACGATACGCTGCTCGCCGCGTGCGGGCTGTCGCGCACGCAGATGCCGGCCGTGTTCGAGGGCAACGCGGTGACCGGCACGCTGCTGCCGGCCGTCGCGCGCGCGCTCGGATTGCGCGAGATTCCGGTGGTGGCCGGCGGCGGCGACAACGCGGCCGGCGCGGTGGGCGTCGGGATCGTGCGGCCCGGCGACGCGCTGCTGTCGCTCGGCACGTCGGGCGTGTATTTCGCGGTGTCGGACGGGTTCCGCGCGAATCCCGAATCGGCGGTGCACAGCTTCTGTCATGCGCTGCCCGATACGTGGCACCTGATGTCCGTGATGCTGAACGCGGCCGGCTGCATCGACTTCACCGCGCAACTGGCCGGTTACGACGGCGTCGCGGCGCTGCTCGACGATGCGCAGACGAACGCACGCGAGAGCCGCCCGTGGTTCCTGCCGTACCTGAGCGGCGAGCGCACGCCGCACAACGACGTGAACGCGAAGGGCGTGTTCTACGGGCTCACGCCCGACACGCGGCGCGCGGATCTCGCGAACGCGACGCTCGAAGGCGTGGGCTTCGCGCTGCTCGACGGCATCGACGCGCTGCATGCGGCCGGGCTCGCGCCCGACAGCATAACGGTGATCGGCGGCGGCTCGCGCAGCGCGTACTGGACGCAGATGCTTGCCGACCTGAGCGGCCGTGCGCTGACGCTGCGCGCGGGCGGCGAGATCGGGCCGGCGCTGGGCGCCGCGCGCCTCGCCCGTCTCGCGCTCGAACCGGATGCGGCGCTTGCCGACGTGTGCCCGCAGCCGAGCGTCGTCGCGGTGCGCGAGCCCGATGCCGGGCGGCACGCGTGGTATCGCGACGTGCGGCGGCCGACGTTTCGCGCGCTGTACCGTGCGCTCGAACCGGTATTCGCGACGGGCGCCTGACCGGCGGTGCGCCGGCGCGGACCCGCGCGCGGCAGTGACTCGATGCGGGCGGTGCAATCCGGCGGCCGCCCGCGGTTCGTGAGGTGGTTCCATAACAAGGAGTGGAGACATGAAATCCGTGACGCGTCGTACCGTACTGAATTCCCTTGCCGGCGCCGCCGCGCTGGCGGTGTTCGCGTTGGGCACGCCGCTCGCGCACGCGAGCAAGGACAAGCCCGAGATCGGCTTCTGCATCGACGACTTGCGCGTCGAGCGCTGGTCGCGCGACCGCGACTATTTCGTTGCAGCCGCAACCAAGCTCGGCGCGAAGGTGTCGGTGCAGTCGGCCGATGCGAGCGAGGCGCGGCAGATTTCCCAGATCGAGAACCTGATCTCGCGCGGCGTCGACGTGATCGTGATCGTGCCGTTCAACTCGAAGACGCTCGGCAACGTCGTCGCCGAAGCGCGCAAGGCCGGCATCAAGGTCGTGTCGTACGACCGCCTGATTCTCGACGCGGACGTCGACGCGTATATCTCGTTCGACAACGAGAAGGTCGGCGAGCTGCAGGCGCAGGGCGTGTTCGACGCGAAGCCGAAGGGCAACTACTTCCTGCTGGGCGGCGCGCCGACCGACAACAACGCGAAGATGCTGCGCGAAGGGCAACTGAAGGTGCTGAAGCCGGCGATCGACCGCGGCGACATCAAGGTCGTCGGTCAGCAGTGGGTGCCCGAGTGGAGCGCGTCGACCGCGCTGCGGATCGTCGAGGACGCGCTGACCGCGAACAACAACAAGATCGACGCGATCGTCGCGTCGAACGACGGCACGGCCGGCGGCGCGATCCAGGCGCTCGCCGCGCAGCATCTGGCCGGCAAGGTGCCGGTGTCCGGGCAGGATGCGGACCTGGCCGCGGTCAAGCGCGTGATCGCCGGCACGCAGACGATGACCGTCTACAAGCCGCTGAAGCTGATCGCGAGCGAAGCCGCGAAGCTTGCCGTCGATCTCGCGAAGGGGACGAAGCCCGCGTTCAACGCGCAATACGACAACGGGAAGAAGAAGGTCGATACGGTGCTGCTGCAGCCGACGCTGTTGACCAAGCGCAACGTCGACGTCGTCGTGAAGGACGGCTTCTATACCCAGGCCCAGCTGGCGAGCCAGTAAGCGGGCGACGGACGCGACGCGCGGCCGCCGCGACGGCGGCCGCGTTTACTGCGAGGCAATGAACGAATGACGGAACCCTTGCTGACGATGCGCGGCATCGTCAAGGCCTTCGACGGCGTGAAGGCGCTCGACGGCATCGACCTGAGCGTGCGCCCCGGCGAATGCGTCGGGCTGTGCGGCGAGAACGGCGCCGGCAAGTCGACGCTGATGAAGGTGCTGTCGGGCGTGTACCCGCACGGCACGTGGGACGGCGAGATCCGCTGGGAAGGCGCGCCGCTCGTCGCGTCCGGCGTGCGCGATACCGAGCGCGCGGGCATCGTGATCATCCACCAGGAGCTGATGCTCGTGCCCGAGCTGTCGGTCGCCGAGAACATCTTCCTCGGCAACGAGATCACGCTGCCGGGCGGGCGCATGCATTACGCGGAAATGGTGCGACGCTCTGAAGCGCTGCTGCGCGAGCTGCGGATCGACGCGATCAACGTCGCGCAGCCGGTGATGAACTACGGCGGCGGCCACCAGCAACTGATCGAAATCGCGAAGGCGCTGAACAAGCGCGCGAAGCTGCTGATCCTCGACGAGCCGTCGTCGTCGCTGAGCGCGTCGGAAACGCGCATCCTGCTCGACATCGTGCGGGACCTGAAGCGGCGCGGCGTCGCGTGCGTCTACATCTCGCACAAGCTCGACGAGATCGACGCGGTGTGCGACACCGTGACCGTGATCCGCGACGGCCGCCACGTCGCGACCGAACCGATGGCCGCGCTGACCACCGACCGGATCATCGCGATGATGGTCGGCCGCGAGATCCGCGACCTGTATCCGCGCGAGCCGCACGAGATCGGCGACGTCGTGCTCGACGTGCATCACGTCACCTGCCACGACGTGACGAATCCGCGCCGCAAGCGTGTCGACGACGTGTCGTTCAGCGTGCGGCGCGGCGAGATACTCGGCGTTGCCGGGCTGGTCGGCGCGGGCCGCACCGAGCTGATGCAGGCGATTTTCGGTGCGTATCCGGGCGACTGCACGGCGAGCGTGCGGATGAACGGCCGGCCGCTCGCGATCCGCTCGCCGGCCGATGCGATCCGTGCGGGTATCGCGATGGTGCCGGAGGACCGCAAGCGCCACGGGATCGTGCCGCGGCTCGGCGTCGGCCACAACATCACGCTGGCGGTGCTGCGCCGGTTCGCCGCGCGCGGCCGGATCGACGCGGCCGCCGAACTCGACGCGATCCGCACCGAGATGCAGCGGCTGTCGGTGCGTGCCGCGCATCCGTTCCTGCCGATCGCGAGCCTGTCCGGCGGCAATCAGCAGAAGGCGGTCCTGGCCAGGATGCTGCTGGCCGACCCGCAGGTATTGATTCTCGACGAGCCGACCCGCGGCGTCGACGTCGGCGCGAAGGCGGAGATCTACCGGCTGATCTTCGCGCTCGCGAAGCGCGGCGTCGCGCTGATCGTCGTGTCGTCGGAGCTGCCGGAAGTGCTCGGGCTCGCCGATCGCGTGCTCGTGATCGGCGAGGGCGAGCTGCGCGGCGACTTCGTCAACGACGGCCTCACGCAGGAACAGATTCTCGGCGCCGCGCTGACGCCCGCGCGGCGTCCGGCCGAACCCATTGCAGCGAGCACGACATGAACACCGAACTTTCGTCTTCCCGGCCCGTGTCGCCGGACACCGATACGCGCGTCGCGCGCGGCCATCCGCTGCGACGCATCTTCGTGCGCTACAAAATCCTTGCGCTGCTGTTCGCGGTGGCCGCGATCTGGGCGTTCTTCTCGGTGCTGACGGACGGTGCGTTCGTCACGCCGCGCAACCTGTCGAACCTGCTGCGGCAGATGTCGATCACCGGCATGCTCGCCTGCGGGATGGTGTTCGTCATCATCGCCGGCGAGATCGACCTGTCGGTCGGCTCGCTGCTCGGGCTGCTCGGCGGCGTCGCCGCGATCCTCGACGTCAACCGCCACTGGCCGGTGGCGGCGACGGTCCCGGCCGTGCTCGCGCTCGGCGTGCTGATCGGGCTCTTCAACGGCTGGTGGTCGACCTATCGGCGCGTGCCGTCGTTCATCGTCGGGCTCGGCGGGATGCTCGCGTTCCGCGGCATCCTGCTCGGCGTCACGGGCGGCTCGACGATCGCGCCGGTGTCGGACGGCTTCGTGTTCATCGGGCAGGGCTATCTGCCGCGCGTGGCGGGGGACGGCCTCGCGGTCCTGCTGTTCGCGCTCGCGGCGCTGCTGGTGGTGCGGCAGCGCGGCACGCGGCATCGCTACCGGCTCGCGGTCGCGCCGCTGTGGCAGGACGTCGCGAAGATCGTCGGCGCCGGCGCCGTGCTGTTCGCCTTCGTCGCGACGCTCGACCGCTACGGCGGCATTCCGGTGCCGGTGCTGCTGCTGCTCGCGTTGCTCGGCGTGTTCTCGTGGATCGCGACGCAGACGGTATTCGGCCGGCGCATCTATGCGGTGGGCTCGAACCTGGAGGCCACGCGGCTGTCGGGCGTGGACACCGATCGCGTGAAACTCGCGATCTTCGCGCTGATGGGGCTGATGTGCGCGTTTGCCGGCCTCGTGAACACGGCGCGGCTCGCGGCCGGGTCGCCGTCCGCCGGCACGATGGGCGAGCTCGACGCGATCGCCGCGTGCTTCATCGGCGGCACGTCGATGCGCGGCGGATCGGGCACGGTGTACGGCGCGCTGATCGGTGCACTCGTGATGGCGAGCCTCGACAACGGGATGTCGATGCTCGACGTCGACGCGTACTGGCAGATGATCGTCAAGGGCGCGGTGCTGGTGCTGGCGGTGTGGATCGACGTGGTGTCGCGGTCGAGCCGGCGGTGACGGGCCGGCCGGTCGCGTGCCGGAAAAGGGGAGGACCATGGAACGAAACACGATGCGCGTGCCGGGTGTTTCCGTGCGGCCGGCCGGGCCGTTCGCGATGCGCATCGCCGACCAGTGCGGCCGTTCCCCGCCCGACGCGGCCGACTTCGCGCCGACCGACATCATTCGGCTGGCGCGCATCGTCGAGCGGATCAAGCGGGACGGCGCGTAGAAGCGCGCGGCCGTATCCGCGGGTGCGCGCCGACGGCCGCGCGTGACGTCGATGGTGCGGCCGTTCGGCAGCACGATCGACGCGTTTCTCTCTCCCTGGCGGCTCGGTCCCACCGCGAACAACCGGATCGGGCGCTCCTCGTTCGAGGCCGATCCGGCGGCTCGCCCCGTACGATGCATGGCGGCCGTGGCGGCTTCACGTCGCATGCAATACGCTATGCTGTCGTCCTCGACCGCCAGCCTGATCCGATGAAGCGTCCGTCGTTTTCCACCCAACTCGTCATGCTCTGGGCACTCGTCGCGGCGCTGTGCGCGACGCTGGTCGCGGTCGTCTGGGTCACGGCGAGCTCCGCCGAGAGTCAGCAGGTGGCCGGCGCGAAGGCCGCCGGCGCGTCGGCGTGCGAAGCGGTCGCGTCGCGTTACGGCGCTTCCGCGTCGGCGGGCGCCGAGCCTGCCCCCGAACTGATGCACGCGATCCTCGACATCGTGCTCTCGCGTGCCGCGGACATGGAGGGCGGGTTCTGGATGCCCGGCGCCGCGCCTGCCGCGAGCGGCTTTCTCGCGTATTCGTTTCCCACTTATCAGGGCAGCGGCGTCAAACGCGACGTTCCGGAAGCGGAAACGCCGCTGATCCTCCGCACGCTGCGAGCCGCGGCCGCGACGCATGCCGCGACCGCGAACGTCGTCGAAGGCGCGCAGGACGCCGTGATCGCGGCGGCGTGTCCGGTGCGCGGTGGATCGGGGCTGTACGTGTGGATGCTGACACGCGCGCGCCCGCCGCTGGGCCGGCACGGGGAATTGCTGGCAACGGGGCTCGCCGCCGTGCTCGCGGTGATTCTCGCGATCGCGGCGGCGCTGGCCGTGGCGCTGCGCCGATGGAAGCGCAATCTCGCACGGATCGAGAGCGGGCTGGGGCCCGACGGTCGCGAGCATCACCTGCCGTACGTCGGCGAACCCGATCTCGACCGCGTCATCGATGCGTTCAACGAGCGGGCGCGGCGCGCCGACCTGCTGCAACAGCAGGCCGCCGAGCTCCGCACGCGCCTCGCGCAGGCCGAACGCTTCGGGATGCTGGGCAAACTGGCCGCGCAGGTCGCGCACGAGATTCGCAATCCGATGGGTGCGATGCGGCTGAAGGCGGAAAACGCGCTGGCCGGCGACAGCCGGCGGCAGCAGGATGCGCTGCGCGTGATCCTCGCGCAGATCGAGCGCATCGATGCGCAGTTGTCGAGCCTGCTCGCGCTGACGCAGCCGGTGCGTCCGCATGCGACGCGTGTCGACGTCGACGCGTGGCTCGCGCAGGTCGTCGACGCGCACCGCGAGCTGGCGCAGCGGCAGGCGATCGACTTGACGCTGTCGCTCGCGGGGCAGGGCGAACGGCTCGCGTGGCCGTCGGATTTTCCCGCCTTCGATCCCGACCAGATGCGGCGCGCGCTCGACAATCTGCTGCTCAACGCGCTGCACCACGCGGGCGCGGGCGGCGCGGTCACGCTCGCGGCCGAACGATATCCGTTCGCCGGGCGCGACTGGTTGCGCATCACCGTGTCGGACAGCGGCCCCGGCGTGCCGGCCGCGCAGCGCGAGCGGATTTTCGAGCCGTTCGTGACCGGGCGCGCGGACGGAACGGGCCTCGGTCTCGCCGTCGTCCGCGAAGTGGCGGCGGCGCACGGCGGGCAGGCGCGGCTCGACGAGGGCGCCGCATTCGTGATTGAAATTCCATGGCAAACATCCTCATAGTCGACGACGACGCGGCATTTCGCGACGGCCTCGCCGAAACGCTGGCCGATCTCGGCCATCGGGCCGTCGAGGCCGCATCCGGCCGGGCCGCGCTGAGCGCGCTGCGCGACGGCGGCAACATCGAATGCGTCTTTCTGGATTTCCGCCTGCCGGACCTGGACGGGCTGGCCGTGCTGGCGCAATTGCGCGACGATCCCGCCCTGGCCGCGATGCCGGTCGTCATGCTGACGGCCCACGCGACCAGCGACAACACGATCGAAGCGATGCGGCTCGGCGCATTCGATCATCTGACGAAGCCGATCGGGCGCCGGGACATCGCGCAACTGCTCGAACGCATCGTGTCGGCGAATCAGCCGCCCGCGCTCGCGCCGGTGGAAGGCGGTTTCGCGGGCGAACCTTCGGCGGACCGGCCGCGACTGCTCGGCGTGAGCGCCGCGATGCGCGACGTGCAAAAGCAGGTCGGCCGGGCCGCGATGAGCGACGCGACCGTGCTCGTGACCGGCGAGACGGGTACGGGCAAGGAAGTGGCGGCCCGCGTACTGCATGCCGCATCGGCACGGCACGCGGGGCCGTTCGTCGCCGTCAACTGCGCGGCCATCCCGGCCGACCTGCTCGAAAGCGAGTTGTTCGGGCATCGTCGCGGCGCGTTCACGGGCGCGCATGCCGATCGCGCGGGGCGCCTCGTCGAGGCCGACGGCGGGACGCTCTTTCTCGACGAGATCGGCGACATGCCCGCCGCGATGCAGGCCAAGCTGCTGCGCGCGCTGCAGGAGCGCCAGGTGACGCCGCTCGGCGCGGATCGAGCGACGGCGATCGACATTCGCGTCGTGGCCGCGACGCACCGCGACCTCGCCGCGGCCGTCGCGAACGGTACGTTCCGCGAAGATCTCTTCTATCGGCTGAACGTCATTCCGCTGCACCTGCCGCCGCTCGCCGATCGCGTGGCCGACATTCTTCCGCTCGCCGCGCATTTCCTGGGTAGCGCGGCTGGCATGCGGCCGTTGCACCTGACGAACGACGCGCAACGGGCGTTGCTCGATCACCGCTGGCCGGGCAATGTCCGCGAACTGCGCAACGTGATGGAGCGCGCGGCCGCGCTCGCTCCCGGGCCGGCCGTCAGTGCGGCCGATCTCGGCCTGCCCGCCGTGCCCGCGCGCCAGCCGGGCGCCGATGCGGTGCCGGCGCACCTGCTCGACATGCCGTTGCCCGATGCGCTGGCGACGGTCGAGCGCGCGGCGATCCTGCGTGCGCTCGAGCGCGCGAACGGCAATCGCGCGGAAGCCGCGAGGCAGCTCGGGATCGGCCGCCAGTCGCTCTATGCGCGCATGGCGAATCTCGGGATCGAGCGCGACGACTAGGGCGTGTTCACGCTAATAACGGGCTTGCGAACGTGCCTTTCCGCCCGTCCCCCAAGGGGACTTCCTTTGGGCGCGTGCAAGGAGTAAGGAGCGCCGTTTGGCCGTGCCAAACAAGCGACGCACGACGCCGCAATGTGGGCGGAAAGGCACGTTCCCCTGTCTGAAAAATGCATTCGTGGGGCTGGCCCCCAGAAGGGCCGATCGCTGCGTCATGCTCCTCGCGAATACGTCGAGTATTCGCTTCGTCGCAATCCTCGCGCTCGGCCCTTCTGGGGGCCAGCGCAAGCCCGTTATTAGCGTGAAAACGCCCTAGGCGTCGAGTCGCGCGGTTTCCACTGTCGGAATGGCCGACAGCCGGTGAAGCCACGTGTCGGAAAACCCGACACGTTGGGCGTACGTCGGCGCTCGGCGCACGGCCGCGCGGTGCGTCGCGGGTTGGCACGGGTATTGCGGATATCGATGCATCGCAACCCGTCGCCGGAACCCGTCATGAAGCCGTACCCGCCTGTCGTTCGATCGCGGCCGCGAGGCCGCGCCGCCGTTCGCCGTTCGTCTCGCATGCTCTGCGCCGCCGCGTTCGTTGCCGTCGCAACGGTCAGCGTGGCGCAGGTGCCGCCGGCACCGCGCGCGCAAGACCCGGCCGGCGCCATGCCGCCTCCGCCTCCGTCCGGGCCGCGTGCGCTTTTGCCCGTCGGGCCCGGCAACGACACCGGATCGGATGCGCTGGTTTCCGGCACGCTGTCGCGCCTGACGATCAATCCGGAAGGGACCGTCGACGGCTTCGTGCTGACCGACGGCACGCTCGTCCGTCTGCCGCCGCATCTCGGTTCGCAACTGGCTGCGCTCGTGCGGTCGGGCGAGCGTGTCACGGTGGCCGGCGAACGGCGCTTCGACGATGAAATCCATGCACGCGTCGTCCGCAACGACGGCACCGGCGCGTCGCTGTCCGATCAGCCGCCCGCGCCCGTCGCGCCCGTGCCTGCCATGCTGCGCGGCGTCAACCTCGCGCGCCTGAGCGTGTCCGGCGTCGTGCGCCGCGTGACGCACGCGCCGCGCGGCGAGCCGGACGGCGTGATGCTCGACGGCGGCGCGATCGTCAAGCTGACCGTGCCGGCCGCCCGGCAATTCGGCGCGCTGCTTGCGCCCGGGGAGCGCGTGGCCGCGATCGGCTACGGCACGCGCAACGCATACGGCGAAGCGCTGCAGGCCACGGCGTTCGGCGCGCCGGGCCATGTCGTGAATCTCTATGACGATGTCGCGCGCTGAAACGCGCGGCGCCGTTCCGCAATCCATCGAAAGGAGTCCTGTCATGCACTGGATCGATCCCGCCTGCCTCCCCGAAACGCGCGGCCGCGTCACGCAGTTCCTGCTCGATCCGCACGGAGAAATCGACGGCCTGATCCTGAACGGCGACCTGCAGGTTCACGTGCCGCCGCATCTGGGCCGCGAACTGGTGCGCCATGTCGCGGTCGGCGACCGCATCCGCGTGCGGGGCGTCAAACCGCGTCGCGCGGCGATGATCGCGGCCGTGCAACTGACCGGGCGTGGCGGCGTCGACATCGTCGACGCCGGGCCCGAGCACGCTGTCCCGAAGCCGCCGCGACCGGCTCGACGGCCGATGGAATTCAGTGGAGAAGTCGCGTTCGGGCTGTACGGCCCGAAAGGCGAGTTGAACGGCGCGTTGCTGACGAGCGGCGTCGCGTTGCGTCTGCCGCCGCATGCGGCGGCAGCATTGCACGACTACCTGCAGGCCGGCATCCATGTGCAGGCGTGGGGGCACGGCGTCGTCACGCCGCACGGCGCGACGCTCGACGTGAGCGACATTGCCGAGCTCGTCGATGCGGATGTCGCATGACCGTGCGGCGACCGTGAGACCGGCACGCGCGCTCGAAGCGCTCAATTTCTTCCTGGCCGACGTGCAGGCCGGCATCGGTCCGTTCATCGGCGTCATCCTGCTGTCGCGCGGCTGGGGCGCCGATGCGATCGGCACGGTCATGACGCTGGCCGGGCTCGCCGCGATGGCCGCGACACCGTTGGCCGGCGCGCTCGTCGATGCGGTGCGCGCGAAGCGGGCGCTGATCGTCGTGGCGACCGCGGTGACGGCGCTTGCGTCGCTGGCGCTGATGTTCGTGCGCGGCTATCCGGCGGTGGCGGTGTCGCAGATCCTGGCGGCGGTCGGCGGCGCGGTGCTCGCGCCCGCGGTCGCGGGCGTGACGCTCGGCATCGTGCGTCGGCAGGGTTTCGACCGGCAGTTCGGGCGCAACCAGATGGCGAACCATGCCGGCAACGTCGCCGGCGCGGCGCTCGCGGGGTGGCTCGGCTGGCATGTCGGATTCGACGCGGTGTTCGCGCTCGTCGCCGTGTTCACGGTCCTTGCGGTTGGGAGCACGTTGGCGATTCCCGGGCACGCAATCGATCATGCTTGCGCACGTGGTCTCGAGCCTGATGGCCGCGCGCCGGGAACGGATGCTGCGCATCCGCATGCGTTGGACGCGGCGTCGACGTCGCGCGTCGGCGGCCTGCGCACGCTCGCCGAAAACCGGCCGCTGGTACTGCTCGGCGCGTCGCTCGCGCTGTTTCATCTCGGCAACGCCGCGATGCTGCCGCTCTACGGGATGGGCGTCGTCGTCACGCATCGCAGCAACGCGAGCGCGTTCACCGCGCAGACCATCGTCATCGCGCAGTGCGTGATGATCGCGGCGGCCTGGCTCGCGCCCCGGCTGATTCGCGCGCACGGCTACTGGCGCGTGCTGCTGTTCTCGTACCTCGTGCTGCCGGTGCGCGGGGCGGTCGCCGCGGCGTGGATGAGCGAAGCGGGTGTATGGCCGGTGCAGATGCTCGACGGCATCGGCGCCGGCCTGCAAAGCGTGGTCGTGCCCGCGCTCGTCGTTCGCCTGCTGCATGGCTCCGGCCGCGTGAACGCCGGGCAGGGCGCCGTCGCGACCGCGCAGGGGATCGGCGCGGCGCTCAGCCCCGTGCTCGGCGGCGTGCTCGCGCAGCACTTCGGCTATCCGGTCGCGTTCGTCGTACTGGGCGCCGTGTCGACGGGCTCGCTCGCGCTGTGGCTCGGTCATGCGCGATCGCTGAGCGGCGCGTGCGGCAAGCCCGCCGATCTATCGGCGACATCATCGTGAAAGCGATTTCGATTTCCATGCCTGTGTCGACTTGCCCATGAATCCTGTTTCGCTTGCCTGGCTGATTTCCGCGCTCGCCACCGCGGGCGTCATCACGCGTCCGTTCGGTTGGCCCGAGGCCACGTGGGCCGTGAGCGGCGCGCTGCTGCTGGTCGCGTTGAACCTGTTGCCCGTCGCGCAGGCGCTGGACGCCGTCGCGAAAGGGGGCGACGTCTACCTGTTCCTGACGGGCATGATGCTGTTGTCCGAGGCGGCCCGCCGCGAGGGGCTGTTCGACTGGGTCGCGACGCGCGTCGTCAATCTCGCGCAGGGCTCGCCGCGGCGATTGTTCGCGCTGATCTACGGGGTCGGTGTCGTCACCACGGTGTTCCTGTCGAACGATGCGACCGCCGTCGTGCTGACGCCCGCGGTTCTTGCCGCCGCGCGCCGCGCGAAAGCCGACCCGATGCCGCTGCTGTACAGCTGCGCGCTCGTCGCCAATGCCGCGAGTTTCGTTTTGCCGATTTCGAATCCGGCGAACCTGGTGCTGTACGGCGCGCACATGCCGGCGCTCGGCGTATGGCTCGCGCATTTCGCGGCGCCGTCCGTCGCGTCGATCGCCGGTACGTTCGTGATGCTGAGGATCGTGCAGCGACGGGCGCTTGCCGGCCGCTGCGAATCCGGGCTGCCGGTGCAGCCGCTGACGGGCGGCGGGCGCATCGCGCTCGCGGGCATCGCGGCAACGGCCGTCGCGCTGATGGCGGTGTCGGTCCTCGATCGCCCGCTCGGGTTGCCGACCGCGCTGGCGGGTGTCGTCACGGTCGCATGCGTGGTGATGCGGGATCGCGCGGCGTGCGTGCCGATCGTTCGCGCGATTTCATGGAGCGTGCTGCCGCTCGTCGCGGGGTTGTTCGTCGTCGTCGAGACGCTCGACCGGACCGGCGCGGTGCGCGTACTGGCGGGGCTGCTGCACGCGTTGATGCAAAGCGGAGAGCACATTGCCGCCGCCGCGGCCGGCGTCGCGGTCGCGCTCGTGTCGAACGGGGTCAACAACCTGCCTGCCGGGCTGATCGCGAGCTCGACGATCCAGGCTGCGCACAGCCCGCAAACGGTGATCGATGCGATTCTGATCGGCGTGGATCTCGGCCCGAACCTGTCGATCACCGGATCGCTCGCGACGATCCTGTGGCTGGCGGCGATCCGGCGCGAAGGGTTGCAGGTCGGTTTCCGCGCATTTCTCGCGATCGGCGCGTGCGTGATGCCGCCTGCGTTGCTGCTCGCGCTGGGCGCGCGATTCGTGGTCGGCGGCTGACGCGCGATGCGCGTCGCGTCAGCCGTCCTGGTCGTGCTAGAACGAGTAGGCGAGCGACGCGAACAGGCTGCGCGGCGCGCCCGGCGTGACCCACAGGCTGTTGTACGAGCTGACGTACGTGGTGCGATTGAACAGGTTGTTCAGCACGACCGACGCACGCAGGTGCTTGTTGACCTGAAGATAGCCGTTGAGCTGCACGGTCGCGTAGGCCGGCAGTTCGAAGCCGTCCTGCGTGTTGGCCGTGTTGCCGGCCCGGCGCCCGACGTAGATCACGCCGGCGCCGGCGCCGGCCTTGTCCGCGAACGGCAGGGTCGTCTCGTACATCAGCAGTGCGCTGCCGCTCAGCCGCGGTACGTCGACGAGGCGCGAACCGGGCGCGAGCACGGTGTCGCGCGTGACCTCCGCATCGACGTACGCGAGATTGGCGATGCCGCGCAAGCCGTGTCCGAGGTCGCCGCTCCATTCGAATTCGATGCCGCGGCTGCGCACTTCGCCGGCCGCGCGCGAGAAGCCGGCATTCGCCGGATCGGCGGTGAGCACGTTGCGCTTGGTCACGTAGAACGCCGAGACGGTCGTGAGCGAGCGCGCGCCGGCCCATTTCGCGCCGGCTTCGTAGCCGTGGCCCTTTTCGGGATCGAACGCGTTGCCGCCGACGTCGGCGCCGTTGTTCGGCCGGAACGAATACGCGGTGTTCGCATACAGCGACAACGCGGGGCTCATTTCATACACGACGCCGAGACGCGGGCTCACCGCGGTCTGCAACTGGCTCGTCGTCACGCCCTTCAGGCGGTTGTCGATCGACTGGTGGAAGCGATCCCAGCGCAGCCCGGCCAGGATTTTCCAGTGCGGCCCGAACGCGAGCGTGTCCTGCGCGTAGACGCCTTGACCGTCGTCGCGTTCGAGCAGGTTGGTCGCGGTGCGCGGCGTCGGCGCGGGCTGGCCGTAGACCGGATCGAAGATGTCGATCGCATACGGCGCCGCGGCGCTCGGCGTGGAGCGCGTGACGAACTGATCGTAGTTGAAGCGGTACGCATCGACGCCCATCACGAGCGTATGGCCGATGCCGCCCGTGCGGAACGCGCCGGTCGTCTCGAGGCGGCCTTGCAGGTCGTTCGAATGAAACGCGACTTGCCGGTAGCGGCGCCACAGCGTGCGGCCGTCCGGCTGCAATGCGAACGCTTCGGACGAGCGTCCCGACAGGTCGGTGTTGCGTTGCGCGACGCCCGCGTTGATCGACCAGCCTGAATCGATGCGATGCTCGAGCGTGAACTGGTGGCCCGTGTTGCGCACGTCATAGTCGCCGTCGCGCGGCTCGCCGAGAAAACGCGACGCGGGGATCACGCCGAGCTGCCCGTTGACCGCCAGCACGCCGCGATCGAGCGGCGCGCGCTGACGCGCACTCTCGAATTCGTAGTGCAGTGTTGTGTCCGCGCCGATGTCCCAGGTGAACGACGGCGAGAACAGGTAGCGTTTGCTTGACACCGTGTCGCGAAAGCTGCCGTTGTTCTCGTTCATCGCGACGAAGCGGTACGCCAGCGATTTCGTGACGGGGCCGGTCGAATCGAGCGTCTGGCGCAATGCGCCGTAGCTGCCGGCCGACACGCCGATGGTGTTCGCGCGGGTGAACTGCGGCTGCTTCGTCGTATAGCTGATGATCCCGCCCGGATCGCCGCGGCCATACAGTGCGGACGCCGGCCCCTTGAGCACTTCCATGCGCTCGAGGTTCACGGTGTCGCGCGGCACGCTCATGCCGCGATTCCACGAAAAGCCGTTGACCAGGTAGTCGGTGCCGGACGTGTTGCCGTCGCCGGCGAAGCCGCGCACCGCGTAGTTGTCCCACAGGCCGCCGAAGTTGTTCTGGCGCGAGACGCCCGCGACCCAGTCGTAAAGATCGTCGCCGCGCGTCGCGGCCACGGTCTGGATCAGCTTCGTATCGACGCTGCTGACCGCGAACGGAATCTCCATCACGTCCGCCTCGCTGCGCGTCGCGCTCGTCGATTCGCGCGTGCGGAACGGCGCCGTCGCGCGTTGCGCGGACACCTCGATGGTCGGCAGCGCCGTTTCCTGCGCGTCGGCGGCGCCCATGCCGGCCGTGCCGACGACGATGGCCATCGGTGCGGCCGCCCAGTTCCTCCTGCTCATACTCCTCCCTTTTGATGTGCTTCGCGTTCGGGCACGGCGGGCGGCCTTGCGCCGACATCTGTGTTCCAAACAGTACATTCGCGCGGCAATTTAATGCAAATGAGAGGCATTTGCAATCGTAATTTTGAGATTGAGTGCGGGAAGCAAAACGGCGCGCCCGACGGATGCGATCGATCTGATGTGTCGATTTCGTTAAATTCCGAATTGTGGGAAATATGTCGTTGGTTGATGGAGGCTGAACAGTTCGCCTGTCTTGTTACTTGCAGAATTGAACGGTGAGATTACGGGTAAACGCGGGCCTCGATGGAGTGCGAAATTGAAACTGGATGGTTTGACAAATCCCGTAATTCGGGATTACAGTAAAAACACTTCAGCCAAACCCGTCGAGCAGCCGCATGAACATTCCAGCGTTGAACAGCGATATCGAAGCAACAAGCGGGGCGAGCGTCGTGCTCACCACGGCGCGTGATGCCGGCGTCGACGTCTGTTTCGCCAATCCCGGCACGACCGAGATGCCGTTCGTCGGTGCGCTCGACACCGTGGCGGGCATGCGCTCGATCCTCGGGCTGTTCGAGGGCGTGTGCACCGGCGCCGCGGACGGCTATGGCCGCATGGCCGGCAAGCCCGCGATGACGCTGCTGCACCTCGGGCCCGGCCACGCCAACGGCATTGCCAACCTGCACAATGCGCGCCGCGCCCGCACGCCGATCCTGAACATCGTCGGCGATCACACGCGCGAGCATCTGAAGTACGACGCGCCGCTGACGTCCGACATCGAATCGCTCGCCCGTCCGGTGTCCGTGTGGTATCGCAGCGTGGCGCGCGACGCGGACCTCGCGACGGATACGGCCGACGCGATTTCGGCCGCGATGGGCGCGCGGCGCGGCGTCGCGACGCTCGTGCTGCCCGTCGATCTCCAGTCGGCCAAGGTGCGCGGTGCTGCGTGGCCCGCCGTCGTGCGCCCGGCCGCGGTGTCGTTCGATGCCGCTCGCGTCGAACAGGTTGCCGATCTGCTGCTCGGCGGCCATCGCGCCGTCCTGCTGATGGGCGCCCGCGCGCTGTCGGCGCGCGGCCAGCGTGCGGCGGCGCGCATCGCGGCGGCAACCGGTGCGACCTGCTTCAGCGAGACGTTTCCCGCGCGGGCGGAGCGCGGCGGCGGCCTGCCGGACATCGACCGCCTGCCGTATTTCCCCGAGCCGGCGCTCGCGGCGCTGGCCGGCCGGCGCGTGGTGCTGGCCGGCGCGCTCGCGCCCGTCACTTACTTCGGCTACGAAGGCATTCCGGGCGAACTCGCGCGGCCGGAGGACATCGTGACGCTGGCGGCGCCGGGCGACGCGGCGGACGACGCGCTGGAGGCGCTGGCCGATCGCATCGGTGCGGCGGCAACGAATGACGATGGCGTGCGCGTCGAGCGCTGGCGCGTGGAGGACGGGCCGCTCACACCGCAGGCCGTCGGCCGCGTGCTCGCGAATGCACTGCCCGACGATGCGATCGTGTCGATCGAGGGCGGCACGTGCGGCTACCCGTTCGTGACCGCGTCGGCACGCGCGCGCCGCCACACCATTCTCACGAACACGGGCGGCGCGATCGGCCAGGGGCTGCCGGTGGCGCTCGGCGCCGCCGTCGCGTGCCCGGCGCGCCGCGTGTTCGCGCTGCAGTCCGACGGCAGTGCGCAGTACACGATCCAGTCGCTGTGGACGATGGCGCGCGAGCGTTTGCCGATCGTGATGCTGATCGCATCGAACCGGCGCTACGGCATCCTGCAGACCGAGCTCGCGCGCAGCGGCCTGCCGGCCGACACGCCGCACGCCAGCCGCCTGACGCTGCTGGACGATCCGCCGATCGACTGGCTCGCGCTGTCGCGCGGCTATGGCGTGCCGGCCCAACGCGTGAGCGACACGCATGCGCTGGTGCAGGCGCTCGACGGCGCGCTCGCGCGCACCGACGGGCCGACGCTCGTCGAAATGCGGTTGTCCTGATCGCGTCACGCGCTCGTTTCCTCAATCCCGACTCTCACCTTTCATCGACATGGATCTGCAACTGCACGGAAAAGCCGCGTTCATCACCGGCGGCAGCATGGGCATCGGCAAGGCCGTCGCGCTCGAACTGGCGCGCGAAGGCGTCAACGTCGCGATCGCCGCGCGACGCATCGAACACCTCGAAGTCGCGGCCGCCGAGATTCGCGCGGCGCTCGCGCCGCTGGGCAGCGCGGCCGGCGCCATCGTGCCCGTCACGGTGGACACGACCGACATGGCGTCGGTCGAAGCGGCGATGGCAGCGAGCGTCGAGCGCTTCGGCCGGCTCGACATCCTGCTGAACGGCGCGGCGCACCCGGGCGGGCTCGTGCGGGCGGAGCTGGAGCATGCCGATCCGCAAGGGTTGCTGCAGGACATCGATATCAAGGTGGTCGGCTACCTGCGTTGCGCGAAGGCGGCCGCGCCGTACATGCGGCGCAACGGCTTCGGCCGGATCGTCAATATCGGCGGCCTGACCGGCCGCGGCAGCAAGCAACTGTCGGGCATGCGCAACGTGGCGATCGTCCACCTGACCAAGACGCTGTCCGACCAGCTCGGCCCGTTCGGCATCACGGTCAACACGATTCACCCGGGCGTCGTCGAAACGCCGCACATCCACGAGCTCTACGAGACGGAGGCGCGCAAGCAGGGGCTCACGGCCGCGGAGGTCGAGGCCAACTACGTGAAGGTCACGCCGATCCGCCGCGTGCTGCAGCCGGAAGAAATGGGGTGGATCGTCGCGTTTCTCGCGTCGCCGAAGTCCGGCTCGATCACCGGCGAATCGATCGGCTGCGACGGCGGGCTCACGCGCGGCATTTTTCTCTGACACGAGGAGCATTTCATGACCGCAACCGTACTGGTCGCCACCGCGGGGCAAGGCATCCTGCGCTCGAACGACGACGGCAAGACCTGGCATCGCCTCGGGCTCGCCGAACCGATCGAGTTCGACGGCATCGTGCGCTCGCTCGCGGTGGATCCCGCGACGCCGTCGCGCGTCTATGCCGGCGCCGATTCGGGGCTGTGCATCAGCGAGGATGGCGGCGCGCACTGGTTTCGGCCGGACAACCTGCTGAACGGGCAGACGGTCTGGTCCATCGCGATCGATCCGGCGAACCCGGCGGTGCTCTATGCCGGCACCGGCGCGCCGTCGCGTGCCGCGCTTTACAAGTCGAGCGACGCGGGCTTGACCTGGGCGAGAACGGCCCCCGAGCTGCCGGAGTTCTGCTCGGGCGTCAACCGTCCGCGGCTGCTGACGATCTGCGTGGATTCGGACGACAGCAGCAACGTCTGGTACGGCGTGGAGGAGGGCGGCGCGTGGCGCAGCCGGGATGCCGGTGCGAGCTGGGCGCGCGTGGACGGCCCCGGCAGCGCGATCCGCAACAGCGACATTCACGCGATCGCCGTGCTGCCCGCCGCGCAAGACCGGCCGAAGACCACGGTGCTGCTGACGGTCAACGCCGTGTACGTGAGCGAGGACGACGGCCGGACCTGGGACGGCAAGCTGTCGCGCGACCGCTTCGACGGGCTGTACTACACGCGCACCGTCGTACAACTGCCGGAGCCGGAAGGCGACCTGCTGATGGCGATCGGCGACGGCACGCCGGGCACCCGCAGCCGAATCTACCGCTCGGCCGATCGCGGCCACGCGTGGCGCGAGATGGACCTGCACACGCCGCCGAACTCCACGTTCTGGGCGTTCGGCGTGCATGCGGCCCGGCCGGCGCTCGTCTATGCGGGCACCAAGTATGGGCACCTGTTCCGTTCGAGCGACGGCGGCCGGAACTGGATCAAGGAATGGCGCGATTTCAGCGAGATCACGGCGGTGGCGTGGACGCCGTTCGAGGCGCCGCTGGCCGCCCACGCGCAGTCGACCCACTGAGCGGAGCGAACGATGACACCGTCCGATATCCGGCAACACGCCGAGCGCGCGAACGCGAGCGGCCTGCCGCTGCCGACGCCGCGCGTGCAGCGCACGCACCTGTCGCTGTTCGTGCGCGACCCCGTCCGTTCGAGCACGTGGTACGCCGAGGTGCTCGGCATGACGGAAACCGCGCGCGGCGAGCAGTGGGTGTTCATGTCGTTCGGCCAGAAGCACCACGACATCGCGCTGATTCGCGCGGCGTCCGATGCGGAGCTCGGCACGATCGGCCTGCAGCACTACGGCCTCGAGATCGCCGGCGGGCTGACCGAATTGCGTCGCCTGTACGGGATGCTGCTTCGCCGCGGCGTGCCGATCGTCAAGATCACCGATCACAAGGTCGGGATCGGCGTGTATTTCACGGACCCCGACGGCAACCGGCTCGAATTCTTCTGCGAGACCGTCACGGACGACGAAGAGGGCAAGCGCGTGCTGCATCGATACAACGCGCCGAGCGATCCGTTCCAGCTCGAACCGTTGTTCGACTGAAGCGCCGCGTCTCAATCCGCATCATCGACGTTTTATAAAGGAATACTGATGAGCAAGACCGCCAATTTCGAAGGCTTTCATATCCGCAAGTGGTACACGCAGATCGAGGATTCGCTCGCGAACGAAACCGGCCAGCTCGCGGATGGCGAGCCGCTGCGCAAGATCGTGATCGCCGCGGCCGTTCACAACCCGTACGCGGGACGATTCAGCGAAAACCTCGACGATCTCGTGCGCCCGTCGCCCGCGCTCGGCAAGGAATTCGCGCGACGCATCGAATCGCTCGCCGCCGGCCGCGCGATCGAGAGCTACGGCAAGGCCTGCCTGGTCGGCTCGGCCGGCGAATACGAACACGGCAACGCGTTCCTCACGTCGATCTTCGCCGAGCCGATCCGGGCGGCGCTGGGCGGCGGGAAAGCGTGGGTGCCGTCGAGCGGCAAGCGCGGCCCGATCAATACGGTGATCGACGTGCCGCTCGCGCACAAGGATGCGCTCTACGTGCGCTCGCACTACGACACGGTGACGTGCCTGTTTCCCGATGCGCCCAACGACGACGAAGTGCTGGTGATCTTCGCGTTCGCGACGCGCGGCCGGCTGCATGCGCGGCTCGGCGGCCTGAAGGCGAGCGAGATCGTCGGTCGCGACGGTCTGGTCTGATCGCGCATGCCGGCCGGGGAGCACATGATGAACGCGGCATCCGCCAGGGATGGATGGATCGACAACGATGGATTGCGGCTGCACTACGTGAGCTGGGGGCGTGACGATGCGCCGGCCGTGGTGATGCTGCACGGCTTGCGCAGTTACGCGCATACCTGGGCGAGCGTCGCCGATGCGCTGGTCGACCGCTACCGGGTCGTCGCGCTCGATCAGCGCGGGCGCGGGCTGAGCGACTGGGATCCTCGGCGGGACTACTACGCGGCGGCCTACGTGCGCGATCTCGACGCGCTGGTGCGGGCGCTCGACCTGCGACGGTTCGTGCTGGCCGGGCACTCGATGGGCGGGGCCAACGCGTTCGTCTACGCGGCGGCACGACCGGAGCGGCTCGCCGGTCTCGTGATCGAGGACATGGGCCCCGGTGCGTCGGCCGGATCGCCGGGTTCCGAGCGCATCAAGCGCGAGCTGCGGGACACGCCGGACGCGTTCGCGTCGTGGGACGACGCGCGCGCGTTCTGGCGACGCCAGCGGCCGAACGTCGCGGAATCCGCGCTCGACTCGCGCCTCGCACACTCGCTGAAGGCGGACGCGCGCGGCCGGATCGTATGGCGGCACGACGCGCAAGGGATCGCGGCGGCCCGGCTGGCCGCGACACCGGCGCAACTCGTCCATCTTTGGCCGCTGATCCTCAATCTGCACGTGCCCACGTTGTTGTTGCGCGGCGGAGACTCGGATTTCCTGTCCGCGGACGTGGCGGCCGAAATGGCGGCCGCCAATGCGGAGATCGAACGGATCGACATACCCGGCGCGACGCATTACGTGCACGACGATCGGCCCGATGCATTCAATCACGCGCTGCGCACCTGGCTCGATCGTCTCGACGACGCCGCATGGCGCGCGGGAGGCGCCGGCGAATGAAAGCGAACAACCGGAACCGGACCAAGGTCGCCATCGTCGGCGCGGGGCCGAATGGTGCGGCCATGGCCAACCTGCTCGGCCTGTATGGCGTCGATACGATCATCGTCGAACGCGAGGCGCGGATCGTCGAGTTCCCGCGTGCGGTCGGCATCGACGACGAGGCGCTGCGGCTGTTTCAGACGGCCGGTCTGGCCGACGAGCTGAGCCGCGACATCATCCAGAACGTGCCGCTGCGCATGTTCAAGGCGAACGGCGAATGTTTCGCCGACATCCGTCCGTCGATACGCGAGTTCGGCTGGTGGCGACGCAACATCTTCATGCAGCACCTGGCCGAGCGTACGCTGCGCGACGCGCTGGCGCGCTATCCGCACGTGTCCCTGCGCACGGGCGAAGAGGTGGTCGGCCTGGAGCAGGACGACGAAGGCGTGACGCTTCAGGTGCGTGCCGCCGACGGGCGGCAATACGAACTCGATGCCGACTACGTGGTGGCGGCCGACGGCGGACGCAGCCCCGTGCGCGAGATGCTCGGCATCAGGCTGGCCGGTACGACGCATCCGATCAAATGGGTCGTGGTCGACGTGAAGAACGCGCAGCTCGACCAGCCGTGTACCGCGCTGAACTGCGACCCGCGACGCCCGAACGTCTGCATCTATCTGCCGTTCAACTACCGACGCTGGGAATTTCTCGTGTTTCCGCACGAGGACGAAGCGGCGATCGCGCAACCGGAGTCGATCCGCGCGCTGATCGAACCGTACGTCGACGACGTCGATCGCATCGAGATCGTGCGTGCGCGCACCTACACGCATCACTCTCGCGTGGCCGAACGTTTCGTCGCCGGACGCGTGGCGCTCATCGGCGACGCCGCCCACCTGAGCCCGCCGTGGATCGGCCAGGGGCTGAACGCGGGGCTGCGCGACGTGGGCAATCTCGCATGGAAGCTCGCGGGGGTCGTGAACGGCACGTTGCACCGGAGCGTGATCTCGACGTACGAATCGGAGCGCCGCGATCACGCGAAGGCGATGATCGATCTCGCGGACACCTTCGGCGCGATGCTGATGCCGACCAGCCGTCTGGTCGCGTTCCTGCGCGACCGGTTCCTCGGGCTCGCGCGCCATGCGCCCGGCCTGAAGGATTACGTGCTGCAGATGCGCTTCAAGCCGATGCCGAGCTATACGCACGGGATCGTGGTCACCGGCGCGTCGGGCGCCGTCGGGCGCATGATCGTCCAGCCCGACGTCGAAACGGCCGACGGCGCCCGTCGCAAGCTCGACGACGTGCTCGGCCCGTGGTTTTCGGTCATCGGCTGGCGATGCGACCCACAGGCGTGCCTGAGCGACGACGATCGCGCGTTCTGGGCCGCGCTGGGCGCGAAATTCGTGCAGATCGTCCGTTCGCGCAGCGGAACGTGCCGCGAGCAGCGCATCGCGAGCGCGCACGGCAGCGAGTGCGTCGAGGACGTCGACAACGCGATGGCCGAATGGTTCGACAGGCACGCGGGGCCGCTCGTCGTCGTCCGTCCGGACCGCTATGTGGCGGCGCAGACGGACGCGGCCGGCATGGCGGGCGTGACCGCGGCATTCCACGCGTTTGCGGCGCGACAACGGGAGAGCGCGCATGTTTGTTGAGCAACGCACGTACACGCTGGTGCCGGGCGGCGTCGCCGAGTATCTGCGGCTGTACGCGGAATGCGGTCGCGCACCGCAGGAGCACGCGCTCGGCACGATGGTCGGGTGTTTCGCGACGGAGATCGGACCGCTGAACCAGCTCGTCTATCTGTGGGCGTTCGATTCGCTGGACGATCGTGCCCGGCGTCGTGCGGTGCTGATGGCCGATCCCGAATTCAGGACGTTTCGCGGCAAGGTCCGGCATCTGCTCGTCCGGCAGGAAAACCAGATCCTCCGACAGGAAATCGGCGGCCTGCTGCGCGCACCGCCATCGGCCGCGTGATGCGATCGTCGCGTTGCCCGGCCCATCGTGCAGTTTCTACCGAGGTATCCGTCTTGATTCCGTTTACGCCCTTGACCTCCCACATAGCACCCGATGTGCGGCGCGATTACGCGTCGCTCCATCTGTATATCGACGGCCGGTTCTTTCAGGCCGACGGCCGGCGCACGCAGCCCGTTCTCGATCCGGGCACCGGCGACGTGCTCGGCGACCTGCCGCATGCGACGCCGGCCGATATCGACGCCGCGGTGCGCGCCGCGCATCGCGCGTTCGCGACGTGGCGCCGCGAGTCGCCGCTCGCGCGCTCGGACATCCTGCGCCGCGCGGCTGCGCTGGTGCGCGAGCGCGCCGACGCGATCGGACGTCACATCACGATGGACCAGGGCAAGCCGCTTCGCGAGGCGATCGCCGAGGTCGTGTCGTCCGCCGAGCAGCTCGAATGGCACGCGGAGGAAGGACGTCGCACGTACGGCCGCGTCGTGCCGTCGCGCTCCCCGGACGTCGCCCAGACGGTGCTGCGCGAACCGATCGGCGTGTGCGCGGCGTTCTCGCCGTGGAATTTCCCGTTCAGCCAGGCGATGCGCAAGATCGCGGCGGCGCTTGCGTCCGGGTGCACGCTGGTGCTGAAAGGGCCGGAGGAATCGCCGAGCGCGATCGTCGCGCTCGCGCGCATCTTCCACGACGCCGGATTACCCGCGGGCTGCCTGAACATCGTCTGGGGCGTGCCGGCCGACGTGTCCAGGCAACTGATCGAGTCGCCGCTCGTGCGCAAGATCTCGTTCACGGGTTCGGTGCCGGTCGGCAAGCAACTGGCGGCGCTTGCCGCGTCGCACATGAAACGCATGACCATGGAACTAGGCGGCCATGCGCCGGTGCTGGTCTGTGCGGACGCCGACGTCGAACGCGCGGCGACGATGCTGGCCGCATACAAGTTTCGCAACGCCGGGCAGGTCTGCGTATCGCCGACGCGTTTTTTCGTGCAGCGCCCGGTGTTCGACCGGTTCGTCGCCGCATATCTCGAGGCGGTCGGCAAGATCCGCGTCGGCTACGGGCTGGAAGAGGCGACCACGATGGGGCCGCTTGCGCATGCGCGACGCGTAGCCGAGATCGACGCGTTCGTCGCCGACGCGAAGGCAAAAGGGGCGGAGATTGCCGCAGGCGGGGCGCGCCTGCCGACGGCGGGGCCGGGGCACTATTTCGCACCGACGGTCGTGCTGGGGCCGGCGCGTGATACGCGGCTGATGAACGAAGAGCCGTTCGGGCCGATCGTCGGGATCGTGCCGTTCGACGCGCTCGACGATGCGCTCGACGAAGCCAACCGCTTGCCGTTCGGCCTCGCGTCGTACGCGTTCACGACGTCGGCGCGCCATGCGCACCGGATCGGCCGTGCGCTCGAAGCCGGCATGGTCAACATCAATCACTTCGGCATGGGGCCGGCGGAGATCCCGTTCGGCGGCGTGAAGGACAGCGGCTTCGGCAGCGAGGGCGGAACGGAGACGTTCGACGGCTACCTGGTCACCAAGTTCATCACGCAGATGAACTGACCGCGCACGTGGGCGTTTCGGATGCGGCATCGTTCGCGATGCGATGCCGCGCGAATGCTCAGGTGGCGTCGCCGATCCGTGCGGTGGCGTCGATCAGGAGCTTGCCGAGTACGTGTTCGTCGAACAGCGCGAAGTGTTCGGCGCGAAAGATCAGCGACAGGCTGCTGTTGACGTCGCCGCTGCTGGCCGTGCGAATCGGTGCGGCGATGCCGACGAACCCGGCGTCGAGCTCGCCGCGCGAGATCCAGTATCCGGCCTCGACGATCTGCTGGCAGGCGCGCCAGAACTGCGTCCAGTCGGCGGCGAACTCGCCCAGCTCGGCGTTGTGCCGTTCGTGCAGGCGCTTCAGCCGCGCGCGCGACATCGCGGCGACGATCACCTTCGACGACGCGCCCTGGAACAACGGCATGATGCGGCCGCGGCCGAAGCCCAACTGCAGATTCTCGGCGCCGGTCTCGTGCATCACGTTGATGATCTGCTCGTCGAACAGCGTCGAGACGAGCGCATCGCCGCCGGTGACCTGAACCAGTTTCTGGATGACGGGTTTCGCGGCGGTGAGCGTCGGGTCCGACTGCCGCATGTTGTAGTCGAGATGGATGATGCGCGGGCCCAGCGTATAGCGGCCGTTGGTGCCGACGAGCAGGCCGACGGACGCCAGTTCCTTCACGTAGCGATAGCACGTGGTGCGCGAAAAGCCCATGTGTTCGGCGATTTCCTCGGCGGTCATCGACGTCGCGGACGAAGAGAAGACGTCGAGGATGGACAGCATTTTGGTGAGGCTCGACATGACGTGATCCGGGATTCAGACGGCTTGCGGCAATGGAACGGGAAGGACGCACGCGCTGCGGGCTGCCGGGGTGCGGCACGGCATGCGCCGCCGCGGGCGACAGGCCGTAGTCTAACTTATGTCGTGCGGGCGGCGACCGGGACCACGGCGGCGAATGGGCGCGGTGCGGGCCGGCCGCGTCGGGGAGGATCGTTTCACCTTGAATGATATGGATTCCTATTTTAATGGAAGAAATCGCACCCGGTCGAGGTTGCCGCCGAGCCGGTCGGATCGCGCGCGCATCGGCCGGGAAGTTTCGATGAGGAGAAGACGATGAAAGGGTGGTTTCGGATGATGGCTTTATGCGGCTGCGGAACCGTCGCACCGACGTTCGCGCAATCGAGCGTGACGCTCTACGGTTCGCTGGACACGGGCGTGACCTATACGAGCGACGTGGCGTCCGCCCCGCATGGCGGGCGTCAGGTCGCGTTGCAGGCCGGCGTGTCGCGCAACGACGTGTGGGGCCTGACGGGCAGGGAGGATCTCGGCGGTGCCGGCTACGCGGTGTTTCGGCTCGAAAGCCAGTTCCAGACGTCAGACGGCGCGCTGACCGTGCCGGGCTCCGCGTTCAGTTCGCAAGCGTACGTCGGGCTCGGTGGCGACTGGGGGACCGTGACGCTCGGGCGGCAGTTCGATTTCGTCGGCGATCTCCTGCCGGCGTTCGCGATCGGTGCGAACACGCCGGCCGGCCTGCTCGCGTGGGGCTTGCCGGCGAACGCATCGGCGGGCGGCGCGCTCGACAACCGTGTATGGGGCGTCCAGGTGAACAACGCGGTGAAGTACGTGAGCCCGTCATTCGGCGGATTGTCGTTCGGCGGCATGTGGGGGTTCGGCAACGTGCCCGGGACGGTCGCGCGCGGCAGCGTGCAAAGCGCGATGCTGTCCTACGCACAGGGCGCGTTCAGTGCCGCCCTCGCTTATTTCGGCCAGCACGACGTGACCGCCGGCGGCAATCTGCGCAATTTCTCGGTCGGGGCCGGCTACAACGTCGGTCCGCTCCGCGTCTTCGGCATGGTGTCGGACGTGCGGATCAGTGCCGCCGCGCCGCTGCGGGCCACCACTTGCGACGCCGGGCTGACCTATGCCGTCACGCCGTCGTTGCAACTGGGCGGCGGGTTCCAGTACCAGCAGCGCGGCGGCGACGTCGGCTCGGCCAATCAGGTCACGTTGAGCGCCGACTATTCGCTGTCGAAACGTACGGGCCTGTACGCGGTATTCGCACGCGGGCACGACGGTGCTTACGGCGCCCAGGTCGAAGCGGCGCTTGGCGGGCCGGCGTCCGGTGCGGCGCAGACGGCGGTTCGGCTCGGCGTGCGGCATCAGTTCTGACGGTTCGGGAAAGCACGGGCTGCCGCGCACGCTGCGAGCCCGTGTGGTCCGCCGGGTTCAGAAGCGATGCATCATCCCGACGCGCAACGCCAGCTGATTGCGGCCCGACGACTGCCCGGCCGTGCCGAGCACGTGTGCGTAGTCGAAGTCGGTGCCGGTATTGCCGGTTGCATGCTGATACGCGCCCTGAATGTACGTCGAGGTCCGCTTGCTGAGATCGTAGTCGAGCATCATCGATAGCTGGTGCCAGCTCGGCGACGCATCGCCCGCCGCCGTCGCGACATGTGCATGCGTGTAGGTATAGGCCGCGCCGAGCCAGACGTCCGGCCGGAAGAAATACTGGCCGTTGACCTCGAAGTTGTCGAATTTCCACGCGTGCTGCGAGCCTGCCGCCGGCTGGTTCGCGAAGTAGAGATTCAATTCCGGGTTGGTCACGTCGACATGCGAATACGCGGCGGACAGCGTCAGCTTGTCGCTGAACTTGTACGATGCGCCGGCATCGATGTTCTGCTGCGAGCGGCCGCTGAAAACCGTATCGTCGCTCGACAACGCGCCGCCCGCGGTTGCGCCGCCATTGTCGGCCTTCAGGTACGCGACGGCAGCGGAAAATGCGCCCGCCTGGTACTGCACGGCGGCGCTGTACACGCGGTTCCGCGCGAAGCCGCCCGCCTGATTCGCGAGCCCGTACAGCACTTCGCCCTTGAAGCCGCCGTACATCGGCGACACGTACTTGATGCTGTTCTGGATGCGGTAGTCCCAGTCGGCGTTGTCGTTGTCGTACGGATGCGCGCCGAAGTCGCCGAGCCAGTTTCCGGTGGCCGTGAAAGGGCTCCATATGTCGAGCGTGGGATCGTACTGGCGGCCGAACGTCAGCGTGCCGAACCGATCGGAATCGAGCCCGACGTAGGCCTGCCTGCCGAACATCCGCGACGTGACCCCGAGCGCACCGGTGCTCGCGTTGAAACCGTTCTCGAGCTGGAACAGCGCTCTCAGCCCGCCGCCGAGGTTCTCGGTCCCTTTCAGGCCCCAGTTGCTGCCGACGGTATCGCCGCTGACCATCTGGTAAGCGTGGCTGCCGCCCGCGTTGCTCGTGAAATTGACGCCCTCGTCGATCAGGCCGTACAGCGTCACCGTGCCTTGCGCATGGGCCGTCAGGCCGAAACCCATGGCGCTCGCGGCCGATACGGCCGCCATTATCTTTTTCATCGTCGATCTCCAGGTGTGGGCGGCCCACGCGGCGCGGTTTCCGACGGCGTGCGACGGCGCCGGACGCGTGCGGCGGGTCCGCTTGTCGTTAGTAAAACGAAATATTTATGGTGAAGAAGATCGGCCCGCCGCGATCGGGCGGACCGGATGCGGAAGCTCACCGGGCGCGAGGTTTCCGCGTGGCGGCGTTACAGCATTCGCCGCAGCACGTCGTTTTCCGGGTTGCGGTCGAAGAATCGGTGCTTCAGCGCGCCGAGCACATGCAGCACGACGAGCGCGAGCAGCGTGTAGGCGAGCGTCCTGTGCAACCACTGAAACGCCTCGAACCAGTGGTCGTTCTTCGGCAGCAGCTCGGGTACGCGGAAAAAGAAGAACGGCACGCCGTCGCTCTGCGTAAACGTGCTCGACATCGAATAACCCATCAGCGGCACGACGATCGCCAGCGCATACAGCAGGTAGTGGCCGATCTTCGCGAGCTTGCGGTCGAGCGTCGGCAGGGTCGAAGGCAGCGGCGGCAACGGCTTCATCGAACGGATTGCCAGTTGCGTGACGACCACCAGCAGCGTGAGCACGCCGAATTCCTTGTGCGTCGGGTAGTACCAGTCGAACTTGGCCGGCAGGTTGTCGTCGAGCCGGACCATCGTCCAGCCGGTCCAGAGCTGCGCGCCGATCAGGATCGCCCTGACCCAGTGCAGCAGTCGAAGCGCGAGCGGGTATTTCTCCACCGTGAATGCAACGGCCCGGTTTTCCATTTGACTTGTCTTCCTTTAAAACGAAACGGGAACAGGCGGGATGCCGATCGTCGACTTCGGCGCCCCGCGGCGATCGTCGTCGAACCGAAGCCGGACGGCGACGCGCACGAACCTTCGACGAAAAGCCCGTGCGCCGGGCCGGTTCGCGCTCAGGCGATCGCCAGCGAATCCGCGCAGCATTCCTGCAGCGCTTCGCGCAGCGTCACCGCGATGAAGTCGGCTTCGTCCTGCCGCAGCGTCAGCGGCGGCGACATCACGACCTTGTTCGCGATCGCGCGGACCAGGACGCCGCGCCGGCGCGCGGCATCTGCCACGCGGGCGGCGAACCCCTTGCCCGGATCGAGCGGCGTGCGGCTGGCCTTGTCGGTCACCAGGTCGAGCGCCAGCATCAGCCCCTTGCCGCGGACGTCGCCGACGGTCTCGAAGTCTGCCTTCAGCGGCAGCAATTGCTCGAGCAGGCGCTGGCCGACCCGCGCCGCATTGCCCGGCAGATCCTCGGCCTCGACGATGTCGAGCACCGCGAGCGACGCGGCGCAGGCGAGCGGATGGCCGCTGTACGTATAGCCGTGCATGACCACGTGCGAGAAGCCCGCCCCATGTTCGATCGCGTCGGCGATCCGCCCGTTGTACAGCGTCGCGCCGAGCGGCACGTAGCCGGCGGAAATGCCCTTGGCGACGCACAGGATGTCGGCGGCGACGCCCCAGCCGCGGCTGCAGAGCAGGCTGCCGGTGCGGCCGAAGCCGGTGACCACCTCGTCCGCGATCAGCAGGATGCCGTTGCGGTCGCATACGGCGCGCACGCGAGCCCAGTAATCGGCCGGCGGGACGATCAGGCCGCCGGCGCCCTGCACGGGTTCGGCGACGAACGCGGCAATGGTCTGCGGGCCGTGGAACGCGATCGTTTCCTCGATCTGCCGGATGCAGTGCTCGACGAGCTGTTGCGGATCGTCGCAATTCCACGGATTGCGATAGAGCCACGGCGTGTCGAGCAGCACGCAGCCGGGCAGCAGCGGGCCGTGATTGTAATGGTAGACGCCGTTGCCGCCAATCGACGTGCCGCCCATGTGCACGCCGTGATAGCCGTTGCGCAGCGACAGGAATTTCGTGCGCGACGGCTCGCCCGCGGCGACCCAGTACTGGCGCGCCATCTTGAGCGCGGTCTCGATCGCGTCGGACCCGCCGCTGCCGAACATGACCCGCTGCATGTCCTCCTGCGCGAACATCGCGCACAGGCGGTCGGCCAGATCGTAGACGCGCGGATGGGCGACGCCGTCGAAGGTCTGGTAGTACGACAGTTCGTCCATCTGCCGGGCGATCGCGCTTTTCACTTCCGGCCGGTTATGCCCGACGTTGACGTTCCACAGGCCGCCCACGCCGTCGAGCATGCGGTGGCCCTCGACGTCGTACACGTAGTTGCCGTCGCCGCGCGCGATGATCACGGTGGGAGTCGTATGCCCGGCGGCCGCCGAGCTCATCGGGTGCCAGAATCGTTTTTGACGCTTTTGATAGTCCATGGTGTCTCTCGTCTCTCTTGCGAAGTGCTTGAACAGGGTTGTGGCGCGGTGCGCGCCGTCGGGTCACAGGGCTGCGGTGACGATCTTTTCCTCGAGGTACGCATCGAGCGCGGCCTTCGACAGGTCGCGCCCGATCCCGCTTTGCTTGGTGCCGCCCCACGGCAGGCGTGCGTCGATCGGGCTCCACGCGTTGATCGCGACCGCGCCGACGTCGAGCCGTTCGGCGACGCGGTGCGCGGTGCCGACGTCCTGCGTCCACACCGAGGCGGACAGACCGAACGGCGTGTCGTTGGCGATGCGAACGGCGTCGTCCTCGGTGTCGAACGGCATGACCATGCCGACCGGGCCGAATACCTCGTCGCGGGCGATCCGCATGCCCGGATGGACGCCGCCCAGAATCGTCGGGCGCATGAAGCACCCGCGCGGCGGCACCTGTTCGTCGCCGGCGAGCATCACCGCCCCTTCGGCGAGCGCGCCGTCGACGAGCGCTCGCACGCGTGCGAGGTGCCGCGGGTTGATGAGCGCGCCCATCTGCACGCCGGGCTCCGATGGCGGACCGACGCGCATCGCCCGGGCCGCGTCGGCAAGCCGTTCTTCGAGCGCCTGGGCGATCGAGCGGTGCGCGAGCACGCGCGAGCCGGCCGCGCACGTCTGCCCCTGGTTCGCGAACATGCCGGCCATCAGCGACGGAATCGCACGGTCGAGATCGGTGTCCGCGAAGACGATCTGCGCGGCCTTGCCGCCGAGTTCCAGCGTGACGCGCTTGAAGGTCCTTGCTGCCACGCCCGCGATCGCGCGGCCGACTTCGGTGCTGCCGGTGAAACTGATCTTGCTCACGAGCGGGTGCGCGACCAGCGCGGCGCCGACTTCCGCGCCCACGCCGTGGACGATGTTGACGACCCCGGCGGGAAGGCCGGCTTCGCAGACGAGTTCGCCGAGCCGGGCGACGGCCAGCGGCGTGTCCTCCGACGGCTTGACGACCACCGGGCAGCCGGCCGCCAGCGCCGGCGCGAGCTTCCACACGGCGATCATCAACGGCGCGTTCCACGGGATGATCAGACCGGCGACGCCCACCGGCGCACGCCGCGTGTAGCTGAGCGTCGGGCGGCCCATGAAGCCGTCGGTCGGAATCGTGCGGCCCTCGAGCTTGTCGGCCCAGCCGGCGAAGTAGCGCAGCGTGTCGATGCACATCGGGAGGTCCATCATGCGCATCTCGGCAAGCGGACGTCCCTGTTCGACGGCCAGCAATTCCGTCAGCGCATCGGCGTCGCGCTCGACCAGGTCCGCCAGCCGAAGCAGCCAGCGGGCGCGGGCCGCGCCGCCCGCGCGCGCCCAGGCGTCGTCTTGCAGCGCCGCGTGCGCGGCGCGCACCGCGCGATCGACGTCCTCGGCGGTCGATGCGGGCACGGCGGCCACGTAGTCGCCGGTCGCCGGCGCCAGTTTGTCGAAGGTGCGGCCGGCCGCTGCGTCGCAATGCCTGCCGTCGATCAGATTCTGAATTTTCATCATGGTGTCCGTGTTTCCAGGGGCGAATCGTCGGGCGGAACGGGGCGGCGGCGGGGGCGGCCGCCGCCGTGCTGCTTCGACGTCGCCTTTACTGTATGTCGATGGAATCGCGCGCCTTGTCCGCTATCGGCAACCGTTGCGGCGCGATCGGGATAGGGAATACCCGTGCCGGCGCGACACGTCGCATGGCGCGTGGGCGGCGGGAAAGCGTCGGGGCGGCGACGGGACGGCGGTGCGGCACCGTCCGGGCGGCGGTTATTGGACGGCGCGTCCGAGTGCGCGGTACAGGTCGGGGTCGCTGCGTTTCAACCGCAGCGCGGCGCGGATGCCGAGCGCGCCGACGGCGGCGAGGAAATACGGAAACATCGCGACGAAGGTCGAATCCGATCCGCTCAGCACCGACAGGTTGCGCACGACCAGCACGAGGCAGGCGCCGAGCGCGATCACGCTGACGAGCGGCGCGATCAGGCGGTGCACGAGGCTGGCGTCCCGATGGTCGCGCGCGAAGAACGCGATCACCGAGGCCGCCACCAGGATCTGCACCGCGATGATGCCGATCGTGGCCAGCGCGCTCATCCACGAGAACACGACCGCGAACGGGTCGAGGCGAAAGGCCGCCGATCCGGCGATGGCCGCGAGCGCGATCAGCGTCTGCACCTTGCCGGCGACGTCCGGGCAACGATGCACGGGGCACGTATGGCCGAGCTTGCGCCACAGCACGCGTTCGCGGCCCATCGCGTAGAAATAGCGCGTGATCGTGTTGTGGAACGACAGGATGGCCGCGAACAGGCTCGTGACGAGCAGGACGTTCATCGCGTCCGTCGCGATGCCGCCGAGCAGTCGACCGCTGACGGCGAACCAGAGGTTGGCCGGATCGCGTGCGGCCTGCGCGGCGATCGCGCGCTCGCCCCAGGCCTCGACGATCGCCCACGACGACAGCGCGTAGAACGCCATGATGAGGATCACGGCCACGTACGTGGCGCGCGGAATCGTGCGCTTCGGGTCGCGCGCCTCCTCGGAGAAGATCGCCGTGGCCTCGAAGCCCATGTACGAGCCGAGCACGAACACGAGCGCGGTGCCGAGCCCGGGCGCGAACACCATTGCCGGGCTGAACGGTTTCGCGCTGAAGCCGCCGGCGCTCGCGCCGTGCGCGATGATCGCGAGATCGAGCAGCATCACGATCGCGATCTCGCCGATCATCAGCATGCCGAGCAGCCGGCCGCTGAACTCGATGCGTCGCGCACCGCAGAAGTGCACGGCGACGACGCATGCGAGCGCGAATGCCCACCACGGCACGTCGACGCCGTAGTGCCGCTGGATGCTGTCGTTCAGGAAGAAGCCGAACATGCAGTAGATCGCGATCTGCACGGCGTTGTACGCGACGATCGCGACGAACGCGCCGCCCACGCCGGCGGGGCGCCCGAGCCCGTTCGCGATGTAGGCATAGAATGCGCCCGCATTGGAGATGTGCCGGCTCATCGCCGCATAGCCGATGCTGAAGATCAGGTACATGACGCCCGCCAGCACGAAGACGCCGGGCACGCCGGGGCCGTTGCCGAGCGAGAACGCCGCGGGCGTCGCGCCGACCATCGCGGTGAGCGGCGCGGCCGCGGCGACGACGAAGAAAACGATGTGTGAAAGTCCGACGGCGTTCTTGCCGAGCCCCGCTTCGGACCGGGGTGACGATTCGTTCATGAGTAGTCCCGCTGGCCGGATCGTCCGTCAGGAATCGACACCGGCATGCCTGATCGATATCCCCGTGCCGCGCGCCGATGCTGACGAGCCGGCAATCGCTGCCGACGTTCATCGACGACACGGGTATGCGCTTGGACGGCCGCTCCATGCGGTGCAGCGGGCATGCGAGCGGAGCCGACGACAAAATTTACGGTGCCGAAAACACGGGCGTTGTCCGTTATCGGCAATCCGCATGCACCACGCGGCAGGGGATTACCCGGATGAGGCGGCGCGTGCGGTGCGCTCAGCTCAGCCGCGGCGTGTGCGACGGCAACTCGTGGAAATGCTGGTGGTAATACGCGGAGAAACGCCCGAAATGGCAAAAGCCGAATTGCGCTGCCGCGTCGCCGATCCGCATCGTCTCGGGCGTCGTCATCAGGAAGCGCCGCACCGCGTTCAGCCGGATCGAGCGGAGGTAGGCGGTCGGCGTGGTGCCGACCACGTTCTGGAAGCTGTATTGCAGCGTGCGGCGGCTGATTCGGAGGTGGTGACAGAGATCGATGACCGTCGGCACGTCGTCGCACTCCAGCGCGATTTCCTGGCTGCGGCGAACGATGTAGCTTTGCGTCGACGCCGACGGCAGCGCACCGGCATCCGGGTCGTCGGGCTGCACGAGGTCGAGCAGGATGCCGACCACACTGTGCGCGAGCACGCGTTCGTCGAACGCATCGCGCGCGGTGAGCGAGTCGCCGTCGAGCGCTTGGCGCAGCACGCGCTCGAGGCCGTCCAGCGCATTGCCGTAGCGTGCGGGCGAGATCGGCAGCACCGGCTGCTTCAGGATGCGGGCGGGCAGGTTCGCGAGTTCGTCCAGTTCGCGATCGGCGGTGAGCGTGCGGTCGATCGTGAAGGCGAGCACCTCGGTGTCGCACGGCAGGTGGGCGACGAATTCCTCGCCGCCGCGCAAGGTCAGCAGGCTCGGTCGCTCGACGGTGCGACCCTGGACCACGGGCGCGACCGCGCTGGCGATCGGCAGCGCGAAGCAGAGCCGGCCGCGCGGCGCGAGGCCGTGCTGCATCACGCGCTGGTTGATGCGTTCGCGAAAGACGTGGAAACGCTGGCCGGCGACCTGACGCAGCGTGGTCGTGGCGGTGCCCGGACTGATCTGGTCGTAGTGCTGCGACCAGTTCACGATCGCCTGGGAATGGAGGAACACATCGGAGAAGCACAGTGTTTCAGCGTGCAGGTTCATGGCGTGGCTAACGCATTCCGTCTGAAATTCGATGCCGGCCGAAGCCGGCCCATGTTGCCCGGGCGCGGGCAGCGCGCTCGCGCCATGCGCGCGGGTCGACTGGACTCGCCCGGATGGACGGCTTCCGAAGGCGCCGTGCCACGCGGCTAGTCCCGCCGACGATCATATCCAGAAAAAAACACCGGGTGACGCGATCGAAACCCGATCGGCGCTCGCTTGAAGGATGTTTTTGCAAATCTCATTATAGGGGATTGAATTTATCTTTATGGTGGGGTTTACATAGGGTGCGACGTGAGACCTTGCAGTAAGGGCAAAGCAGCGATTGGATGAGCATTGACCCGGTGCTTTCTTAAAAATCTGACGAATGTGGGTTGGAGGCATGACACGGTTAGCGTCCGAGGCGTTTTCTCGTGTTAACTACCAATGAATCCCGAATTGTGAGATTCGTATAATTCCCTCGCGACGCTTCGCGCAGCCTCTGTGCGCGCAACGCGTGGCGGCGCCACCGACGGCGGCCGCGAGCAACCCACGCGACGGCCGACGCATGTCCACATACCGGGAGCGGTCCATGTCCGAGTCACCCCCTGCCGTCTTGTATCGCCGGATCGCGCTGCGCGTGATTCCGTTTCTGTTCCTCTGCTACGTCGTCAACTTCGTCGATCGCGTCAACATCGGGTTCGCCAAGCTGCAGTTCCTGCAGGACCTCGGCTTGAGCGAAGCCGTATTCGGCTCCGCGACGGCGATCTTCTTCATCAGTTACGCCGCGTTCGAGGTGCCGAGCAATCTGGTGCTCGCGCGCATCGGCGCGAGCCGCACGCTCATGCGAATCATGGTGCTGTGGGGGCTTTGCACGGTGGCGCAGATGTTCGTGACCGGCAGCGTGTCGCTGTACGTGGTGCGCTTTCTGCTCGGCGCCGCCGAGGCCGGCTTCTTTCCGGGCCTGATCCTGTACCTGTCGTACTGGTTTCCGGATACGGTGCGCGCCCGTGTCAACAGCGTGCTGCTGCTCGCGGTGCCGGTCGCCGGCATGATCGGCGGGCCGCTGTCCGGCTGGATCATGGCGCACATGCAGGACGCGATGGGCATGCGCGGATGGCAGTGGCTGTTTCTGATCGAGGGATTGCCGGCCATCGCGCTCGGGCTGGTTGCGCTGCTGATGCTGAGCGACCGGCCGGAACAGGCGGCATGGCTGTCGCCTGCGGATCGGCGGGCGCTGTTGCGCGATCTCGACGCGGATCGGGCCGCGGCAGTGGTCGGCCATGATGGGGCCCGCGTGCTCGACATCGTTCGCAACGGTCGCGTGCTCGGGCTTGCCGCGATCTATTTCTGCGTCTACGTCGGGATGGGGACGGTGACGTTCTGGTCGCCCACGGTGCTGAAGGCGGCCGGGGTGTCGAGCGTCTCCGGAATCGGTTGGTTGTCCGGACTGATTTCCGTATTCACGATGATCGGCAACGTGGCGATCGCATGGAGTTCCGACCGATACGGCGAGCGCCGATGGCATACGGTGGCCTGCATGCTCGTCACCGCGTGCGGTTTGCTGCTTCTGCGCTTCTCGGTCGGCCACGTCTGGATCACCGTGACCTTGCTTGCGATCGCGCAGTTGTGCGCATTCACCGTGCCGATCGTTTTCTGGACGATTCCGGCGGCCCAACTGACCGGCCGCGCGGCGGCGGCGGGCATCGCGGTGATCAGCATGCTCGGTTCGCTCGGCGGCGCGTTCAGTTCGTGGCTGGTCGGTGCCCTGTTCGTGCGTACCGGCGCGCCGTATGCCGGGTTCGGCGTGGTCGCGGGGCTGCTGGTGGTCGGCTCGGTGCTGGTGACGAGCCTAGTGCCGCGCACGCTGCCGCCGCGCCGCACGGCGAGCGATCGGGCAGCGTTGCAGGGCGTTGAATAGCGCGTTGCCGGCGCCCGTGCGCCGGTCAATCCGGCTCCGAATCCGGCTCGGCTTTCAGCCCGCCCTCGATCCACCGCGCTTCGGACGCGCGAAGATGCGCGCGAATGGCCGTCTGGGCCGCGATCGGATCGCCGGCCTGCAGCGCGAGCAGCACGTCCTCGTGCTCGCGCACGGCGGCGGTCCACGTCTGCGGATTTTCCGCGTGGCCGCGCATGGCGGCCGCGATCGGGTCGTGGCGGCTGTCGAACAGCTCGCCGACGAAGCGCGTGAGCACCGAATTGCCGGCGGCTTCCGCGATCAGCATGTGGAATTGCCGGTCGGCCTCGACGGGCGATTTGCCGGCCTCCGCGAGCCGCTTCATGCGCTGAACCGTGCGGCGCAGGCGTTCGAGCATCGCGGCCGTCATCCGTGCGGCGGCCAGCGCTGCCACGCTGCCTTCGACGGCCGCGCGGGCCTGCATCAATTCCGACGGACTGTCGCCGAGCGTGGCCATCGGGCCGACGGCGTCGGCCGCCGTGTCGCGGACATAGACGCCGGAGCCCATCCGGATTTCGATCTGGCCGCCGATTTCCAGCGCGATCAGCGCCTCGCGAAGCGACGGACGCGATACGCCGAGCGTCAGCGCCAACTCGCGCTCCGGCGGCAGCCGCTCGCCGATCGCGAATTCGCCCTGGCGAATCAACGCGACGATCTGGGCCGCGACCGATTGGTAAAGCCGCTTGGGTTCTGTCGATTTCATCCGATCGATTGAGGTCAATGCGCTCTCGGCACAAGCGCGTGTCGCGGAGTCTATCACGCCTGCCTCATTGCCCCATGCAGCGGCTCATTCAGCCGGGTGTCCGGGTTTTTACCATTGGTAAGATCAGATTGAAATAGATAAATTGGCTTGACCAAAACGGGTTCGATTGCTGTAATTCATCCAAATTGGACTGACCAGGCGAAGCCGAGGTCGATCCGCCTCAAGGAGACGCAATGGCAATGCCTCGCAATCTGCCCGGTCAGGCCGCACAGGACGAAGCGGACCGGGAGATCCTGCGCCTGGAAGGGATTCGCAAGCGCTTCCCGGGCGTCGTCGCGCTCGACGGCATTCGCCTCGATCTGCGCCGCGGCGAGGTGCATGCGGTGTGCGGCGAAAACGGCGCGGGCAAATCCACGCTGATGAAGATCATCAGCGGCCAGTACCTGCCTGACGAGGGCGTCGTTTACTATCGCGGCGCGCCGGTGCGGTTTCGTTCGGCCTCCGAAGCGCAGGCGGCCGGCATCGCGATCATTCACCAGGAGCTCAATCTCGTCCCGCACCTGAGCGTCGCGGAGAACCTGTTCCTCGCACGCGAGCCGCGGCGCGGGCCGTTCGTCGACACGAAACGCATGAATGCGGATGCGGCGCGCTGCATCGCGCGAATCGGCCTGAACGTCGCGCCGACCACGAAGGTCGGCGTGCTGTCCATCGCGCAGCAGCAGATGGTCGAGATCGCGAAGGCGTTGTCGCTCGATGCGCGCGTGCTGATCATGGACGAACCCACGTCGTCGTTGACGGAAGCGGAAACGGTGCAGCTCTTTCGCATCATCGAGGAACTGCGCGCCGACGGCGTGGCGATTCTGTATATCTCGCACCGGCTCGACGAAATGGCGCAGATCGTCGATCGTGTGACCGTGCTGCGTGATGGACGCCACATCTCGACGGACGATTTCGCCGACGTGAGCATCGACGACATCGTCGCGCGCATGGTCGGACGCACGCTCGACGACGCGTATCCGTCGCGGCAGTCGGCGCCGACGGACGACGTGCTGCTCGACGTGCGCGACCTGCGCCGCGACGGCGTGTTCGGACCGGTGTCGTTCGCGCTGCGCCGCGGCGAGATCCTGGGTTTCGCGGGATTGATGGGGGCCGGACGCACCGAGATCGCCCGCGCGATCTTCGGCGCGGATCGCCCGGACGGCGGCACGATCGCGCTGCACGGCCGGCCCGTGACGATCCGCTCGCCGCGCGAGGCGATCCGGCACGGCATCGCGTATCTGTCGGAGGACCGCAAGAAGGAGGGGCTCGCGCTGCCGATGCCCGTCGCGGCCAACCTCACGCTCGCGAACGTGCGCGGCATCGCGTCACGCTTCGGATTCCTGCGCTTCGACGACGAGCTCGACGTGGCGCGCCGCTACGTGCAGGACCTCGCGATTCGCACGCCGTCCGTGCATCAGCGTGTGCGCAACCTGTCCGGCGGCAACCAGCAGAAGGTCGTCATCGGCAAATGGCTGTACCGCGGCTCGAAGATTCTGTTCTTCGACGAGCCGACGCGCGGCATCGACGTCGGTGCGAAATTCGCGATCTACGGGCTGATGGACCGGCTCGCCGCCGATGGCGTCGGCGTCGTGCTGATCAGCTCGGAATTGCCCGAACTGCTCGGCATGACCGACCGGATCGCCGTCTTTCACGAAGGTCGAATGACCGCATTGCTCGACACGAAACACACCAGTCAGGAGGAGATCATGCACTACGCGTCGGGGCGTTCCCATGCTTGAAATGACATCCGATCGAAGCCAGGCCGACGAGCGGGCGGCGCGACAGCGGCGGCGCGACCTGATCCAGAAGTTCGCGGCGCTCGGCAGCCTCGTCGTGCTCGTGTTCGCGTTCTCGATATCGAGCGCGGCGTTCTTCTCGGTCGACAACCTGATGACCGTCGGCCTGCAGGTCACGTCCATCGCCTATCTGGGCGTGGCCGCCACCTGCGTGATCATCACGGGCGGCATCGACCTGTCGGTCGGCTCGGTGCTCGCGCTGGCCGGCGTGTGCGCGGCGCTGCTCGTCAAGGCCGGCGTGCCGGTGCCTGCCGCGATGGCGGCCGGCATCCTGGTCGGTGCGCTATGCGGGCTCGTCAACGGCATCTGCGTGACGCGCATGGGCCTGCCGCCGTTCATCGCGACGCTCGGCATGATGCTCGTCGCGCGCGGCATCGCGCTCCAGATCACGGGCGCGAGGCCCGTCTCGGATCTCGGCGACGCGTTCGGCGCGCTCGGCAACGGCGCGCTGCTGCGGATCTCGCGCATCGGCGCGGACGGCTTCCCCGACACGACGTTTCCCGGCATCCCGTATCCGGTCGTGATCATGGTCGTGCTGTTCGTCGTGGTGTCCGTGCTGCTGTCGAGAACGTCGCTCGGCCGTCATATCTACGCGGTCGGATCGAACGCGGAAGCCGCGCGGCTGTCGGGCGTGAACGTGCAGGGCGTGAAGCTGTTCACCTACGTGCTGTCCGGCGCGCTCGCGGGCGTGACCGGCTGCGTGCTGATGTCGCGGCTCGTCACCGGGCAGCCGAACGAGGGCGTGATGTACGAACTCGACGCCATCGCCAGCTCGGTCATCGGCGGCACGTCGCTGATGGGTGGCGTCGGCACGATTTCCGGCACGGCGATCGGCGCGTTCGTGATCGGCGTGCTGCGCAACGGCCTGAACATGAACGGCGTGTCGAGCTTCATCCAGCAGATCATCATCGGCGTCGTGATCCTGGGCACGGTGTGGATCGACCAGTTGCGCAATCGCCGGCCCTGACCGGCGGCAAGCAGTCCCTACCAACGAGAAGCGGAGCGAGACATGAACAAATCCATCCTGCTGGCGGCATCGGCGTGCGTGTTCGCGGCGGCGTGCAACAGCGGCGCGTATGCGGCGGGCGGCGAGATCGCCGTGATCGTCAAGACGGTCAATTCGAACTACTGGCAGAACGTGCAGAAAGGCGCGAAGGCGGCGCTCGACGGCGCCAAGGGCTACACGATGACGTTCCAGGGGCCGGCGGCCGAGTCCGACATCAGCGGGCAGGTCAACATGGTCGACAACGCGGTCACGCGTCATGTGGCGGGCATCGTGCTCGCGCCGTCCGATCCCGATGCGCTCGTGCCCGCGATCAAGAAGGCGTGGGAAGCGCACATTCCCGTCGTGCTGATCGACTCGGCCATCTCGGATGCCGGCAAGCCGTACTACCAGGCGTTCCTGTCGACCGACAACGAGAAGGCCGGCGCGTTGTGCGCGAAGGCGCTAATCGATCGCGTCGGGCAGTCCGGCAAGATCGCGATCATGTCGTACGTGCCGGGCGCGGGGTCCGAGGTCAGCCGCGTCGGCGGGTTCCGCAAGTACATCGAGAGCCATTCGAAGCTGCAGATCGTCGGCCCGTACTACTCGCAATCGCAAATGGCGACCGCGCTGAACCAGACGACCGACGTGCTGTCGGCGAACCCCGACCTGAAGGGCATCTTCGGCGCGAACGAGCCGACCGCGGTCGGCATGGGCCGCGCGCTGAAGCAGTCGGGCAAGGCGGGCAAGGTCGTGGCGATCGGCTTCGACGGCAACGAGGATCTGCAGGGCTTCGTGCGCGACGGCACCGTGCAGGCGATCGCCGTGCAGGGTTCGTGGCAGATGGGGAACCAGGGCGTGCGCACGGCGCTCGACGTGATCGAGCGCAAGCCCGCGCCGAAGCTGATCGATACCGGCGTCGTGATGGTCGACAAGCAGAACCTCGATTCGCAGGCGGCGAAGAATGTCCTGTACTGATCGCCCGTGCCGCTTTTCCGCATCGAGTCGTCACGCATGAACGCGAACGATACGCGCACCTTGCCGCGCAGCGGGCTGACGGTGTCCGCGCTCGGTCTCGGCTGCTCGCAGCTCGGCGGCCTGTATCGGCCGATGTCGGCGGCCGACGCGGCCGCGCTCGTCGACGCCGCGTGGGCGGCCGGCCTGCGCTATTTCGACACCGCGCCGTATTACGGCTACACGCTGTCCGAGCGGCGCGTGGGCGCGGGGCTCGCCCCGCGCGAGCGCGGCGCCTTCACGCTCAGCACGAAGGTCGGGCGGCTGATGCGCGCCGACCCGAGCGTGCGGCCGGGCGACGACGGCTGGGCCGAGCCGCTGCCGTTCCGGCCCGTCTACGACTACAGCTACGACGGCATCCTGCGCTCGTACGAGGACAGCCGGCAACGGCTCGGGCTCGCGCGGATCGACATGCTGTACGTGCACGACATCGGTGCGATGACGCATGGCGATCGTCATGCGCACTACTGGGAACAGTTGACCCGCGGCGGCGGGTTTTGCGCGCTGGAGGCGCTGCGCTCGGGCGGCGAGATCGGCGCGTTCGGTCTTGGCGTGAACGAGTGGGAAGTCGCGGCCGACGCGCTGAACGAAGCGGCGCTCGACGCCGTGCTGCTGGCCGGCCGCTACACGCTGCTCGAACAGACGGCGCTCGAACCGCTGCTCGACGCGTGCGCCCGTGACGGGACGGCGATCGTGATCGGCGGCGTGTTCAATTCCGGCGTGCTCGTCGGCAACGGCAAGTTCAACTATGCGGACGCGAGCGCCGACGTGATCGACAAGGCGACGCGCCTGGGCGCGCTGTGCAGGCGCTTCGACGTGCCGCTTCCCGCCGCCGCCTTGCAGTTTCCGTTCGGCCATCCGGCCGTCGTGTCTTGCGTGATCGGCGCGCGCAGCGTGGCGCAGTTGAAGCAGAACATCGAATGGCTCGAGCGCCCCGCGCCGGCCGAACTGTGGGCTGCGTTGCGCGACGAAGGCTTGATCGACGCGCGCGCGCCGGTTCCGGGAGCACGTGCATGACCGTGCGCATCGATTCCCATCAGCACTACTGGCGAATCGGCGCGCGGGCCGGCTGCTGGCCGCCGGCCGAGCTCGAAGCGATTCACCGGGATTTCGGCCCCGCCGATCTGGCGCCGCTGCTCGACGCCGCGCGTATCGACACCACCGTGCTCGTGCAATCGCTGCCGAGCGAAGCCGACACGCGCTTTCTGCTCGATCTCGCGGCCGACACCCCGACGGTCGGCGCCGTGGTCGGCTGGGTCGACCTGAAGGCCGACGACGCAGCGGCGCGGATCGCGGCATTTGCGGCCGCGCCGAAGGCGCGCGGCTTGCGCCCGATGCTGCAGGATCTGCCCGACGACGCATGGATCGACGATCCGCGGCTGGATCGCGCGGTCGCCGCGATGCTCGAGCACGCGCTGCGTTTCGATGCGCTGGTGATGCCGCGCCATCTCGATGCGCTGCACGCGTTCGCGCGACGCCATCCCGATCTGCCGATCGTGATCGATCACGGTGCGAAGCCGTTCATCGAGCGCGGCGAATTGCAGCCGTGGCTGTCGGCGATGCGCCGGCTCGCGAGCCTGCCGAATCTTCATTGCAAGCTGTCCGGCCTCTGGACGGAGGCCGGGCCGTCTGCCGGCCCGGACCTGGTGCGGGCGCGCACGCGGCCGTATGTCCACGCACTGGCCGACCTGTTCGGGCCGACGCGCCTGATGTGGGGCAGCGACTGGCCGGTGCTGCGGCTGGCGTCGGCGTGCGGCGGCTACGGCGACTGGCTGGCCGCGTGCGAGGACGATTGCGCGCGGTGGCTCGGCGCCGCGGCGCTGGACGGCCTCTTCGGCGGCAATGCATGCCGCTTCTACCGGATCGACACCGCACGCCACGACGAATGAACCCGAACGAAAGGAACCCGACATGCTCAGCGTGATTTGCGAATCCCCCGGCGTGCTGCGCGTGCAGCAGCGCGAACTGCCCGTGCGCGGCAGCGGCGAAGTGCTGTTGCGCGTGCAACGGGTCGGCATCTGCGGCACCGACCTGCACATCTTCACCGGCAACCAGCCTTACCTCGAATATCCGCGCGTGATGGGTCACGAGCTTTCCGCGGTCGTCGTCGAGGCGGAACCGGCGTCGGGGCTCGGCGCCGGCGACGCGGTGTATGTGATGCCGTATCTGTCGTGCGGACACTGCGTCGCATGCCGTCACGGCAACACGAACTGCTGCGTGAACATCAAGGTGCTCGGCGTGCATCGCGACGGTGCGCTGGCCGAATACCTGAGCGTACCCGCGCAGTTCGTGCACAAGGCCGACGGCATTTCGCTCGATCAGGCGGCGATGCTGGAATTCCTCGCGATCGGCGCGCATGCGGTGCGCCGCGCGGACATTCGCGCCGGGCAGCGGGCGCTGGTCGTCGGCGCCGGACCGATCGGCATGGCCGCGATGATCTTCGCGAAACTGCGCGGCGCCGACGTCACGTGCCTCGACACGCGGGCGGATCGACTGGCGTTCTGCCGGCAGCATCTGGCCGTCGACGCGACGGTGGAGGTGGGCGCGGACGATACGGCGCGTCTCGCGGAATTGACGAACGGCGAGTATTTCGATGCGGTGTTCGACGCGACGGGCAACCTCGATGCGATGAATCGCGGCTTCGAGTTCGTCGCGCACGGCGGCAAATACACGTTGATCTCGATCGTGCGCGGGCACGTCGCGTTTTCGGATCCCGAATTCCACAAGCGCGAGACCACGCTGCTCGCGAGCCGCAATGCGACGGCCGAGGATTTCGCGACGGTGCTCGACGCGATGCGTGCCGGGCGCATTCCCGACCGCGCGCTGAACACGCACCGGATGCGGCTCGAGGACGTGCCGGACGCGCTTCCGCGGCTGCTGGAAGCGGGGCAGACCGTCGTGAAGGCGCTCGTCGAATGCTGAGCGATCGAATCGGGCACGCGGAGCGCACGCGATGACGCCGCCAATCCTGCAGTTCGGCACGAGCCGCTTCCTGCTGGCGCACGTCGACCTGTTCGTCTCCCAGGCGCTGGACGACGGCAACGCGATGGGCGGCATCGGCATCGTGCAGACGACCGGCAATCCGGCCAGCCGCGCGAGAATCGACGCGCTGCGCGCCACCGGTCGCTATCCGGTGCGGATTCGCGGGCGCGAGCACGGCGGTGTCGTCGACGAAATCGTCGAGTGCCACGCCGTGCATCGCGCGTGGGATGCCGAGCGCGACTGGGCGGAAATACGCGGCGCAGCGATCGAGACGGTGCGCGTGATCGTGTCGAATACCGGCGACGCAGGCTATCGCGCCGATCCGCGCGACGCCGCGGACCTGCTGGCCCGGCCGGAGCACGCGCCGCGCGGTTTTCCGGCGAAGCTGCTGGCGCTGCTGCATGCGCGCTGGCAGGCGCGGCCCGATGACGGCGTCTCCATCCTGCCGTGCGAACTCGTGACGAACAACGGCGACACGCTGCGCGACATCGTGCTGGGCCTCGCGCGCGCGTGGCGGCTGCCCGACGCGTTCGCCGACTATCTGTGCAACCGCTGCGTGTGGGTCAACTCGCTCGTCGACCGCATCGTGTCCGAGCCGCTTCATCCGGTCGGCGCGGTCGCGGAGCCGTACGCGCTATGGGCGATCGAACGGCGTGCCGGCATGGTGCTGCCGTGCCGGCACGCGCAGATCGTCGTCACCGACGATTTGCGCAGCCACGAGCGCCTGAAGCTGTTCTTCCTCAATCTCGGGCACAGCTGGCTCGCGCAGCAGTGGCTCGAGGCGGGGCGCGACGCGTCGGAGACGGTACTGGACGCGATGAACGATGCGCGGCTACGCGACGGTCTCGAGGCCGTGTGGCGCGATGAAGTCGCGCCGGTATTCGTGGCGCTGGGCTTGCGCGAAACGGCCGAACGCTACGTCGACAGCGTGCGCGAGCGTTTTCTCAATCCGTTTCTCGCGCATCGCATCGCCGATATCGCCGTCAATCATCGCGAGAAGGTGGCGCGGCGGATCGAGCCGTTGCTCGCGCTCGTGGATTCGCTGGCGCTGTCGGCCGAACAACCGCGCTTGCGGCAACTCGTCGCCCGCCATGAACCGGCGGCCGGCGCTCCGGCGGCCAGCATCGCAACGACAGGGAGAGATGCATCGTGAAGCCACCGGCAATCGTGATCCTTCACGGCGACGACAACGTCGCCGTCGCACTCGACGCGCTGGCGCCGGACGTGCCGATCGACGTGCGCGGCGCACCGCTGCGGCTGGCGGACGCGGTGCCGGCCGGCCACAAGGTCGCCACCGCGCCGATCGCGCGCGGCGACGCGATCGTCAAATGCGGGCAGCCGATCGGCGTCGCGCTGCGCGACATCGCCGCCGGCGAGCATGTGCACGTGCACAACGTCGGGATGCCCGAGCGGCATGCGCACGATGACGGGCCCGCCGGCGACGCGCACGACGTTCCCGCGGATCGCCGCGACACCTTCGACGGATTCGTGCGGCCCGACGGCAGCGTGGGTACCCGCAACTACGTCGGCGTGATCGCGAGCGTCAACTGTTCGGCGAGTGTCTGTCATGCGATCGCCGATGCATACCGGCACGGCGCGCTCGATGCATTCGGCCATGTCGACGGCGTCGTCGCGATCACCCATCAGAGCGGCTGCGGCATGTCGGCGACCGGGGACGGCATCGAGCTGCTGCGGCGCACGCTCGTCGGCTACGCGCGCAACCCGAATTTCGCCGGCGTGCTGCTCGTCGGCCTCGGCTGCGAGGTCAACCAGGTCGGGGCGCTCGCGCAACGGCTCGACGCGGCGGCGCCCGGCACGGTGCGCACGCTGGCGATCCAGGACGAGGGCGGCGTGCGCGACACCGTCGCTCGCGGCGTGTCGATCGTGCGGGAGTTGGTGGAGGCGGCCGACGGCGCGCGGCGCAGCACCGTGCCGGCATCGCGGCTGACCGTCGGCCTGCAATGCGGCGGCTCCGACGGCTACTCGGGCATCACGGCGAATCCGGCGCTCGGCGCGGCCGTCGACCTGCTGGTTCGCAACGGCGGCACCGCGATTCTGTCGGAGACGCCCGAGATCTACGGCGCCGAGCATCTGCTGATCGCGCGGGCGGCGTCGCGCGACGTGGCCGGGCGTCTGCTCGGCAGGTTGCAATGGTGGGAGCGCTACGTCGCCGACAACGGCGGCGAAATGAACAACAACCCGTCGCCCGGCAATCTCGCCGGCGGCATCACGACGATTCTCGAGAAGTCGCTCGGCGCGGTGTCGAAGGGCGGCCGCTCGCCGCTTCGCGCCGTCTACGATTATGCGGAGCCGGTGCGGCAAGCGGGGCTCGTGTTCATGGATACGCCCGGTTACGACCCGGTGTCGGCCACCGGGCAGATCGCCGGCGGCGCGAATCTCGTGTGCTTCACGACGGGCCGCGGTTCGGTGTTCGGCTCGAAGCCGGTGCCGACGATCAAGATCGCGACGACGAGCGGCCTGTTCGAGCGAATGCAATCGGACATGGATTTCGACAGCGGCGGGATCGTCGCCGGTTCGCTCACGGTCGACGAAGCGGGCGCGCGGCTGTTCCGGCTGATGCTCGACGTCGCGTCCGGACGACGATCGCGCAGCGAGGACAACGGCATCGGCGAACGCGAGTTCGTGCCGTGGCTGCGCGGCGCGGTCATGTGACGCTAGAGTCGGTGTGCGGCCTTGCGCGCAGTCGGACAGCGAAGGAGAAATCCGCGATGGAAACCAGCATGAGCGAGCCGGCGATCGGAGAAACCGGCCACGACGGCTCGCTGTCGGAACTGGAGAAGGGCTTGCTCGACGAGGCGCTGCGCTTGCTCGCCGAGACGCGCGCGCGTGCGCTGGAGCTCTGCGTCGAGGTGAGCCGGCGGCAGGGTGGCGCCGCGCCGGACGTCCATGATTTCAACCTGCCCACGATCATCGAACTGCAACGGCGCTTCGGTAGCCAGTCTCGCCCGTGGGCGGCGCCGTTGCAGGATCGATCTTCCGTGCCGGTCAGGCGGCCGACAGCGTGATCGACACGCCCGCCGCGGTGTAGACCGGCGTGGCCTTGAACCCGTCGACCGTCACCGTCGCGAACTTCGCGGCGGCCGCCGCGCCGTCGATCAGCGCGATGGTGTCGCCCGCCTTCGGCGTGTAGTCGTTCACGAATTTCACATGCAGCGTGCCGCCCGCGATGGTGAGCGGGCCGCCCACGCGCAGACGTCCGCCGCCGTGGCCGTCGATGTCGAGTTCGAGCGTCGTGTTGTCGAGCTGCGTGTAGCGGGTGGCGACCGTCACCGGCGCGGCGGCCGCGATCCGCACGCTGCCGCCCGGGCCGACGTACACGTCGCCCTTGCCGAATGCCGTCGCCGACGCGGCCGCCAGCGTGCCGCCGCTTACCTGCGTGCCGCCCGTGTAGCCGTTGTTGCCCGCCAGCGTCAGCGTGCCGCTGCCCTGCAGCGTCAGCTTGCCGGCGCCTGAAACGTCGTTGCGCCATACGTCGGCGGCATTGAGCCCGCCCTGCGACGCATCCATCGATACGATCACGTTGCCGTTGAACGCGCCGTAACCGTCGGCGGCCGCGAACAGGTTCAGGCGGCCCCAGCCTTCCGCGTCGTCCATCACCGGATAGCCGGACGGCAGCTCGGTGGTCTTCAGCACGACGCGCCGCTGGTCGGGGCTCAGGTACGGGAAGCGCGTCTGCAGCAGGATCTCCGCGCCCTTCGGCACGACCGGCGGTGCGTTCGTCGATTCGATCGCACCGAAGCCGAACGTCATGCGGCGCAGGAACGCGGCCTTGTTCGCCGCGTAGTCGGCGAAGCGGTCGGTGGCCGTCGTGCCCGAACGCGCGAATGCGGAGAACGTCGTGGCGCTCGTTCCCGTCAGTTGCTGCAGCGTCTGATGGGCTTGCGTGTAGGCAGCCTGCGCGTCGCTGGCGTACGCGGTCAGGTTGGCCGCGCTGACGGCCAGCGCGAGCATGCGCCCGCCGATCACGTCGAGCGGCGAATGCATGCCGGCGAGGATCCGGTTCTCGCCGAGCTCGAGGCCGCGGCTGATCATCTCCTGGAAGCGTTCCGGCACGAGCCACGCCATCGTCGTCGCATCGCGCATCGCTTCGGCCGTGTGGCCGCTGATGAAGCCGCCGTCGGTCGCGGGCGTCGCGCTTTCGGCCGGCACGAGCGTCGGCGCGACGACCACGCTCGTGCTCCAGCGGTACGGGCGCGCGTATTTGAAGAAGCGCTTGGACGGTTCGGTCGACGCGTTGTTGCCCATTTCGTTGAGCAGGTCGACGACCTTCCCGAAGCTGGCGTTGCCGCTGCTGCTGCCGACCCCGACATTGTTGCCGGCGTCGTTGTACAGCACGGTCGTCGCATCGGCGGGCACGGTGGTGATGCTGGTCGTCTGCTGGGCGGCGGTGCGCCACGCGGCGGTGAGCGGGCCCATGCCGTCGGTCACGCTGTATCCCTTGCCGCGCCGGTCGTCGTAGTACGCGGCGTCGGCCTGTTGCGGCGTACGGGCGGTCGTCGCGTTGATCACGTACTGCACGTTCGCCGACAGCACCGCGTCGTTCAGGATCGTGCCGCACGGCACGCCGCTGTTCGGCAGCCCGGAGCAGGGCGATGGCGAGATGGCGGGGAACGCGCCGTTCGCCGGCGCGCTCACGCCCGCGTCGACCAGCATCGTCGCCGGTTGCCAGAGATCGAGGAAGCGGCCCAGCACGCGCACCGCGGCGTTGGTCGACAGCGTCGCGTAGCGCGCGTCGCCGCGCTGGTTGGTCGCGACGTTGTCGACGAAAGCCGGCGCGCTCGGGATCGGCGCGCTGTCGACGAAGCCGGGGTCGGCGGGCGGCGCCGGAACGGCCGCGGCGATCGTGCCGGTCGACGCGACGTCGTCGCCGCCGCCGCAGGCAGCCAGTACGATCGCACTCGACAATGCCGCGACGTGCAGCGGGAAACGGCTTCGTGACGCAAACATGCAAGACTCCATCCTGATGGTAAAGATGGAGGATTGTGGTGAGCGATCGTTACGCGGTCGTTACGGAATTGTTTCGCGCCGTACGCAGCGGGCGGAAATTCCCACTATTTGGTTAATTTCCGGTGCTGAACATGACGGACGCGAGAATCCATGCGTCGTCCGTCACCGATACGGGTGGCAGGCGCCGGCCTACGCGTTCGCCGTGCGCGTCTCCAGCCGGAACAGCGAGACGGCCTCGGCAAGCCGGAGTCCCTGTTCCTCGAGCGACTTCGACGCGGCGGCCGCCTGCTCGACGAGCGCCGCATTCTGCTGCGTGACCTCGTCCATTTGCGTAATGGCCAGATTGACCTGCTCGATGCCGCGGCTCTGCTCGCTCGACGCCGCGGCGATCTCGCCCATGATGTCGGTCACGCGCGAGATCGCGTGCGTGACCTGGCTCATCGTCTCGCCCGCGTTGTTCGCGATCTGCGAGCCGTCCTGGATTTTCCGGACCGATTGCGAGATCAGCTCGCGAATTTCCTTCGCGGCGCTCGACGAACGCTGCGCAAGACTTCTGACTTCGCTGGCCACCACCGCGAAGCCGCGGCCCTGTTCGCCGGCGCGCGCGGCTTCGACGGCCGCGTTGAGCGCGAGAATGTTGGTCTGGAACGCGATCCCTTCGATGATCCCGGTAATCTCGGCGATCTTGGCGGAACTCGCGCTGATGTCCGTCATCGTGTCGACCATCAGGCCGACGGCCGAGCTGCCGCGCTGCGCGACCTCCGATGCGTTGTCGGCCAGGCCGCTCGCCTGCTGCGCGTTGTCGGCGTTCAGGCGCACGGTGGACGTCAGTTGCTCCATGCTCGACGCGGTTTCCTGCAGCGACGCGGCCTGCTGTTCGGTGCGGGACGAAAGATCCTGGTTGCCGGACGCGATTTCGCCGGCCCCCGTCGCGACGTTGCCCGAGGCGGTACGGACTTCCGAGATCAGCCGGATCAGGTTCGCCTGCATGTCGCGCATGGAGGCCAGCACGCTGCCGGCCGGCGCGGCGCCGGTCGCGGATTCGGCGCCGAGATCGCCGGCGGCGATATGGCGGGCGATATCGCTGAGCGCGGCAGGCTCCGTGCCCAGCGCGCGCAGCAGGCCGCGGGTGATGAAGAGGCCCGAGATCGCGGCCGCGGCTGCGGCGGCGATGCAGATCGCGATCAGCATCAGTCTTCGCGACGTGTAACGGTCATCCGATTCCTTCACCCGTTGGGCGGCCATCGTGCGCGAGAACGTCGCATACGCATCGGTGGCCGCGACGAGCCGGGCCAGCAACGGTCGGCACTGTTCGTTGATCATCGTGATCGCCTGATCGCGCCGGTTGTTCGCCGCCGCTTCGACGATGGCGCGCGCCACGGGGCCGTACTGCGCCTCGATCGCCCCGATTTGCCGAACCAGTTCGCGGGCCTTGTCGGTCGCGCCGCTGCCGATGCGGACCGTATTCGTCAGTTCACCCAGCAGCGCGCCGACTTCGCGGTCGGCCTGCAGTGCGGCTTCCTTCTCGACGTCCGCATCGCGTGGCCCGGACGCCAGGACCTGGTTGCGGGCGGCAATCGCGCGCCGGTCGACCGCGGCGAGAACCTTGTCCGCCAGGGTCGCGCGGGCGTTGATGCCGTTGACATAGTCGTCGAATGCCGCGTTCGCGTTGCCGAGCGACACGATGCCGACGAGCGAGACGAGCACGACCGTGCACGTAAGAAGTCCGAAAGCCATGATCAGCTTCATGCGAACCGTTAACCGTCGATCATTCATAGGAAGAATCCAGGGGTGTTATTAAATAGATTTCCTGATTATCGGAACCCTGGATGAACAGTTTAGGAACGCTGCGCGCGGCAATCGTTTGCGAGTGACCCGCCGTCAAAAAAATTTCAGACGGCGCCCGGCGTGCGTCACGCCGAGCGGGTGAACGGCTCCGGTTCCGCACGACACACGCGGTTTCTGCCTTCGCGCTTCGCGCGATAGAGCGCCATGTCCGCCTGATGCGACAGCGCGTGCACGGTTGCGGGGCGTGCGCGATGGCCGGTCGCGCAGCCGATGCTGACGGTGAAGGGCGGCACGGTTTTGGTGAACCCGTCGAGCGCGTTGCCTTCGACTTCGCGGCGAATCGCCTCCGCGACCTGCGCCGCGCCGGTTTCGTCCGTATCGGGCAACACCGCGACGAACTCCTCGCCGCCGTAGCGCGCGGCGAGGTCGCCGCGCCGCCGCGTATGCGCGCGGATGCATTCGGCGAGAAAGCGCAGCGCGGTGTCGCCCACCGCGTGGCCGTGCCGGTCGTTGTACTGCTTGAAGTGATCGGCGTCGATGAACAGCAGCGACAGGCTGCCGTCGCCGCCCCGTTGCAGCCGCTCCCATTCGTCGGCCAGCGCGGTATCGAGCGCGCGGCGATTGTGCAGGCC